>NZ_JBFUBR010000016.1:0-122919 GCF_056405655.1 Pseudomonas sp. P1_F7
GGTCAACTGTGGGAGCGAGCTTGCTCGCGATGGCGGCCTTGAATTCACTGCAAATCAACATTCAGAAACAATTGAGCAGCCGTTCAGTTGCCCTCTCAACTGTTCCCGTTACGTTTACGTCACCGTGAAGCTGTGGCCTTTCTCTACGGCAACATGCCATCACGCTACTCGGCTACACACTTTTTCCCTTGAAAGGACCGCACCAATCAGGTGCAACCTTTTAAGCCTGCGCCCTTTCCTGGACCAGAATCCACGGCGAAACAACCACGGCCCACAACTGCGGATCACGCTCAAAAAGATCCAGCGCCCGCGTCTCAGACAGCTTGGCAAGCTTGTCAGCGGCCAGCCAGGCAGCCACTTTCTCCCCTTCATCCTGAGCCACTGCCTCAGCGGCGGCGATCAGATCCAGGCCAGGATCGACCCACAATAGGGCACCCTTGGCGAAGAACGGCTCCAGCTCTTTCCAGGTAATAGATGCAGTTTCACCAAGCAGCTTGGCATAGAGGGTGCTAGGTTCTTGATTCATGGGACTGTCCGGAAAAGTAATCGACGCGAATGATAACGTCGGTGGTCTGGCAGAAAAACCCGGATGCAATTGAGTGACCGAAATGAAAAGCGCAGGAAAGCCAGGGAATGCACTGAATCCRGCTATAAGCCCTTCAACACCCCGCCGCAATTCTGTCTTTTTCTTTCAATAAAGCGACACTTGCAGGTTTTGTCCCCCGGCGCCGCCTTCCCAGGCTGACAATCGGCGCTCTACACTGTACCGGTACAGTTGCCGGGGGGCATTTCCGGGGGATGTCGTGGATATCTGACCCGGTTCTGCTGCCAACGGCGCCAGGACTATAAAAACTACAACAGTAAGAGTGGAGCACTATGACTAAGGCTACTAAGCAGATTTCCAAACTGTTTGCCGCTATGGTTCTGGCCGGGGTTGCCAGCCATTCGTTCGCAGCTGACACCATCAAGATCGGCATCGCCGGCCCTAAAACCGGCCCGGTCACTCAGTACGGCGACATGCAGTTCATCGGTGCCAAGATGGCCATCGAGCAGATCAACGCCAAGGGCGGCGTCGATGGCAAGATGCTCGAAGCCAAGGAATACGACGACGCGTGCGACCCTAAACAAGCCGTGGCCGTCGCCAACAAAGTGGTCAACGATGGTGTGAAATTCGTTGTCGGTCACCTGTGCTCCAGCTCCACCCAACCGGCTTCGGACATCTACGAAGACGAAGGCGTGATCATGATCACCCCTGCTGCCACCAGCCCGGACATCACCGCACGTGGTTACAAAATGGTGTTCCGCACCATCGGCCTGGACAGCGCCCAGGGCCCTGCCGCCGGTAACTACATCGCCAACCACGTAAAACCGAAAATCGTTGCTGTGCTGCACGACAAACAGCAATACGGTGAAGGCATCGCCACTTCCGTGAAGAAAACCCTCGAAGGCAAAGGCGTCAAGGTTGCCGTGTTCGAAGGTCTCAACGCGGGTGACAAGGACTTCTCCTCGATCATCCAGAAGCTCAAGCAAGCCAACGTCGACTTCGTCTACTACGGCGGCTACCACCCGGAACTGGGCCTGATCCTGCGTCAATCCAAGGAAAAGGGCCTGAACGCCAAGTTCATGGGGCCTGAAGGTGTGGGCAACGACTCCATCTCGCAAATCGCCCAGGATGCTTCCGAAGGCCTGTTGGTGACCCTGCCGAAGTCTTTCGACCAGGACCCGTCCAACAAGGCGCTGGTTGAGGCGTTCGCCGCCAAGAAACAGGACCCGACCGGCCCGTTCGTGTTCCCGGCCTACTCGGCCGTCGAAGTGATCGCCGAAGGTATCAAGACCGCCAAGAGCGAAGACACTGCCAAGGTGGCTGAAGCCATTCACAAAGGCACCTTCAAGACTCCGACCGGCGACCTGTCGTTCGACGAAAAGGGCGACCTGAAAGACTTCAAGTTCGTGGTTTATCAGTGGCATTTCGGTAAACCAAAGACCGAAGTTTCGCCTCAGTAAACTGGCTCCATAAGTAATAGAGCCCACTGCGCAAGCAGTGGGCTTTGTTTTACGAGGTTAATGGGTCAGAGTCCCGCGATCCGGGAGCTGACTTACCTGAAAATCTTAAAACCGTCACCAGCGGTTCGCTGGCAAACGCTCGTGCGAAGGTGGCTACAGACCACACAGCCCGGGCCGGAACATGACTCCACCAGTGAAATGCGTATCAGGTTTTTAGGAGCGTTGTAATGCCTGAGATCTATCACTTCTTCCAACAGCTGGTTAATGGTCTGACCATTGGCAGCACCTATGCCCTGATTGCCATTGGCTACACAATGGTTTACGGCATTATTGGAATGATCAACTTCGCCCATGGCGAGGTCTACATGATCGGCTCCTACGTGGCCTTCATCGTCCTTGCCGGACTGGCCATGCTAGGTATCCATTCTCTGCCACTTTTGATGACCGCCGCATTCCTGGCGACCATCGTTGTAACCAGTGCCTACGGCTACAGCATCGAACGGATCGCCTACCGCCCTCTGCGGGGCAGTAACCGCCTGATCCCGCTGATCTCGGCCATTGGCATGTCGATCTTCCTGCAAAACTCCGTACTGCTCTCGCAGGACTCCAAGGACAAATCGATCCCCAACCTGATTCCGGGCAGCTTCAGTTTCGGTCCGGGCGGAGCACAGGAAGTGCTGATTTCCTACATGCAGATCCTGGTGTTCGTTGTGACCCTGGTGGTGATGCTCTGCCTCACCCAGTTCATCTCGCGTTCACGCTTGGGACGTGCCTGCCGGGCCTGTGCCGAAGACATCAAGATGGCCAACCTGCTGGGCATCAACACCAACAACATCATCGCCCTGACCTTCGTTATCGGTGCCGCCCTGGCGGCCGTGGCGGCTGTATTGCTCAGCATGCAGTATGGCGTGATCAACCCGAACGCCGGATTCCTGGTGGGCCTCAAGGCCTTTACCGCGGCGGTACTGGGTGGCATCGGCAGCATTCCGGGCGCCATGCTCGGTGGTCTGGTGCTGGGGGTGGCGGAAGCATTCGGCGCCGATATATTCGGTGACCAGTACAAGGACGTAGTGGCTTTCGGCCTTCTGGTTCTGGTGTTGTTATTCCGGCCAACCGGCCTGTTGGGGCGTCCGGAGATTGAGAAAGTATGACTAGGAATCTTAAACAAGCGCTGTTCAGCGCCCTGCTGGTCTGGGCCGTGGCCTATCCGGTACTCGGTCTGAAACTGTCCATCGCCGGCATCAACCTCGAAGTACTGGGTGCCAGTACCTCCACGCTGTTCATCATCACCGCCAGCTCGGTGCTGATGTTCCTGCGGGTGCTGTTCGACAAGCAGTGGAGCACCATGATGAAGTCAGCGCCGAAAGGCTCGCTGGTTTCGCCGAAGGTCAGCCACTTCATGACCCTGCCCAGCACCCAACGCTGGATCATCATGGGGCTGATTGTGGTCGCTCTGGTGTGGCCGTTCTTCGGCTCGCGCGGTGCGGTGGATATCGCCACGCTGATTCTGATCTATGTGCTGCTCGGTCTGGGTCTGAACATCGTGGTCGGTCTGGCGGGGTTGCTCGACCTGGGCTACGTCGGTTTCTACGCGGTGGGTGCCTACAGCTATGCGCTGCTGTCGCACTACTACGGCCTGAGCTTCTGGATCTGCCTGCCCATCGCCGGACTGATGGCTGCGACGTTCGGCTTCCTGCTGGGCTTCCCGGTACTGCGTCTGCGCGGTGACTATCTGGCGATCGTGACCCTGGGCTTCGGTGAGATCATCCGTCTGTTCCTGCGTAACCTGACAGACCTCACGGGCGGACCGAACGGCATCAGCAACATCCCCAAACCGTCGCTGTTCGGCCTGAGCTTCGATAGAACGGCCGCCGAAGGCATGCAGACCTTCCACGAGTACTTCGGCCTGACTTACAACCCGGTCAGCAAGGTGGTATTCCTCTACCTGGTGGCGCTGTTGCTGGCGCTGTTCGCGCTGTTCGTGATCAACCGTCTGCTGCGTATGCCGATCGGCCGTGCCTGGGAAGCCTTGCGTGAAGACGAAATCGCCTGCCGTGCCTTGGGCCTGAACCCGACCGTGATCAAGCTGTCGGCCTTCACCCTGGGCGCCTGCTTCGCCGGATTTGCCGGTAGCTTCTTCGCCGCACGTCAGGGTCTGGTGACACCGGAGTCATTCACCTTCATCGAATCGGCCACCATCCTCGCCATCGTGGTGCTGGGCGGCATGGGCTCGCAATTAGGCGTGGTCCTCGCGGCCGTCGTAATGATTCTGTTGCCCGAGCTGATGCGTGACTTCAGCGAATACCGCATGTTGATGTTCGGTGCCTTGATGGTGCTGATGATGATCTGGCGTCCTCAAGGTCTGCTGCCCATGCAACGTCCTCACATGGAGCTGCGTAAATGAGCCGCGAGATCCTTAAAGTAGAAAATCTGAGCATGCGCTTCGGCGGTTTGCTGGCGGTCAACGGCGTAGCCCTGAGCGTGAAGGAAAAGCAGGTCGTGGCACTGATCGGCCCCAACGGCGCCGGCAAGACCACCGTGTTCAACTGCCTGACCGGCTTCTACAAGCCGAGCGGCGGCAGCATCCTGCTGGACGGAGAGGCCATCGAGGGCCTGCCCGGCCACAAGATCGCCCTCAAAGGCGTGGTGCGTACTTTCCAGAACGTGCGGCTGTTCAAGGACATGACCGCGGTCGAGAACCTCTTGATCGCCCAGCACCGTCACCTGAACACCAACTTCCTGTCCGGCCTGTTCAAGACCCCGTCATTTCGCAGAAGCGAACGCGAGGCCATGGAGTACGCCGAGTACTGGCTGGAAAAGGTTCACCTCAAGGAGTTCGCCAACCGTCCGGCCGGCACCCTGGCCTACGGTCAGCAACGTCGTCTGGAAATCGCCCGCTGCATGATGACCCGCCCGCGGATCCTCATGCTCGACGAACCGGCCGCCGGCCTGAACCCGAAGGAAACCGAAGACCTCAAGGCGCTGATCAGTTTGCTGCGTGAAGAGCACAACGTCACCGTGCTGCTGATCGAGCACGACATGAAACTGGTCATGAGCATTTCCGACCACATCGTCGTGATCAACCAGGGCACCCCCCTGGCCAACGGTACGCCGGAACAGATCCGCGACAATCCTGAAGTGATCAAAGCCTACCTGGGGGAAGCGTAAATGCTGCAGTTCGAAAACGTTTCCACCTTCTACGGCAAGATCCAGGCCCTGCACAGCGTCAACGTCGAAGTCCGTCAGGGCGAGATCGTGACCCTGATCGGCGCCAACGGTGCCGGCAAGTCGACCCTGCTGATGACGCTCTGCGGTTCGCCGCAGGCCCACAGCGGCAGCATCCGCTACATGGGTGAGGAACTGGTCGGCCAGGACTCCTCGCAGATCATGCGCAAGAGCATTGCCGTGGTGCCGGAAGGTCGTCGGGTGTTTTCCCGCCTGACCGTGGAAGAAAACCTCTCCATGGGTGGTTTCTTCACCGACAAGGGCGATTATCAGGAACAGATGGACAAGGTCCTCGGACTTTTCCCACGCCTGAAAGAACGCTTCGCCCAGCGTGGCGGCACCATGTCCGGCGGCGAACAGCAAATGCTCGCCATCGGCCGTGCGCTGATGAGCAAGCCCAAGCTGTTGCTGCTCGACGAGCCGTCGCTGGGCCTGGCACCGATCATCATCCAGCAGATCTTCGACATCATCGAACAGCTGCGCAAGGATGGTGTGACCGTGTTCCTGGTCGAGCAGAACGCCAACCAGGCGCTGAAAATCGCTGACCGCGCCTACGTTCTGGAGAACGGCCGGGTGGTGATGCAAGGCACCGGCGAAGCACTGCTGACCGACCCGAAAGTGCGCGAAGCGTACCTCGGCGGTTGAGCCATTGCGGTAAACAAAAAACGGCCTTCGGGCCGTTTTTTTATGCCTGCCACTATCTCACCAACAAAGAGATCCCTGTGGGCGAGTGGTGGATTACAACCGATCCAGCACCTCCCCACTGCGCTTGAACCACCCGATCAAATAATCTGCCAGTACCTGCGTGCGCTTGGGCAATCCGCCCTGATACGGATGCACCAGGTACATCGGCATGCTGCGGGTCTGATAATCGCGCAGGAGCCATCGCAAACGCCCGTCGGCCAGTTCTGTTGGCAAACAGTAGGATGGCAGGCGCGCAATACCGGCACCGACCAGTGCGGCTTTCTTCAAGAGGTTGTAGTGGTTGCTGGCGAACGGCCCTGACACCCGCACCCGCAACAACTCGTGCTGCTGGTGATACAGCCATTCTTCGCGGCCACTGTAATGGCTATTGAGCAGGCAGCGATGTTCGGCCAGCTCCTGGGGTGTCAACGGTTCACCGTATTGCTCCAGATAGGCCGGGCTGGCACAGGTCAGTTCTTGCCACGCCAGCAACGGACGCGCCACCAGTCGCTGGTCAATGGCCACGTCGGAGCGAATCGCCAGGTCGAAGCCGTCACGCGACAGATCGCGGTAGCTGTTGTTGAGCTCCAGCTCGATCTGCACCTGGGGATACTTGGCGGAGAACTCCAGCAACAGGCCATCGAAGAAGGTTTCCCCGAGCGATACCGGCACCGTCATCCGCACCGGGCCGGCCATGTCGTCCTTCAGACGTGCCAGGGCCTGGCGCGCCCGTTCGACTTGCACCACCAGCGCCTGGGCCTGGGGCAACAACGCAGCACCGGCCGCGGTCAGGCTCAAACGGCGGGTGGTACGCTGCAACAACACCACGGAAAACTGCGCTTCCAACTGGCTGATGCGCTTGGACAGCTGGCCTTTGCTGCAACCCAGTTGCTGCGCCGCCAGGGTGAAGCTTCCCGCTTCGATCAATACGGCGAACGCGGCCAGGTCATCCATTTCGCTCATGGATTGTTTCCATTTGAAAACCAAAGGTTGCCTATTAGTGCGCTTATCTACAGAAAAATCCACCCTAAACTGATACCTCGTTCAACCCACAATGAGGATCAGCCTCCATGAAAATTCTTTTGATCGGCGCAGGCGGCACCATCGGATCGGCTATCGACAAAGAACTGTCGCCACGTCACGAAATCATCCGCATCGGTCGCACCAGCGGCGACCTCCAGGTGGACATCAGCGACAGCGCCTCGATTCGCAAACTGTTCGAACAGACCGGCAAATTCGACGCAGTGGTGTGCGCCGCGGGCAACGTGACCTTTGCCCCGCTTAATGAGATGACCGAAGAGAGCTTTGCCCTGGGCCTGAAAGACAAGCTCATGGGCCAGGTCAACCTGCTGTTGATCGGCCGCGAGTTCGCCAATGACGGCGCATCGTTCACCTTCACCACCGGCGTACTCAGCCACGATCCGATCTACAGCGGTGCCTCGGCAGCACTGGTCAACGGTGCACTGGACAGCTTCGTCCGCGCTGCCGCCATCGAACTGCCCCGCGGCCTGCGTGTGAATTCGATCAGCCCGAACGTCCTGATCGAAGCCATGGGCAAATACGCGCCGTACTTCCGTGGCTTCAAGCCGGTTCCTGCGGCGGATGTGGCTTTGGCCTACGCCAAGAGCGTGGAAGGGTTGCAGACCGGTCAGACCTTTCACATCTGAAGACCAAAGCACACAGGTTGTACCAGTGCCTGTACAAAGTGGAGGCAATAACGGGTTGTGATGAACGGTCAGGCTAAGTAACGTGGCGGCACTTGTCAGGAGACCCCAAGATGCGTGTTGCCCGTTCCTTAGTCCTCGTTGTCCTGCTTCCGCTGTTCGCCGCTTGCCAGTTGTTCGAGGGCGAACGGCAGAGCGCCTCCCATGTCGGCCAGACACGCATGCAAGGTCAGTTGACCGCGGCGGACGGCAAACTGCTGTTCCAACCGTGCAACCAGACAAACCGCTACGTGGTCAACGACACGGGCGGCACCAGCGTCCTGCAGCAGGCTGCAAGCCTGGCGGACAAGCAGGGCAAGCTGTTTGCCGACGTGCGCGGGCGGGTTGTGGCCGGCAGCGGCGGTGACGGCCAGCTCGATCTGGAGCAGTTGTACCGCGTCGAGCGCTCGGGCACCGCGTGCGACGATCCGAATTTCAAACTGCTGATCCTGCGCGCCGCCGGCCACACCCCGGAGTGGAGCGTAAAAGTCAGCGGCAAAGGCATGGTCCTCGACCGGGCCGGCCAGCCGCCGTTAGCCGTGCCTTACGTCGAGGAGCAACTGGGCGATGGCCGTTTCAACCTCAGCACCGAAGCCAACAACCAGCACATCGAACTGTGGGTTGCACCACAACGTTGCGTCAACAGCAGCACCGGCAGCATCCAGCACATGAGCGCCGAACTGCGCATCGACGGCCAGGTGCAGCGCGGTTGCGGGTATTTCGGCGGATCGCGCGACGACTGATCGTTTAAGCCTCACAGGCCTGCGCCTTTGAGGCTTATAATCGCGGGCTTCAAACGCCCTGGCGCAGTTGTGCGCCCCGCGAACCGGATCCCGCCATGTTACGAATCACCGAACTCAAGTTGCCGATCGACCATCCCGAAGAAGACCTGCGCCCTGCCATCGTGCAGCGCTTAGGGCTTGCCAGCGATGACCTGCTCGATTTCACCTTGTTCAAGCGCAGCTACGATGCGCGCAAAAAGTCCTCCGAACTGTGCTTCATCTACACCATCGACCTTGAAGTTCGCGACGAGGCGGCGGTGCTGCACAAGTTCGCCGACGACCGTAACGTCAACGTGGCACCGGATGTCAGCTACAAAGCGGTAGGCCAGGCACCGATCGACCTGAGTGCGCGTCCGATCGTCGTCGGCTTCGGTCCGTGCGGGATTTTCGCCGGGCTGCTGCTGGCACAAATGGGCTTCAAGCCGATCATCCTCGAACGCGGCACCGAAGTACGCCAGCGCACCAAGGACACCTGGGGCCTGTGGCGTAAAAGCGTGCTCAACCCGGAATCCAACGTGCAGTTCGGCGAAGGCGGCGCGGGGACATTCTCCGACGGCAAGCTCTACAGCCAGATCAAGGACCCGAAATTCCTCGGTCGCAAAGTCCTGCACGAATTCGTCAAGGCCGGTGCCCCGGAAGAAATCCTCTACGTCAGCAAGCCGCACATCGGTACGTTCCGTCTGACCGGCGTGGTGGAAAACATGCGTGAGCAGATTCGCGCCCTCGGCGGTGAGGTGCGCTTCCAGCAGCGTGTCACCGACGTGTTGATCGAGAACGGCCAACTGGTCGGCGTCGAGCTCAACGGTGGCGAGCAGATCCACTCCAAACATGTGATCCTCGCCCTCGGCCACAGCGCCCGCGACACCTTCCGCATGCTCCACGGCCGTGGCGTGTACATGGAGGCCAAGCCGTTCTCGGTGGGTTTCCGCATTGAGCACCCGCAGTCGCTGATCGACCGTGCGCGCCTGGGCAAGTACGCCGGCCACCCGAAACTGGGCGCAGCCGACTACAAACTGGTGCACCACGCCAAGAACGGCCGTTCGGTCTACAGCTTCTGCATGTGCCCGGGCGGCACCGTGGTGGCAGCGACTTCCGAGCCGAACCGCGTCGTCACCAACGGCATGAGCCAGTACTCGCGTAACGAGCGCAATGCCAACTCCGGGATCGTCGTCGGCATCACCCCGGAAGTCGACTATCCGGGCGGCCCGCTGGCCGGTATCGAGTTGCAGGAACGCCTGGAGTCCCATGCATTCGTGCTGGGCGGCAGCAACTACGAAGCGCCGGCGCAACTGGTCGGCGATTTTATCGCGGGCAAACCGTCCACCGAACTGGGCAGCGTCGAGCCGTCCTATAAGCCGGGCGTAGCCCTGGGTGATCTGGCGCTGGCGCTGCCGGCGTTCGCCATCGAAGCGATTCGCGAAGCCTTGCCCGCATTCGAGAAGCAGATTCGTGGTTACTCGCTGCACGACGCGGTGTTGACCGGCATCGAGACCCGCACCTCCTCGCCGCTACGCATTACCCGTAACGAGTCGTTGCAGAGCCTGAACGTGAAGGGCTTGTTCCCGGCCGGTGAAGGCGCCGGTTATGCGGGCGGGATTCTGTCGGCGGGTGTTGACGGGATTCGCATTGCAGAGGCAGTGGCTCGGGATATCCTTGGCCTGGAAGCCTGATACCCGATCCCGGAAACAATGCAAAACCCTGTGGGAGCGAGCTTGCTCGCGATAGCGGTCAATCAGTCAGCACAAGTGTTGAATTTTAATCCGTCATCGTCGGAACGCCGCCCGGAGCAAGCTCGCTCCCACATTGGTATTCAGCGCCTTAGATATTGGCGCGCAGTACCGACGCCGGCAACGGCTCACCCCGCTCCACTGTCGCCGCTACCGCAGCCATCAAACCACTCAATTCATACCCCTGAGCCTTGAGCCAGTCCTGATCGTAATAGGTCGTGGCGTAGCGCTCGCCGCTGTCACACAGAATCGCCACCATCGACCCCGTCTCCCCCGCCGCCTTCATGTGCTGGGCGGCCATCAGTGCGCCGATCAGGTTGGTCCCGCTCGACCCGCCCACATGCCGTCCCAGACGCTCCGCCAGGTAGTGCATGGCCGCCAGCGACAAGGCATCCGGCACCTTGACCATCGCGTCGATCACCTTGGGCAGAAACGACGCTTCCACACGCGGCCGACCAATGCCTTCGATGCGCGAGCCGTGGTCCAGTCGCAGGTTGGCATCGCCGGTCTGGTAGTAATCGAAGAACACCGAACGCTCGGCATCGGCACACAGCACGCGGGTGCAATGTTGGCGATAGCGCACGTATCGGCCCAGGGTGGCCGTGGTGCCGCCGGTACCGGGGCTGGAAATCAGCCAGCTCGGCTCGGGATGCTGCTCGAAACGCATCTGCTGAAAGATCGACTCGGCAATGTTGTTGTTTGCCCGCCAGTCGGTGGCGCGCTCGGCGTAGGTGAACTGGTCGATGAAGTGTCCGTCATGTTCTCGAGCCAGACGCTCGGACTCGGCGTAGATCTGGGTTGGATCGTCCACCAGGTGGCTTTGGCCACCGTAGAAGGCAATTTGCGCGATCTTTTCCTTGGACGTGGTCGCCGGCATCACCGCAATGAATGGCAAGCCCAGCATACGCGCGAAGTACGCTTCGGAAATCGCCGTGGAGCCGCTGGAAGCTTCAATGACGGGCGCGCCGGGCTTGAGCCAGCCGTTACACAGCGCATAAAGGAACAACGAACGGGCCAGGCGGTGCTTGAGGCTGCCCGTGGGGTGGCTGGACTCATCCTTGAAGTACAACTCGATGCCCGGAAAACCCGGCAGCGGCAAGGGGATCAAGTGGGTGTCGGCGCTGCGCTGGAAATCGGCTTCGATGATCCGGATCGCTTCGCGGGACCACTGTCGGTTGTCGCTCATGATGGTTTTCTCATTGAATCGGGCAGGAGTCGGCCTTTTAACAAGGCTCATCCAACAAGCTTAGGAAAAAACCTACATCCAGCACAGGTACAGCTGAAGTCCAATACGCCCTGCAACTGCTAGGCTCAGCTCGGTACAGGCGGATTACTCTGTAACGACATATAACAAAAAAGAATATAACTTTTGTTTTAACAACTAACAGTACTTGTTAGGGTGTAACACCTTTTGAATTCACAGATGGAGAGCGACCTTGCCTCTGCGTAGCACTTTCACGCGTTTCTTTCAGTTGGAAGCTGCCAGCGGTCTGTTACTGATCGCTGCTGCCGTTCTGGCTCTAATCATCAACAACTCGTCGCTGTCGTGGCTGTACAACGGCCTGCTGGACACCCCCGTGGTGGCCCAGATCGGCGCGCTGAAAATCGCCAAGCCGTTGCTGCTGTGGATCAACGATGGCCTGATGGCGCTGTTCTTCCTGCTGATCGGCCTGGAAGTGAAGCGCGAAGTCCTCGACGGCCAGTTGTCCAAACCGTCGCAAATCGTCCTGCCCGGTGCCGCCGCCATTGGTGGCATGGTGGTGCCGGCGCTGATCTACTGGTACCTCAATCGTGACACGCCACCAGCCCTCAACGGCTGGGCCATCCCGACCGCCACCGACATCGCCTTCGCCCTTGGCGTACTGGCGTTGCTGGGCAAACGGGTTCCGGTCTCGCTGAAACTGTTCCTGATGACCCTGGCGATCATCGACGACCTCGGCGCGATCATCATCATTGCGATCTTCTATTCCGGCGCGCTGTCGACCCTGTCCCTGGCGCTGGCCGCAGCCTGTATTGCGGCACTGATCGGGATGAACCGGCTTGGCGTGGTCAAGCTCGGGCCGTACATGATCATTGGCTTGATCCTCTGGGTCTGCGTGCTCAAGAGCGGTGTCCACGCCACGCTGGCCGGCGTGACCCTGGCGTTCTGCATTCCGCTGCGCACGAAAAATGCCGAACCTTCGCCATTGCTGACCCTGGAACACGCCCTGCACCCGTGGGTCGCCTACGGCATTCTGCCGCTGTTCGCGTTTGCCAATGCCGGCTTGTCCCTGAGCGGTATCACCGTCGAAAGCTTCACTCACCACGTCCCCATGGGCATCGCCATCGGGCTGCTGCTAGGCAAGACCGTCGGTGTCCTCGGCCTGACCTGGCTGGCCGTGAAAACCGGTATCGCCGCCCTGCCCCAAGGCGCCAATTGGGGCCAGATACTGGGCGTGGCGATTCTCTGCGGCATTGGTTTCACGATGAGTCTGTTTGTCGGCTCGCTGGCCTTTGAGCCGGGCGTGAGTGATTTCGCCGGGATGGACCGCATGGGGATCTTGACCGGTTCGATTCTGGCGGCGCTGATCGGTTATGTGGTGACAGCGATGGCGAGCCGCAAGAGCTCCAGCCTGACATCCTGATAAACCGCGATAACGCCTGGCACCAATCAAGACTCACCGCAGCTGAAAAACAAAAAACCCGATCAGTCACCTGATCGGGTTTTTTGTTTATCCGGTGTTTGCGCTTAGTGCGAAACGCGGCTGGTGCCATTCACACTTGCGATGCGCACACGCTCGCCAACACGGAACACCTCGTTCGGCTGAACTTCCTGAACGTAGGCGCGCATGCTGCCATCGTCTTCGCGCACAGTGATTTCCACGCCCTGGGTGCGGGTCAGGCCTTCTTCAGCAGCCGAACCGAGCAGGCCGCCGGCGACTGCGCCGATGACCGCAGCCACGACGCTGCCTTTGCCGCCACCGATGGAGCTGCCGCCAACGCCGCCGACCACTGCGCCAGCAGCGCCGCCGATCGGGGTTTTGGTGCCTTCGATTTTCACCGGACGCAATGCTTCGATGGTGCCCATGCGAACGGTCTGCACGCGACGCGCCTCGTCACGGGAGTAGGAGTCACCGGTCAGGCTCGATTGGCAACCAGTGAGCAACATCGCCATCGTGGAAAAGGAAGCAACCAGCAGAACAGACTTACGCATAGCATCAACTCCAAAGAAACAGATGTTCATTAAACTCCGCAGCTTGACGCCTGTCACGGCACCGCCCGGGTAAAATTGGTTTGATTCAGGCCCCGTTAAGGCGCCTCAACGAACTCACACAGTAGCGGCGAAATCGGAAAACTTCCCCATTGGCCAAGGATTTTCATGGACTACTTTATCATTTTCGTTACTACCATCGCTGGACTGTATTTCCACTGGTGGCTGTACGTACGGATAAAACGCTGGATGGACCGCGACCTGGCGCTAGCGCTGGCGGGCAAGGATGAGCAGAAAAAAGCCTTCATGCTCGAACGGTTGGCGAGCGCTCAGGCGCAGAAGATCAAGCGTCGAGACCTGCCGAAGTGGCTGGAGGCCGCTGCGGCAGGTTATCCCGGTCGGTAGACTGCTCAGGGTGCCAGACGCTCAAGAATCCAGCCGGCGCCCTGCTGGCGGTAATTGAGGCGGTCGTGCAGGCGGCTTGGGCGGCCCTGCCAGAATTCGATGCGCTCCGGTAGCAGGCGATAACCGCCCCAGTGTTCCGGGCAATGCGGCTGGGTCTCGCTGAAACGTTGCTCGGTGTCCTTGAGCAGCGCTTCGAGTTCGCCACGACCGGCGATCACACGGCTCTGCGGCGATGCCCAGGCCCCCAGGCGACTGCCCAGCGGACGGACTTGATAATAGGCGTCGGACTCTTCAGGCGTCACCTTCACCACCCGCCCTTCGATGCGCACCTGGCGCTCCAGCGCCGGCCAGAAAAACGTCATGGCCGCGAACGGATTCGCGGCCAGGTGCTGACCCTTGGCGCTTTCGTAGTTGGTGAAAAAGGTGAAGCCCTGTTCGTCCAGGCCCTTGAGCAACAGAATGCGACAGTGCGGTCGACCGTCCCGGTCAACGGTGGCCAGGGTCATGGCGTTGGCTTCCACCGGTGCCTGTTCGGTTTTCACCGCGTCGGCGAACCACTGGTGGAACAGCGTAAACGGCTCGGCCGGGGCTTGCGCCTCGGTCAGGCCATCACGGGTGTAGTCACGACGCATATCAGCCAGGCCCTGGGTCATGGCGCATTCCTTTTGGTTAACGAATCACTGCTTTGCAGTATCGGTGGCGGCGCCTTTCTTGTCAGCCGCGGAGGCTTTGGCTGGCGTGGTCTTTTTCGCCGGCGTTGCGGTTTTCGCAGGTGATTTCTTGGCCGGTGCTTTTTTCGCTGGCGCTTTTTTCGTGGTCGGGACCGTCGCTTTTTTCGCAGCTGGGGCCGGTGTCACAGGCTTGGCGACCGGCTTGACGTCAGCGGCAGTGACCCTGGTCACAGGGGCCGGCGCCGGCATGTTGTACTTGCTCAGCAGTGCGGCCATGGTGTTTTGCTGGGTCACCAGCAGCTCCACGCGGCGGTTCAACGCACGCCCTTGCACGCTGTCGTTGGCGGCGCGCGGCGCATCACCGCCCAGGCCACGCAGCATCAGGCGATCACGCTGTAAACCACTGAGACGGAAAATCGCCGCAACGGCCTGGGCACGCTCCTGGCTCAGTTTGACGTTCGCAGGCGCCGCGCCGGACGTATCGCTGTGGCCGAGGATCAAAACAGCAGTCTTTGGATCGGCTTCAAGGATTTTGGCAACGCGGGTAAACGGACCGAGTGTGACCGGCAGCAGCATGGCCGGACGATCAGGGTTGAACGAACCTTCGACCGGCGCAGTCACCACCAGCACGTTTTCGCGGCGCTCGAGTTGCATGTTGCTGCCCTTGACCGCCTCGCGCAGACGCGGTTCGTAGTCGTCAAGCCAGGCCTGGGTGACTTTTGGATCTGGCATCGGCACAGCTTTGGCGGCGCTCTGCTCGCTACCGCCGAACGGCCAGTACCACTTGCTGCCGCTATCGGTTTCGGCCTTGGCCACCGCAACAGGTTTGACTGCAGGCTTCACCTCCGGCTTGACCACGGGCTTGCCGACGCTCTCGTCGGAACCGAACGGCCAGTACCAGTGGCTGCCGCTTTCAGTCTTGGTGACAGGTGCCGTCGCGTCTTTCTGTGGAGTCTGTGCGCAACCGGTAATAGCGAAGCACAGGGCCAAGGCGAGGGTTTTATTGGATGACATTGGATTTCCACAAAAATGAAGTCAAAAAAATCAGGCCAGATTGGCCGGTATAAACAGACGGTTTGAAACTGAAAAGGTTATCGGGTTCCAGCCCTGGAACCCGATAGCCGCTTTTACAGACAAGTGGCCAGAACCCGCACCAGCTTTTGCGCGCGTGGGTCCATCAAGACGTAAGGTCCCAGGGTATTTGTCACAAATCCGAAGGCCACATCGTGCTCCGGGTCAGCAAAACCGATGGAGCCGCCAGCGCCCGGATGACCAAACGCCCGCGGGCCAAGGCCGAAGGTGGCATTGGCAACGTCCGGTTGATCGAGCATGCAACCCAGACCGAAACGGGTCCGGGTCAGTAAAGTCTTGTCCTCGCCGAGGCTGTGCTCGCGAGTCAGTTCATCGAGCATTTCGCTTTCCAGCAGGCTGCCATCGAGCAGGCCGGCGTAGAACCCGGCCAGACTGCGGGCATTGCCATGGCCATTGGCGGCCGGCTGTTGCATGCGTCGCCACTCGGGTTTGTTGGTGCTGGTCATGATCGACGGCGGGTTGGTGAACGCCCGGGTCGTCATGGCCGTTGGTTCACGCATGGTCACTTGCAGCAGGCGCTGGGCGGCGGCATCGCCGACATTGCCCTTGCCGCGGGCAATGTGCGCCACGCGATGGAACTCTTCGTCGGCCAGGCCGACATGGAAGTCCAGGCCCAACGGTTTGGCGACCCGCGCGACAATGGATTCCCCCGGTCCACGACCGTCGGCACGGCGCAGCAATTCGCCGACCAGCCAGCCATAAGTGATCGCCGCATAACCGTGGCCTTCGCCAGGCGTCCACCACGGCGCTTCGGCAGCCAGAGCGTCGACCATGGTTTGCCAGTCGTAAAGGGCTTCGGGGGCCAGCAACTCGCGCAACGCCGGAAGACCGGCCTGATGGCAGAGCAATTGTCGCAGGGTCACGGACGCTTTGCCGGCGGCGGCAAATTCGGGCCAGTAGCGCGCGACCGGGGCATCCAGTTGCAGCTTGCCTTCGGCCACCAGTTGCAGCGCGGTGACGGCAGTAAAGGTCTTGGTGCAGGAGAACAGGTTGGCGATGGTGTCGCTGTGCCAGGCCTCGGCCCCGTCCTTGTCGGCAGTGCCGGCCCACAGATCGACGACGGTTTCGCCACCGACCTGAATGCACAACGCTGCGCCACGCTCCTGGGTTTCGTCGAACAGCGCCGCGAACGCCTCTCGCACCGCTTCGAACTTAAGCTCGTAATGACCCTGAATCTGCACCCGCAACTCCCCGGATTAACGCTCTACAAAGTGGCGGGCATTGTTCCAGCCCTTGAGGGTTTTGGGAACAGGATTGGGCTGGATGGTTGTGGCAAGCCCCCTCGCCACAGGGTTTCAGCGATTAATGACCTTTGCCGGAATGCCCACCAGCGCCCTTCCCCGGCCCCTTGCCGGCCTCGGCCTTGCGACCGCCCTCGGCGTCGTGGCTGGCTTTGTCGGCGGCGGCCGCAGCCTTCTCGGCCTCTTTGCCCAATTGCTCGACTGTCGTCAGGTTGCTCTTGCGCACGCTGTCGACAAAGCCCTGGAACGGCAGATCAGTAATGCCCACCAACCCGAAGTGACCGTTTTCACCGTCAAGCAAGCGCCCGGTAACCGGTTGATCGAGGTACTGGAACCAATGCACGCCAACAATCGATGGCTCGCTCAAGGCCTGCTTGAGGAAGTTGGCGTACGCCGGACCGCGGTCCTCCTCCTTCACCAGCGGTGTGACGCCGCCCCAGAACGGCCCACGATCAGCCGAGCCGAAATTGAACTCGGTGATCAGCACCGGTTTGTCCAGACTGCGCAGTTTGGCGAAGTCGTAACCATCCTGGGGTTGCAGGGTGTACATGTTGAAACTCAACACGTCGCAATACTGGGCGCAGGACTCCACGGCTTCCGGCGTGCTGATGGCGAAACGGCCGCCGAGCAGCAGCTGGTTCGGCGCGTGCCATTTAAGTGAGTCGGAGATGGTCTTGAAATAAGTGTCGGCAAAGACCTTCTGGAAGTATTTGAAGTCAGCTTCGATTTCCGGGTGCTCGGCGCTCGGGAGCGGCGGTACAAACCCCGGATCTTCCATCAGCTCCCAGGCCGGCAGATCAATGCCCCAGGCTTTCGACAAGCCAGCCTGGTTACGGTACTTGTCACGCAGTTGCTTGAGGAACGCGCGCTTGGCCGGCACGTCGGTGGTCATTTTCAAAGTGCCGTAGGCCAAGGCATATCGGGCTTTCGGGTCATCGCCGGGACCGGCCCAGGCCAGTTCGTTGTCGGCGTAGTAACCAATCAGCCACGGATCGTCACGATGATCGCGGGCGGCGATGGCCACGGCACGTTCGGTGGCCATGGCGAAACGCGGGTCGAACGGGTCGGGCATGCCGCCCCACCAGTCGGTACCGGTGCTGATGCTGGCGTAGTCACCGACGATCGACAGCGGCAAGGTGTACGGCACGCGATCAGCGTTGCCCAGTACGGGGGCGCTCCAATTGCCAATGGTGTTGAAGCCCCAGGCCTGCAAGCGATCAAGGGTGTGACTGGCCCAGCGTTGTTCGTCGAACAGCGCATTGCACGGTTCGACAGGTTTTTGCTCAGCGACTTTCGCTTCTGTCGCTTCGGTCTTGGCCGCTTCGGCGACACCGGCCTTGGTATCGCTACCCTTCGCGCACGGATCGCCATACAGGCGTTGCAGGTTGGCACCGTAGAAGTCGTACCAGCGCCCGGCATTGTAGCCGCGCCCTTGATCGGCACCGTTACCGCCACGGTTGTCACCCTCGCCGTAGTGGCTGGCCAGGGCCTCGTCAGCCTTGGGCAGGGATTCGAACATCCACTCGCGACCGGCAACGTAGGTCTGGTTGACATCCGGGGCCACGGTATTGACCCCTAGGGAATAGAACGGATGCCCCTCGGGCGTCACCAGATACCAGCGACCGTTACGCTTCTCCGTGCGGAAAAAGCCGCTGGCCTTGAATGACGGGCCTTTGGTCAAACCACCGAATTTGTCCAGGGAAGACTTGTCGCGCTCGGCGAGCCAGGTTTTCAGTTGCTGCTGCTCCTTGCCGGCAACGCCTTTCAGTTGTTCATCGCTGCTGATTTTTTCCGGCCATTTGGCCCGGGTCGACTGGCCATATGCATCCACCAATCCGCCATAGACGGCTTGGGTGACCGACTCGCTGTCCTGCACACCAAAGCGCTCCAGCAGGATGCTTTGCGCGGCTTTCGGCTGGTCCATCGACAAGCTCACCGACACCACCTGGCTGCGATCCAGTTCCCCAGCGCTACTGGCCAGCAACACACGCTGCCCCTCGACGGTCATCGGCATCGGCGGGCCGGCCTTCATGCCCTGGTTCAGCGGTGATGTCGCTTGCAGCGGCACCAACAGGGTTTGCGCAGGCCCCGCCGGCAGATCGACGCGGCTGACCAGCGTCTTGCCGTCGTTGCTCTGGATCGTCACGTACAAGGTCAAGGCCCAGTTCATCGCGCTCTGGATCCGCAGGCTCATGACGCCCGACTGCGACCAGTCCCAGGCACCGGTTTGCGGGGTCAGACGCAACGTCGGCCGGGCGACCGGGTTGAACGTCACCCGGCGCAGCACTTCGCCCTCGGGGGTTTGCTCGGCGTTGGATTGCGGCAGGCTGGCGTCCTGAGTCGCCACCTGGACCACGTCGGCGGGGCGCACAAAGTTGAACAGAGTCTGCGGGCTGGCGGGAGCGGCCAGCAGAGGTGTTGCGAACATCAGGGCAAAAACGGCAGGCAACGAACGGCAAATCATGAGAACGAAATTCTCCCTAACGACCTTCAATGGGCCAGTGGAAAAGCGATGGCAGAGAGATAGACAACGCGGTGGGCAAAACTGCCCACCGGTGTTTCAGGAAATTTCTCGACGGAACGGCGGCAACGCGTTGAGGATGGCTTTGCCATAGCGCTGGGTCACCAGGCGCCGGTCGAGCAAGGTGATGGTGCCGCGGTCTTCTTCGGTGCGCAGCAAGCGACCGCATGCCTGGACCAGTTTCAGCGAGGCATCCGGCACGGAGATTTCCATGAACGGATTGCCGCCCCGGGCTTCGATCCATTCGGACAGCGCCGCTTCGACCGGATCATCAGGTACCGAGAATGGAATCTTGGCAATGACCACGTGCTCGCAATAGGCACCGGGCAAGTCGACCCCTTCGGCGAAGCTCGCCAGGCCGAACAGCACGCTGGAATCCCCGCCATCGACCCGCGCCTTGTGCTTGTTCAGGGTTTCCTGCTTCGACAGGTTGCCCTGAATGAACACTTGCTTGCGCCAGTCGCGGTCCAGGCCATCGAACACGTCCTGCATCTGTTTACGCGAGGAAAACAGCACCAGCGTGCCCCGCGAGCCTTCGACCAACTCAGGCAAATCACGAATGATCGCAGCAGTATGCGCCGCGGCATCACGGGGGTCGGCGTTCAGATTCGGCACCCGCAACACACCGGCGTCGGCGTGATGGAACGGGCTTGGCACCACCGCCGTCACGGCTTTTTTCGGCAGGCCGGCACGCATGCGGAAGCGGTCGAAGGTGCCGAGGGCAGTCAGGGTCGCCGAGGTCACCAGGCAGCCATAAGCCACGTTCCACAGGTTGCGGCGAAGCATTTCCGCCGCGAGGATGGGGCTTGCGTTGACCTCGATGTCGAACAGCGAACCGCTTTCGGCCAGGGTCAGCCAGCGCGCCATCGGCGGGTTGTCCTCCGGGTCTTCGACGGTGAAGGCGGTCCACAACTCCCAGTTGCCGGAAGAACGCGACAGCAGGCTGCCGAACAGCGGATACCACTCTTCGGCCTGGTTGCTGGCGATGCCAATGTTGACCTCGCCGTCCATGCCTTCCTTGAGCAACTCGGTCAGGCGGGTGAACAGATCGGTCAGCCGTGCGAAGCCTTTCTTCAGTTCGATGCCCATTTCACGCATGTGCTCGGGAATCACCCCGCCGACAAATCGGTGACGCGGGCGCTCGCGGCCTTCAACGTCTTCGCCGGGTTTGAAATCGGCAATCTGCTCGCACGCGGTAAACATGAACTGCTGCTGGGTCTTGATCTCCCGCGCCAGCTCCGGCACCTGCTCGATCAACTTGCCCAGGTCCCCCGGCAGCGGGTGCTGGGCCAGAAGCTTGGTGAGGTTCTTGGCGGTGGTTTCCAGCCAGTCGGCGGTGGAGCGCAGGCGCGTGTAATGGGCGAAGTGGCCGATGGCCTTGTCTGGCAGGTGATGGCCTTCGTCGAACACGTAGATGGTGTCGCGCGGGTCCGGCAGAACCGCGCCGCCGCCCAGGGCCAGGTCGGCCAGGACCATGTCGTGGTTGGTGACGATCACATCGACCTTGCCCATGCCTTCGCGGGCCTTGTAGAAGGCGCACTGGCCGAAGTTCGGGCAATGCCGGTTGGTGCACTGGCTGTGATCGGTGGTCAGGCGCGCCCAGTCGGCGTCTTCCAGGGCGGTGGACCAACTGTCGCGGTCGCCGTCCCACTTATTGCCGGCGAGCTTCTCGATCATGCTGGTGAACAGCTTCTGGCTGGCCTCGTCGACCTCGATCTTGAAACCTTCTTCTTCGAACAACTGCGCGGTGGCGGTCTGTGCGTGACCTTCCTGGAGCAACATGTCGAGCTTGGACAGGCACATGTAGCGCCCGCGGCCCTTGGCCAGGGCGAAGCTGAAGTTCAGCCCGCTGTTGCGCATCAGGTCGGGCAGGTCCTTGTAGACGATCTGCTCTTGCAGGGCCACGGTAGCCGTGGCGATAACCAGACGCTTGCCGGCGGCCTTTGCCGTGGGAATCGCCGCCAGGCTGTAGGCCACGGTCTTGCCGGTACCGGTGCCGGCTTCCACCGCGACTATCGCGGGGTCGCCACTGCGCCGGCCTTCGTCGTCGGTGTCAATGTCACCCAGGACCTTGGCAACTTCGGCGATCATCAGGCGTTGGCCATAACGCGGCTTGAGGCTCTTGGCTTCGAGAAAACGCGAGTAGGCGCCCTGGATCGTGGTTTTGAGTTCGGTGCTGATCATGGATTGTCGGGCGCAAAAAACGCTGGATAAATTTTCAGTGGTTCGGATCGCCGCTATCATACCCCGCTAATTAATCCCGCGCAGAACGGAGTATCCCAATGACACCTTTTAGCCTCATTTATAGCCTGCATGTACTGGCCGCCCTGGTCTGGGTCGGCGGCATGTTTTTCGCCTGGATGGTCTTGCGTCCCGCGGCGATCACGGCACTGGAGGGCCCTGCCCGGCTGAAGCTGTGGGTAGAAGTGTTTCAAGGTTTTTTCCACTGGGTCTGGGTGGCGGTGGTGCTGTTGCCAGTCAGCGGCGTGGGTATGCTGCACATGCATTTCAATGGTTTTGAAGCCGCGCCGCGTTATGTGCAGGTGATGATGGGTTTGTATGTGGTGATGACCGCGCTGTTTATCCGCATTCAGGCGCTGATGCTGCCGGAACTGCGTACCGCCGTGGCCGAGCAGGATTGGCCCGCGGGAGCCAGTGTACTTGGGCGGATTCGCCAGTTGGTGGGGATCAATCTGCTGGTGGGGTTGGCTGTGGTGGCGATAGCGGCGGCTCGGCCGATGTTCTAAAGCAAATGTAGCCGGAGGGGCTTTTGTGGCGAGGGGGCTCGTCGGAACGCCGCATCGCCCCGTTCGGCTGCGAAGCAGTCGTAAAACCAGACACCGCTAACCTTCAGCAGTATTGCGATTGCCGGAATTGGGGCCGCTTCGCGGCCCAACGGGGGCAAGCCCCCTCGCCACAATTCACCTCACCGACAACTCCGGTGATGCTTACAAATGCTGCACAGTCACCGAACCCGCCGCACCTTCAGGCCCCGGCTGCCCGTCGGCGCCAGGCTTACCGCTCTTGCCGCCATCAGTCTTGTAAATCAGGCAGCCCTTAGCCTTGCCCCCCGCACCTGGTTTGCCGCCAGGGCCGGCCAGGCCACCGGCACCGCCAGCCACCTGAACCTTGATCCGGTCTGCCGGGAAGTCGTGCGGAACCGCCAGTCTAACCAGCGCCCCCGGCGCCCCCGGCTGACCATTGCTGCCATCACTGCCATCGGCACCGCGACCCGCCTGACCCCAGGTGCAGCCCGGTTCCTGGCCGTTGGCCCCATCGAGACCAATAAACCCCGGTGCGCCCGCACCACCACGAGCATCAACGATTAATTGTGGTGCGTTGAGTGCCTTGATCTGCAAATCAAGGTTGCGCCCGGATCGAGCGGCCTTCTGGTAAGTCCCGGGGGCGCCACGGGCGGTGATCTGGCTGCCTTCGGACAAGTCGGCCCGACGGACCTTCAGCGCCAGCGCCTGCTCCCCCGGCACGATGGCGATGCGCGCTTCACGCCCCAGATGCAACTCACCCACAGTGACTTCGGTCACGTTCGAGGGAATCAGCAAGGTGCCGTAATCGGCCACTTCCAGGCGTTCCAGTTGCAGGGTGCTGGCGGTGTTGGGCAAGCGCATCAGCGAGTTGGGTTCGACACTCACCACCTGTGCGCAGGCCAATGGACTGATGAGTGCCGCGAGCAGACAGAGTTTACGCATGGGAAGCCTTCGAAGCGGTGGGGGCTGGAATGGTTTGCAGGTGGAATACGCCGAAAATGACGATCTTCAGACGGTCAAGCCAGGGATGGGCGCGACCTCGGAGGCTGCGATAGCACAGCAACGCTTCCAGCAGATGGATAAACCCCAACAGGCTGCCGGCCAGATTGACCAACGGGTGCAGCGGAAAGACGAATGGCGTGAGCAGATTGACCAGCACCACCGACCAGAACAGCAGGGTCAATAACCGCCCCAGCCCCCATAAGACTTTCATACGCTCCCCCGATGAGAATTATTGTTTGCGCGCACAGTAACGGCTTCCACGCGGGATAAGCCAGAGGGCAACGGAAAAATCTTCATGTAGGCCGCCGAACGGCCGTCGCAGTGATCACACCTTTCGCCCGACGGCTCTATCTCTTGGCTCAGCGGTTTATATGCAGGTCCACGCGACGGTTTTTCGCACGGCCTTCTTCTGTTTCGTTATCGGCAATCGGTTGGCTCGCGCCCTTGCCTTCGCTGGTGACTTTGTTCGGCGCGACACCCTGGCTCAACAGGTATTCCGCCACGCTGCTGGCACGCCGCTCCGACAAGGCCTGGTTATAGGCATCCGAACCGACGCCGTCGGTATGGCCGACCACCTTGATACTGACCACATCGGCATCCTCGAACTTGCTCATCAAGGCGTCCAGTTGACTCTTCGCCGTCGGGGTCAGGTCGGATTGATTGAAGGTAAACAGTACATCGCTCAGAGTGATGACTTCGGATTGCGCAGGCTCGGATTTGACGCTGGCCGGATACTGCGGCGCCAGGCAACCGCGATGGTCGACCGGGGTATTGGCAGGTGTTTCAGGGCAACGGTCACGTCGGTCGAAAACGCCGTCGCCGTCTTCGTCGCCATCCTGGGCATAACAGATCAAGCCGCCGGACAAGATACCCAGCGCCGCCCCACCCGCGGCCCAACCGCCACTCTCGATTGCGCCCAGACCACCACCGACGAGGCCGCCGATGAGGCTGCAAATTGGCCAGGTTCGTTGATTGAGGGGGGCAGTGCCATCGCTGTGGGTCGCACAGCCGGTCAAGAGGCTGCCAAGTAGCAGAACCGGCAGGACGGTCCTTGAGAGAACGATCATATTGAAAGCTCCTGTGTCACCGGCCAATACCGGTTACACAGGAGTAAAGACCCGCATCCGCGACTGCACAAGGCGCGGATGCGAGGGGGTTAACGCTGGATTTTGATTTCCGTACGACGGTTCTGTGCACGGCCGTCAGCGGTTTTGTTGTCCGCAACCGGCTGGCTTTCACCGGCACCGACAACCGATACGAAGTTGCTGCGAGGTACACCTTGCTCGATGAGGTATTCAACCACCGAGTGGGCGCGTTTATCCGACAGTTTCTGGTTGTAGGTGTCGCTGCCCACGCTGTCGGTATGGCCGGTTACGGTCAGTTGAGCAGTAGGGGCTTCCGCTTTCAGGCGAGTGGCAATCTTGTCGAGTACCTGCTTGTCGGACGCAGTAAGCGTGGCTTTGTCAAACTGGAAGTGAACATCGCGGATGACGATGGTTTCTTCCTTGACCACAACCGCTTCTTCGACCACAGGTGGCGGTGGTGGGCAACCGTTGGCATCGACCTGAACGCCTTTTGGCGTGCCTGGGCACTTGTCGCGACTATCCAGCACACCATCGCCGTCTTCGTCGCCATCACCGTGCACCCAGCAATAAGCCGCTGCCGTACCGCCGACGAGCAGAGCACCATACCCTGCCCATGCCGAGCTTTCGGTCGCACCGAGGCCCGCACCCACGACACCACCGACCGCCGCACAGGTCGGCCAGTCGGTTTTCTGCAAACCTGCGCAACCAGTCAAGACACTGGTTAGCAGAACCAAAGGTAATGCTGTCCGAACTATGCTCATCTAGTTTTCTCCTGAAGGATCGGCTTAGAACCGATTCAGGTAGTAAAGACCCGAGTTTTAAACTCCGCCAGCAATAGGCCATGCTGTTTATTCGTGTATTAACGACAGGCTGGCGCTTTTGTCGCCAGGCTGCTCTAGGCCCGAACGTTCGGGCAGGCTAGTCTTGGCAGATCTGATTGAGGATCTTCGATGATTGCAGGTATTTCTTCACGCACGCCGCAGCAGGCACTGGCCGCTTTACTTGACCGATATGCCCCCGCCCGCCTGTTGTTGATCGGCGCCAGCGAGTTCCCGGCACTGGAAGCGTTCAAACTCGCTCACCCGGACAGCAGCGTCGCATTCGCGGCCCCCGGGCCGTTGACCGCCGAGTTGGCGGCCCGCCGTTTCGACCTGGCCCTGGTGGTCGATTGCCTGGAGCATTTGCCCAAGCGCGACGGCCTGAACCTGCTGGGCGGCATTCGCAACCTCAACGCCAGCCGCATCGCAGTGCTGGCAGACCTGCCGGCCTGTGACTGGCAGGAAACCGACTTTTTCTCCCTGGCCCTGCAAGCCAGCGAACGCTTTCAACGGGACGAACAGGTCCTGACCCTGTTTACCTACGATCTGCTTGAATACAAACAAGTCCCCGACTGGCTCAATTCGCGCTTCTGGGCCAATCCGGAAAACTTCGGGAAATACTGGTGGTAATTTGAGTACATCCATTTGCCCTTGCGGCAGCGGCACCCTGCTCGACGCCTGCTGCGGTCACTACCATGCCGGACACCCGGCGCCGTGTGCCGAAGCCTTGATGCGCTCGCGCTACAGCGCCTACGTGCTGGGGTTGGTCGACTATCTGGTGGCCACCACCCTGCCCGCCCAGCAGGCCGGTCTGGACCGTCAATCGATCTGCGACTGGAGCGCGCAAAGTACGTGGCTGGGCCTTGAGGTGGAAAGCTCCGAAGTGCTGGGCGGCCAACCTGAACACGCTTTCGTGACCTTCACCGCGCGCTGGCACGACAGCAATGGCGAGCACAGCCACCGCGAGCGTTCGTCATTTGTGCAAAACACCGGTCGCTGGTATTTCATCGACCCCACCGTGCAACTCAAGCCCGGGCGCAATGACGCCTGCCCGTGCGCGAGTGGGCAGAAGTTCAAGAAGTGTTGTGCAGGGTATTTCAGCAGTTAGGACATGGATTGCCTGTCCACCACGCAGGATCTGCCGAAGGCTGCGATCTTTTGGGTCTAGACTGGGGCTCAAGGGAGAAACACCACGATGATCATCCGCCGCGGCGCACTCTATCTGCTCACGTTGTTCCTGACACTGGGACTCGGTGGCTGTGCATCGTGGTTCGGCGACGATTTGCCGGACCCCGAGGTCCATCTGGTGAAGATCGAGGTGGTCAGCGCCAAACTGCTGGAACAGAAATTCCTCCTGCACTTTCGCATCGACAACCCCAACGACAGCGACCTGACGGTGCGCAGTCTGGAGTATCGCGTTCACCTGGGTGACATACTGCTGGCCGACGGCGAGTACGAACACTGGTTCACCATCGGCCCCAGGCACAGCGCTTACTTCAAGGTGCCGATCCGCACCAACCTGTGGTCCAAGGTCCGTGATCTGGCCAAACTGCTGAAAAAATCCGATCAACCCGTTCCCTATCGTCTGGAAGGTGAACTGGAAACCGGTATATTCATCGCCCACTACGTGCACCTGGCGCGCAATGGCGTGATAATCGCCGCCGATTTAATTCCGGAGCAACACCGATGACCCAGCAACCCCATGTCCACGGCCCTGACTGCAACCACGATCATGATCATGATCATGATCATGACCATCACCACCATGTTCACGACCACGGCCATGTCCACGGCCCGAACTGCGGCCATGCTCACCAGGAACCGGTGCGCAATGCCCTGAAAGACGTCGGCCGCAACGATCCGTGCCCATGCGGCAACGGCAAGAAATTCAAGAAGTGCCACGGCGCTTGATGCTTCGGGCGAAGGCTCGCTTCGCCTGTTGAATCACCGCGCCTCCTGTGGGAGCGAGCTTGCTCGCGATGACGGCAGCACATTAACTATCAATGTGTCAGTCAGACCGCTATCGTCGGAACGCCGCCCGGAGCAAGCTCGTTCCTACAGGTATTTCAGTCAGCCTTTAATACACATGCAGTGCTGACCACCGTCGCATACTCGCCATGCAAATTCCCCAGCGACATCGCATGCACCTCTTCGGCACTATGGGCATGGCCGAAAAAATCAGCCTTGTCGAAGGTAAAGCAAGCATCCTCGGCCACCCACGTATCAAACCCCAGGTTGCCTGCGGTACGCGCCGTGGATTCCACCGAGTTGTGGGTCGCGACACCGACGATGATCAACTGCCCGATCCCCGCCTCGCGCAAGGCAGTCTCCAGTCCTGTTGAGCAAAATGCATCAGGCACCTGCTTCTGGATCAAGCGTTCACCGGCCATTGGCTGAAACCGTTCCTGAAACTCCACCCCCGGCTGCTGCGGCCAGAACACTGAGTCCTCCGAGCGAGACAGGTGCTGCACATGGATCACCGGCCGAGCGGTGTGCCGCCAATGGCCGAGCAATTCCAGCATGCACTCTTCAGCCCGAGGATTATTCCGGCGGCCGAGTCTGGGATGCAGGATGCCTTTTTGTTGATCGATGATGATCAGTGCCGCGTTTGTCTTGAGCTCCATGCCGACTGTTCTCCTGGATTGTTGAGCGTGTCGCACTTCAATATCACCAGTTACGGCTGGCAAGCCACTGTTGAGGATCAAAAGATCGCAGCCTTCGGCAGCTCCTACGCGAGGTCGGCGTTTCTCTGCAGGAGCTGCCGAAGGCTGCGATCTTTGACAAATCCTGAAATAACCTCTTACCCCGCTTGCGCGGCCATCGCCTGCTCACTAACGTAGCGCCTTTATTGCGCCACCACCCCCGCAGGAGCTTTGCCATGGCCTCGCCAGCCCTTACTCATTTTCTACCCCGGTTCGGCGTTGCCGCAGCAGTGACCGGTGTCTTGAGCCTGACCGGTTGTCAGAGCTTCAACGCCCAGGACACCCTCCCGCCGACCTCTGGCGTACAACCACTCAAGGGCCTGGCGCAGAGCGTTTCGGTGCGCCGCAATGCCATGGGCATGCCGCTGATCGAAAGCAACAGCTTCCACGACGCGCTGTTCACCCTCGGATACGTGCATGCCAGCGACCGCATCACGCAGATGGTCACCCTGCGCCTGCTGGCCCAGGGCCGTTTGGCCGAGATGCACGGTGCCGACCTGCTGGATGCCGACCGCTACATGCGGGCGATCAACCTGAAGAAAAGTGCTGGCGAGTTGTACAAGGCTTCTTCGCCGCGCCTCAAGCGTTTCTTCGAGGTATATGCGCGGGGCGTCAACGCCTACCTGTTCCGCTACCGCGACAAACTGCCGGCGGATCTGGCGGGCAGCGGCTACAAGCCTGAGTACTGGCAGCCGGAAGATTCGGCGCTGATTTTCTGCCTGTTGAACTTCAGCCAGTCGACCAACCTGCCCGAAGAAATTTCCTCGCTGGTACTGGCCCAGACCGTCACCACCGACAAACTGGCGTGGCTGACGCCGTCGGCTCCCGACGAAAAACTGCCGGCCGCCGAAAGCGAAAAACTGCAAGGCATCAAGCTCAACGGGCAAGTGCCGGGGCTGGTCGAACTCAGCAAAGCCACCGGGCAACTGTCGGACCTCAACCTGCTGGGCGCCACCTCGTCGAACAACTGGGCCATCGCCCCGCAACGCAGCCGCAGCGGCAAGAGCCTGTTGGCCAGTGACAGTCACGGCCCGCTGGGCGTGCCTTCGCTGTTCAGTTATGTGCAGATTCGCACGCCGAAGTATCAGGCGTCCGGCGTGACCATCGCGGGCCTGCCGATGGTGCTGGGTGGTTTCAACGGCAAGGTGGCGTGGAGTATGACGTCCGTGATGGGCGACAACCAGGACCTGTTCCTGGAGAAGATCAAACGCCAGGGCAACGGGCTCACCTACGAAAACGCCGGGAAGTGGCAGCCGGCGATCGTGCGCAACGAAACCTATTTCGTCAAAGGCCAGCGGCCGATTCGCGAAGCGGTATACGAAACCCGCCATGGCCCGCTGCTCAACAGCGCCCAGGGCACCACGCTGGCCAATGGGTTCGGCCTGGCCTTGCAAACACCGAGCTTCACCGACGACAAGAGCCTGGACGCGTTCTTCGACCTGTCCCGCGCCCAGAGCGTCGAGAAGGCCTCGGATGCCAGCCGCGAAATCCGCGCCATCGCGCTGAACCTTGTGTTCGCCGATGCCAGTCACATCGGCTGGCAAGTCACCGGTCGTTACCCCAACCGCCGCGAAGGCGAAGGTCTGCTGCCTTCGCCGGGTTGGGAAGGTCGTTACGATTGGGACGGTTACGCCGACCCGATGCTGCACCCGTACGATCAGGACCCGGCCCAAGGCTGGCTCGGCACTGCCAACCAGCGGGTCATTCCCCATGGCTACGGCATGCAATTGTCCAATTCCTGGGCCGCTCCGGAGCGTGGCGAGCGTCTGGCCGAACTGGCCGGCGCAGGCAAACACGACAGCCGCAGCCTGATCGCCATGCAATACGACCAGACCACTACCTTCGCTACCAAGCTGAAGAGAATGTTTGAAGCGCCGGGCATGGCCCAGCCGCTCAAACAAGCTATCGACGCCTTGCCCGCGGCCGATCGCGCCAAGGCACACGAAGCCTACAGCCGTTTGATGGCGTTCGACGGCAAGCTCAGCCCGACCTCCACCGACGCGGCAATCTACGAACTGTTCCTGCAGGAAAGCACCCGGCAGATCTTCCTCGATGAACTGGGTCCGGAAAGCAGCCCGGCGTGGAAGGCCTTTGTCGCCGACGGCAAATTGTCCTACGCAGCCCAGGCCGATCACTTGCTGGGGCGTGAAGACAGCCCGTTCTGGGATGACGTGCGCACCGCGCAGAAAGAAGACAAACCGGCGATCCTCGCCCGCAGCCTCGCCGCAGCGATCAGCGCAGGCGACAGCCAGTTGGGTAGCGATCACAAAGCCTGGCAGTGGGGCAAACTGCATCGCTATGAATGGAAGAACAGCAGCGGCCAGACCGTACGCGGACCGCTGCCGGCCGGTGGCGATCACACTACGCTCAATACCGCTGCCTTCGCCTGGGGCCAGGACTTCAACACCACGCTGGCGCCAGCCATGCGCTTTATCGTCGACTTCGGCCAGTCCGAGCCGCTGATGGCGCAGAACGGCACCGGTCAGTCCGGCAACCCGGCCAGCCCGAACTACCTCAACAGCATCGAACCGTGGCTCAAGGGCCAGTACATGAGCCTGCCAATGCAGCCGCAGAACTTCGACAACGCCTATGGCAAGGCGCGGTTGACGCTGACGCCAGGAAAGTAACCCAGATCTTTACCTGTGGGAGCGAGCCGGCTCCGGGCGGCGTTCCGACGATAGCGATTCAACATTCAAAATAGAGGTTGAATGTTGAATCGCCATCGCTATCGCCGTTGCGCTGACGCAAGGACAAGTCGTGTCGACGAGGTAGAGAGCCTGGTGACCCGGCTCAGTCAAACCGTTTTTTGTGGCGAGATGATTTGGTGCACCCATTTCCCTGCGCCCGTTTTCGTGCATAAATCTGTCTCCGGCCATTTCCAAGCACCTTTTAAAACGCTTGTTCGGCACTCTGGTTCGGAAATTGCTACTTTCAACAGGTCTTACGCTTTCCAGTAACAATAATTCTGCGCCACAAGCGCTCATATTGGTTTTTAGGGATTGAATAATGAAAAAAGCATTGCTGACCCTTTCTGCACTGGCGTTGTGCATGGCTGCTGGCTCCGCCATGGCGAAGGAATACAAAGAACTGCGTTTCGGCGTTGACCCTTCCTACGCACCGTTCGAATCGAAAGCGGCCGATGGCAGCCTGGTAGGCTTTGACATCGATCTGGGCAACGCGATCTGCGCCGAACTGAAGGTCAAGTGCAAGTGGGTCGAAAGTGACTTCGATGGCATGATTCCGAGCCTCAAAGCCAATAAATTCGACGGTGTGATCTCGTCGATGACCGTGACCCCGGCCCGTGAAAAAGTCATCGACTTCTCCAGCGAGCTGTTTTCCGGCCCAACCGCTTACGTGTCCAAGAAAGGTTCCGGCGTGACCGCAGACGTCGCGTCCCTCAAGGGCAAAACCGTCGGCTACGAACAAGGCACCATTCAGGAAGCCTATGCCAAAGCCATTCTGGACAAGGCCGGCGTAAAAACCCAGGCCTACGCCAACCAGGATCAGGTCTACGCCGACTTGACTTCCGGTCGTCTCGATGCAGGGATCCAGGACATGCTGCAAGCCGAACTGGGCTTCCTGAAGTCGCCACAGGGTGCCGACTACGAAGTCAGCAAGCCGGTCGACAATGAACTGCTGCCGGCCAAAACAGCGGTCGGTATTAAGAAAGGTAACACCGAGCTGAAAGCACTTTTGGATAAAGGTATCAAAGCGTTACACGATGATGGCACCTACGCCACCATTCAGAAGAAACACTTTGGCGATCTGAATCTGTACAGCGGCAAATAATGCCCGGCGCCCATCTCTCGATGGGCGCTTTTTTCATCCGATCAGGTTGCTGATTTATGTTCGAAAACCTACTAGAAAATCTGGGGCTCTCTGCCTTCAGCCTCAAGGGCTTCGGTCCGCTGCTGATGCAAGGCACCTGGATGACGATCAAGTTGTCGGCGTTGTCGCTGTTGGTAGCCGTGTTGCTCGGGCTGCTCGGCGCCAGTGCCAAGCTGTCAAAAGTCAAACTGATGCGCGTGCCTGCCCAGTTTTACACCACACTCATTCGCGGCGTTCCGGACCTGGTCCTGATGCTGCTGATTTTCTACAGCCTGCAAACCTGGCTGACCTCGTTTACCGATTACATGGAATGGGAATACATCGAGATCAACCCGTTCAGCGCCGGGGTCATCACCCTTGGCTTCATCTACGGTGCGTATTTCACCGAAACCTTCCGTGGCGCGATTCTCGCCGTCCCACGGGGTCAGGTCGAAGCGGCCACCGCCTATGGCCTCAAGCGCGGCCAGCGTTTCTGGATCGTGGTGTTCCCGCAGATGATGCGTTATGCCCTGCCGGGTATCGGTAACAACTGGATGGTGATGCTCAAGGCCACTGCGCTTGTGTCGATCATCGGCCTCGCCGATCTGGTCAAGGCTGCCCAGGACGCCGGCAAAAGCAGCTATCAGCTGTTTTACTTCCTGGTACTTGCAGCGCTGATCTATCTGGTGATCACCAGCGCGTCCAACTTCATTCTGCGCTGGCTCGAACGTCGTTACTCCGCCGGTACCCGGGAGGCCGTACGATGATCGAACTCCTGCAGGAATACTGGAAACCCTTCCTTTACAGCGACGGCAACAACATCACCGGTCTGGCCATGACCATGTGGTTGCTCAGTGCATCGATATTCTTCGGTTTCATCGTCTCGATTCCGCTGTCTATCGCCCGGGTTTCACCGCGCTTCTACATTCGCTTGCCGGTGCAGTTCTACACCTACCTGTTCCGTGGCACGCCGTTGTATATCCAGCTGCTGATCTGCTACACCGGGATCTACAGCCTGGCCGCCATTCGAGCTCAGCCAGTACTGGACGCATTCTTTCGCGATGCGATGAACTGCACGATCCTGGCCTTCGCCCTGAACACCTGCGCCTACACCACGGAGATTTTCGCCGGGGCAATCCGCAGCATGGCCCACGGTGAAGTGGAAGCGGCCAAGGCTTACGGCCTGACAGGCTGGAAGCTGTACGCCTACGTGATCATGCCATCGGCCCTGCGTCGTTCGTTGCCGTATTACAGCAACGAAGTGATTCTGATGCTGCACTCGACCACCGTGGCCTTCACCGCGACCATCCCGGACATTCTGAAAGTCGCGCGGGACGCCAACTCGGCGACATTCCTGACCTTCCAGTCGTTCGGCATCGCCGCGCTGATCTACCTGACCGTCACTTTTGCGCTGGTCGGCCTGTTTCGCCTTGCCGAACGCCGATGGCTGGCCTTCCTCGGGCCGACCCACTAGGACTCAACCAGCTTCAGGAAACAACAGATGCGCCACCAGAAACATGACCTCCTGGCCCCGCTGCCGGGGACCGCGCGACAGATCCACAGTTTTCACTTCGGCCCACAACCGGCCAACGGCAAGATCTACATCCAGGCCTCCCTGCACGCCGACGAAATGCCCGGCATGCTGGTGGCCTGGCACCTCAAGCAACGCCTGGCGGAGCTGGAAGCCGCCGGTCGCCTGCGCAGCGAAATCGTGCTGGTGCCCATCGCCAATCCGGTGGGCCTGGAACAGGTGCTGATGGATGTGCCGCTGGGCCGCTACGAGCTGGAAAGCGGCCAGAACTTCAACCGCTGGTTCGTCGACCTCAGTGAAGAAGTCGGCAACGCGATTGAAGGCAAGCTCGGTGACGATCCGCAGCACAATCAGCAATTGATCCGCAGCAGCCTGCGCGATGCGCTGGCCCGGCAGACCGCCGACACCCAATTGCAATCCCAGCGCCTGACCCTGCAACGGCTGGCCTGCGATGCCGATATGGTGCTCGACCTGCATTGCGACTTCGAAGCGGTCGCTCACCTCTACACCACGCCGGATGCCTGGCCGCAGGTCGAGCCGCTGGCCCGCTACATCGGCGCCGAAGCCAGCCTGCTGGCAACCGATTCCGGTGGCCAGTCGTTCGACGAATGCTTCACCCTGCTCTGGTGGCAGCTGAAGGAGCGCTTCGGCGAGCACTTCGACATTCCGCCGGGCAGTTTTTCGGTGACCGTCGAATTGCGCGGTCAGGGCGACGTCAATCACCCGCTGGCGAGCCTCGATTGCCAGGCACTGATCAATTACCTGATCCATTTCGGTGCGATCGCCGGCGAACCCGCCCCCCTGCCCGACCTGCCCTATCCGGCGACACCGCTGGCCGGTGTAGAACCGGTGGCCACGCCCGTCGGCGGGCTGCTGGTGTTCACCGCGCTGCCCGGCCAGTACCTGGAAGCCGGGCAACTGATCGCCGAAATCATTGACCCGATCAGCGATCGCGTCACCCCTGTTCATTGCTCCGCCGCCGGGTTGATGTACGCCCGCTCGCTGCGCCGCATGGCCACTGCCGGCATGGTAATCGCCCACGTCGCGGGCACCGAAGCCTATCGCAGCGGCTATCTACTTTCGCCTTGAGGATGCATGCCCCATGTACAAATTGACCATCGAAGGCCTGCATAAAAGCTATGGCGACCATGAAGTCCTCAAAGGTGTTTCGCTCAAGGCCAAGACCGGCGACGTCATCAGCCTGATCGGCGCCAGCGGCTCGGGTAAAAGTACCTTTCTGCGTTGCATCAACTTCCTGGAACAACCCAACGACGGCGCCATGAGCCTCGACGGGCAGAACATCCGCATGATCAAGGACCGCCACGGCATGCACGTGGCCGACGCCGATGAACTGCAGCGGATTCGCACCCGCCTGGCCATGGTGTTCCAGCACTTCAACCTGTGGAGCCACATGACGGTGCTGGAAAACATCACCATGGCCCCGCGCCGGGTGCTGGGGTGCGACAGGAAAGAAGCCGAGGACCGCGCCCGGCGCTACCTCGACAAGGTGGGTCTGGCGTCCCGCGTGGCGGACCAATACCCGGCATTCCTGTCCGGCGGTCAGCAACAGCGTGTCGCCATTGCTCGCGCGTTGGCGATGGAGCCGGAAGTTATGCTGTTTGACGAACCGACCTCGGCGCTGGACCCGGAACTGGTGGGTGAAGTGCTCAAGGTGATCCAGGGCCTGGCCGAAGAAGGCCGGACCATGATCATGGTGACCCACGAAATGAGCTTCGCCCGCAAAGTGTCGAGCCAGGTGCTGTTTCTGCACCAGGGCCTGGTTGAGGAAGAAGGCGCGCCGGAAGACGTGCTGGGCAACCCGAAAAGCGAGCGGTTGAAGCAGTTCCTAAGCGGCAACCTGAAATAGCCGCACTGAGGTGAAGTGGAAGCCGGGGTGCCCGGCTTCCACTATCAATCAACCGTTATGCCGCCGCTTCGTTTTCCAGCCTGAAACTGCCATTTTTCACTTGCAGACCATTAGCGTCCGTCCCACTGAAGCGTCCGACAAACTGCGCGTCACCTCCCACCGTCAACTCGAGCGTTCCTGGATAAAGCTCTGCCTCCGAGTTGCCGATCACGTGAATGACCATGGGAGATCCCTCGTTGAGCCCCAGGCTGAAGCTGCCACTCTGGATGCCCATCGGCAAGTACACGTAAAACGCTGTCCCCTGACCGTTATCCGCGTCAATGCAATGAATGTCTGACCGCTGATAGAAATCGAGCCCATCCGTTACGCGAAACTGCATGGAGCCGTCTGCCGTGATTACATCGGCACTCAAATGTCCCGATCGATTTGCACTCATCTGAATGTTCCTTTTCATATTCGTAGTTAACTGTCTGACGCCCTCTGCCATCGGCCCCAGGGCGCGCAGTTCGCGGATAGAACCACGACCGTGCCCGTCGATTGGTTTCCCCGACAGACACAGTTACTTCCGAATATGTGCAGGCCGATTCAGACGCTAAGTTCGTCAATAGCAACAACAAGCACAGGCCTGCTTGCTGAAGACAACAAGCACAGTTCACCGGCCATGAATGGCGGAAATCGAAAATCAGGCGACAGGCGCAGGCGGTGGTTCATCCGGAAGGTTCGGCTCACCTGGCTCGTTAGGCTGTTCGTTCGGGGTATCGGGGTCAGGCTGACCGGGGATGCCCCCCGCCATACTGACGGGCGGATGTGCCAACAGGGACCAGGCCAGAACGCCAACCTGATTGGGTTCAAGCCTTGCCAGTTCGGCACTGATTCGCGGATCGATCTTCATTCGGCACTCCTGAGCGATGGCCCGACCCACCTTGCGCGGATCGGAACAGTACACCCCATAGAGTGTACGCCCGCTCAGGAATTCACGGCATTTGTCAGACGGTTGACTCAGGTGCGAGGCAGGGTCACGCCACGCTGGCCCTGATACTTGCCGCCACGGTCCTTGTAGGACACTTCACATTCTTCGTCAGACTCAAGGAACAGCATCTGCGCCACACCTTCGTTGGCGTAGATTTTCGCCGGCAGATTGGTGGTGTTGGAGAACTCCAGGGTCACGTGACCTTCCCACTCAGGCTCGAGCGGCGTGACGTTGACGATGATGCCGCAGCGCGCATAGGTGCTTTTACCCAGGCAAATGGTCAAAACGTTACGCGGAATGCGGAAATATTCGACGGTGCTGGCCAGGGCGAAGGAGTTCGGCGGAATGATGCACACGTCGCTGTGGATGTCGACGAAGCTGCCGGCGTCGAAGTTCTTCGGGTCGACGATGGCCGAATTGATGTTGGTGAACACCTTGAAATGATTGGTGCAACGCACATCGTAGCCGTAGCTCGACACGCCGTAGGAGATCACACGGCTATCGTCGCTGCCGCGCACCTGGCGCTCGACGAAAGGCTCGATCATGCCGTGTTCCTGCGCCATGCGGCGAATCCACTTGTCCGATTTGATGCTCATGGCGGGTGTCCTGAATAGCGAGGTCGAAAAATTCTGTCCGGCATCTTACCGGGCGCGCCGCCGGGTTCAAAGTCCGCGGTGCAATTCTCGCCGAACAGGCAGGAATTACGGGCGCTGGCGACGAACCGTCACACCGCCGATCCTTAAAACAGAGAAACCTGCGCAAGAAGCATTGGCACGTTCAGGAAAAAGGGTTAAGGTGGCGTCACTGTGCTGCTTGTGTCACTGAGAATCTCTACACGATATGTTGAATTTCGATCCAACCATCTACAAGAATTTTTCCTGCTCTTTGCACTCAGTCTCGGCCAGGGTTCTTCCTGAGTCGCAGTTATCTTTGTTCAAGGAGTTACACCATGTCTAATCGCCAAACCGGTACCGTTAAGTGGTTCAACGATGAAAAAGGCTTCGGCTTCATCACTCCACAATCCGGTGACGACCTGTTCGTTCACTTCAAAGCTATCCAGTCCGACGGCTTCAAAAGCCTGAAAGAAGGCCAACAGGTTTCTTTCATCGCTACCCGCGGTCAGAAAGGCATGCAAGCTGAAGAAGTTCAAGTTATCTAACTTGTACTTGCTTTAGTAAAAAAGCCCCGCCCTCAACAGCGGGGCTTTTTTGTGCCTGTGTGTTTTTCACAGGTAAAAAAGCGTCTTACCAGGTCACGCCAAATCCTGCGGTGTAGCGTGTCTTGTCCAGATCCGCATCGTCGGTGCCGCTGATGATGTCCCGCTCCGCCTTCAGGTTCAGCGAAGCCCAGTCAGTCACCTTGTAGCGCAACCCCATCTCGGCATCGAGTGCGTAGTCGGCCACACCCGACAGCGGCTTGCCGACCTCACCACTGGTGAAGAACTCGACACGCTTACCGATCAGGTAGCGGTTGTAATCCCACGTCATGGCCAGTGCGTAGAAATTGGCCTTGCTGCCATCGGAGAACTCAAAGTCCGTACGGTTGACCAGCGAGCCCAGGGAGAACGCCCCGAGCTCGTTATCCCAGAACTGATAGCCGGGACCGGTACCGACGGTGCGCTGCCGGGAAAGGTCTTCGACCTTGTCGCGCTTGTAGACCAGGCGCCCCTGCCAGAACCATTGCTCGGTCAAGAATCGATCGATGGAGTACTCCGCCCGCCAGTTGTCCGTGGTCACCACGTCGTCCTGGAATTCACGGTTGTATTCACCTTCAGCGGTATGCCGCCAGCGACCGTGTCGCGCACTCGTCTTGAAATCGATGTCGTAGTCATCAGTGTCGTTTTCCGCCCGCTGATAATCCAGCGCGATATCGACGTTGCCTTTCCACACCAGATCCTCGACCACCGGTTTTGGCTTGAGAATCTGCTGGATGCTCGCCAGTTCGACCGTCTTCGGTGCATCGCCGTTGGCCAGCGTGACCTTGCCGGCGTCCGCCGCTTTCAGCGACTTGGCTTTCTCGCCACTGTAGGCATCCTGCTTGACCAGTAACTCCTGATCGCTGTCCAGGGTCTTGACCTGCTTCCAGTCGATCGTCACCGCACCGGCGTACTCGGTCTGGATCAGCAGCTTGCCGCCATCGAACAGCGTGATCTTGCCGCTCAACTTGTCACCGTTCTTCAACCACACGGTATCGGCTAGCAAGGGAGTGGAAGCACCAAGGACGGCGAGACACAGCAGAGATCTGGACAACATAAACAAAATACAGGCTCAGGCTTGCGAGAAAAGTCGGCATTATCCGCAGGAACAAGGCCCTGACAAGGACTTACCCGACTATTTCTGTTGAGCTCATTTCTCAACTTCCTGTGCAAGAATTACTCTACAGACGGTAAAGCAAACTTCTTCAGGACTGACGGACGTGACCGATCCAACCGATGAACCCGAGAGTGCGGCGCAAATCCGACGCACGGCGCTGTACCTGACACTGGCGCAAGTTCCCGAGGGCAAAGTCGTCAGCTACGGTCAATTGGCCGAGCTTGCAGGACTGGGTCGCGCCGCGCGCTGGGTCGGCCGCACCCTCAGCCAATTGCCGAGCGACAGCAAATTGCCCTGGCATCGCGTTCTGGGCGCAAACGGGCGTATCAGCCTGCCGGTCGGCAGCCCTTCGGGCGATGAGCAGCGCGCACGATTACGCATGGAGGGCATCAGTATCCTGAATAATCGTGTTGATATTCAGCGCCATGGCTGGCGTCCGGTAGAGCACAGCGGTTAGAGTGCGCGCTTTGTTTCCGTATTTCTTGAGGCAGACTCCAGCCCATGCCCCGTAAAACCTGGCGCGCCGCGCTCGCCGCTTATGCCAGCCCTTCGACACTCGTGCTGTTGCTGCTTGGTTTCGCCGCCGGCCTGCCCTACATGCTGGTGTTTTCGACGCTTTCGGTCTGGCTGCGTGAAGCCGGCGTGGCGCGTGAAACCATTGGTTATGCAAGCCTGATTGGCCTGGCATATGCCTTCAAATGGGTCTGGTCACCCTTGCTCGACCAATGGCGACTGCCATTGCTCGGCAAACTCGGTCGACGACGATCCTGGCTCGTGCTGTCCCAGGCACTGGTCATCCTTGGCCTGATCGGGATGGGTTTCTGCGACCCGCAAAAGCACTTGTCCTGGCTGATCGCCATTGCCGTGGTCGTCGCTTTCGCATCAGCGACGCAGGATATTGCGGTAGACGCCTATCGCCTGGAAATCGCCGAAGACAATCGTCAGGCCGCCCTGGCCGCCAGCTACATGTCCGGTTACCGGGTCGCTGCGCTGCTGGCTACTGCAGGCGCGCTGTACTTCGCCGAAGGCTTTGGTTCTACCGGCTTCAACTACAAGCATTCGGCCTGGGCCGGCACTTACATCCTGTTCGGGGCGCTAATGGTCCCGGCACTGCTGACCTCCCTGTTCATGCGCGAACCACCCGTGCCGTTACGCACGCAACTGCAGGCCGGGCGCTACAGTTTCGTGCATCAACTGGCCTCGGTGTTCGTGCTGATCATATTGCTGGTGTCCGTGCCGGCCATGTTCACCCAGCTCTACAACACCGACTTCGCCAGCGTACTGTTCGAAGGCGTGAGCGTGCTCGACCTGCTGCTCGAAGACCGCGCGTTCCTGCGGGCCATCCTCTATATCACGCTCACCGCCCTGTGCCTCTCGGCCATGGGCCGTCGCGGCCTGGCACCGGTGCTCACGCCTATCAACGACTTCATCCTGCGATACCGCTGGCAAGCGCTGCTGCTGCTCGGCTTGATCGCCACCTATCGGATGTCCGATACGGTCATGGGGGTGATGGCCAACGTGTTCTACATCGACCAGGGCTTCACCAAGGACCAGATCGCCAGTGTCAGCAAGATTTTCGGCCTGATCATGACCCTGGTCGGCGCCGGCATGGGCGGCCTGCTGATCGTGCGTTTCGGCATTCTGCCGATCCTGTTCATCGGCGGCGTCGCATCCGCGGCGACCAACATCCTGTTCCTGATGCTCGCCGACATGGGCCCCAACCTGAACATGCTGGTGCTGACCATTTCCCTGGACAACTTCAGTTCAGGCCTGGCGACTTCGGCGTTCGTCGCCTACCTGTCGAGCCTGACCAACCTCAAGTTCTCCGCCACCCAATACGCCCTGCTCAGCTCGATCATGCTGTTGCTGCCGCGCCTGATCGGCGGCTACTCCGGGGTTATGGTGGAAAAATTCGGTTACCACAACTTCTTCCTGATCACCGCCTTGCTGGGCGTCCCGACCCTGCTGTTGATCGCCTTGCACTGGTTCCAGGAGAACCGCCGCGCAGGTCCGACACCGACACCGGAACCGGTGCAGACCCCCGTCGCAGAAGAATCGTAGGTTCATTACGCAGGAAGAATCGCGGAGGGCCGTGTGAATCACGCCCTCCTGCCACACCACCGACCGCACGCCTGTACGCCAGCGGATCTCGCCCGTACAATGCTCCGTCATTTCTCGTCATCAGCAATCGATAACGGCCAACCATGCGCACCAGTCAATTTTTGCTCGCCACACAAAAAGAAACGCCTTCCGACGCGGTCGTGATCAGCCACCAGCTGATGCTACGCGCCGGCATGATCCGCAAACTCGCCTCGGGCCTGTACACCTGGCTGCCGATGGGCTTGCGGGTAATGCGCAAGGTCGAAGCTGTCGTTCGTGAAGAAATGAACGCCGCCGGCTCTCTCGAAGTGTTGATGCCGAGCACGCAACCGGCTGAGCTGTGGCAGGAATCCGGGCGCTGGGAAGAGTACGGCCCTGAATTGCTGCGCTTCAAGGATCGCCACGGTCGCGACTTCTGCGCCGGCCCGACCCACGAAGAAGTCATCACCGATCTGATGCGCAACGAGTTGAGCAGCTACAAGCAGCTGCCGATCAACCTGTACCAGATCCAGACCAAATTCCGTGACGAAATCCGCCCACGCTTCGGCTTGATGCGCGGCCGCGAATTCATCATGAAGGATGCCTACTCGTTCCACGCCGACCAGCCTTCGCTGCAGGTCACCTACGACCGCATGCACCAGGCCTACTGCAACGTATTCACCCGTCTGGGCCTGAGGTTCCGCCCTGTTGAAGCCGACAACGGCTCCATCGGCGGCGCCGGCTCCCACGAGTTCCACGTTCTGGCCGAATCGGGCGAAGACGACATCGTCTTCAGTAACGGTTCCGACTACGCGGCGAACATCGAGAAAGCCGAGGCCGTGCCACGGGAAACCTCGCGCGCCGCTGCGACTGAAGAACTGCGCCTGGTCGACACGCCGAATGCCAAGACCATTGCGCAACTGGTCGAAGGCTTCAACCTGCCGATCGAGAAAACCATCAAGACCCTCGTGGTGCACGCTGAAGAGAAAGGCAAGCTGATTGCCCTGATCATCCGTGGCGACCATGAGCTGAACGAAATCAAGGCCGCCAACCAGCCAGGCGTTGCCAGCCCTCTGGTCATGGCCTCGGAAAGCGAACTGCGCGACGCCATCGGCGCCGGCGCCGGTTCCCTCGGCCCGTTGAACCTGCCGCTGCCGATCATCATCGACCGTTCGGTCGAACTGATGAGCGACTTCGGCATCGGTGCCAACATCGACGACAAACACTACTTCGGCGTGAACTGGGAGCGCGACTTGCCTGTTCCGACCGTTGCCGACCTGCGCAACGTCGTGGCCGGCGACCCGAGCCCGGACGGTAAAGGCACCCTGGAAATCAAGCGTGGCATCGAAGTCGGGCACATCTTCCAGCTGGGCAACAAGTACAGCAAAGCGATGAAGTGCGAAGTGCTGGGCGAGAACGGCAAGCCGGTCACCCTGGAAATGGGCTGCTACGGCATCGGTGTGTCTCGCGTGGTGGCGGCTGCCATCGAGCAGAACAACGACGAAAACGGGATCATCTGGAGCGACACTCTCGCGCCGTTCCAGATTGCCCTGGTGCCGCTGCGCTACGAAACCGAACAGGTTCGCGAAGCCACCGACAAGCTGTACGCGGAACTCACCGCTGCCGGCTTCGAAGTGCTGCTCGATGACCGCGACAAGAAAACCAGCCCGGGCATCAAGTTCGCGGACATGGAGCTGATCGGCATTCCACACCGGATCGTGGTCAGCGACCGCGGCCTGGCCGAAGGCAACCTGGAATACAAGAGCCGCACCGAGGCCGACGCACAAGCGCTACCGGTCGCCGACGTGCTGCCCTTCCTTCAGGCCCGCATCCGCCGCTGATACCAGATATAGAGACGTCATGTTCAAGCGAAACACCTTAGGCCTCGGTGGCGCCGCCTTGTGCGGCGCCCTGCTGGTCAGCGGCTGTGCCAATCACATGTCACAACGCAGCGAGCAAGAGGAACGTGTCGAGCGCAAATTGCTCGATCACAGCCTGCAGATCGATGTCGGTGAGCCCAAGGTGCTTGAGCTGCCGCAACGGCGGGTGAAAATCCACGAGCAGAAGACTTTCGAAGTCACCGAGTACGAAGTCACGCGTCACTACGACCGCTATACGCCGTACCAACCCTGGCGGGAGATTTACGAAATCCCGCTGGGCGCGGTGGCCGTGGTGGCGGGTATCGGTGCCAACGTGGTCAATGTGTTCGCCCTTGGCAATCTGCCGGACAGCGTGACCAAGGACTGGCTGAGCTACGGTTTCGCCGGGCTCAACCCGTTCATGAACGTGCAGTCCCACGGCCGCGCGCAGCAAAACCTGGCCGGTATTGGTGAAGTCCAGCGCGACAAACGCACGGAATACTCAAGCCTGCCCTGGAGCGAGCGTCCGGTCGAGGTCAAGGCCGGCAACGAAACCTTCGAACTGACCACCGACAAAAACGGCGTGCTACGCCTGAATCTGTTGGACAGCCCGTTCGCCGAACATGACATCAATCATCTGAGCCGGTTGCTGATCCGTGTTGAGGATGCCCAGGGTAACGTGCACAACGATTCCACCCTGACCATCAGCAGCAACTTGCGCAGCAAGCTCTATGAGGCCCACGGGCTGATTTATGACGACCTCGAAGGTGACGAAGTCAATCAATGGGTCCACCGGGTCAAACGCCTGTCGGAGCTGGGTCTTGAAGAAGAAGCCAGCGAACTGGAACAGAGTCTGATCGAACTGACGCGCAACGATCCCGAATTACAGAGCGAGTTCCTGAAGTCGCTAGCCCGGAACGGCGAGCGACTGGTGGCGAATCCGGGACTGAATTAAAAGTTGAAGGCATCGCGAGCCTGCTCGCGATGGTGCCCTCAAACTCACCACCCGACTACCGTTCAAACAACTCCATCTGCTCAAACCCGCCCCGCAAGTCCTCCAGCCGCACGCCGACGCCCAACAACCGCACCGGTTTACCGCCGCGATTGAAAGCCTGGGTCAACATCAACTGATAACTCCCCAGATCCCGCCCTGCCCCGGCCTGCTCCAATGTAGTCTGGGTGAAGTCGTGAAACTTCACTTTGACGAATGGCTTGCCCGGACGATAGCTGCTGTCGATTCGCGCCATGCGGCCAGCCAGGGTCTCCAGCAGCTCGGGTAACTTATCCAGGCAACTCTTCAGGTCCGGCAGGTCAACGTCGTAGGTATTTTCAACACTGATCGACTGACGACGACTGTCGTTGTGCACAACACGGTCATCGATCCCACGGGCCAGGCTCCAGAGTCGCTCGCCAAAGCTGCCGAACTCACGCACCAGCGCCAACTTGTCCCACTCGCGCAATTGCAGGCAATCGGTGATACCCAGCTTGCCGAGCTTGTCGGCGGTGACTTTGCCGACCCCGTGCAATTTGCTCACCGGCAAGCCACTGACAAAGTCCTCGACCTGGTCCGGAGTGATGACAAACAGGCCGTTAGGCTTTTTCCAGTCACTGGCGATCTTGGCCAGAAATTTGTTCGGCGCCACGCCCGCCGACACGGTGATATGCAACTGGTTGGAGACCCGGCGCCGGATGTCCTGGGCGATGCGCGTTGCGCTACCACCGAAATGCGCACTGTCCGACACATCGAGGTACGCCTCATCGAGCGAGAGCGGCTCGATGATCTCGGTGTAATCGCGAAAAATCGTGTGGATTTCCCTGGACGCTTCTCTATAGGCATCCATGCGTGGCTTGACGATGGTCAGGTCCGGGCACAGCTTCAAGGCATGCCCGGAGGACATCGCCGAACGCACCCCGTACGCTCGCGCCTCATAATTGCAGGTCGCGATCACCCCACGCCGATCCGCCGAGCCGCCTACCGCCAGTGGTTTACCGGCGAGGCGTGGGTCGTCGCGCATTTCGATGGCTGCATAGAAGCAGTCACAATCGACGTGGATGATCTTGCGTTGAGTCATAGCAAAGCCGTGTTCATGGCAAAGAAAAGGCGTCATGGCGTGCCGGACAAACAGTATCTCACCGACACCTGTATATAGCACCAGTAGTCTGAATGTTCTTTTCCAATCGTAGGAAGAGTCGATTGTGAATTTATTTTTTCAATCGAAAAATTACTTTCAATAGACGCGCAGGCCTTGTCCTGCCTGCCTCGCAGACCGGTCGACCTCCCCTTTTGAACGCTAACCGATTGAACGGGAAGAGGTTTTATCGGAATTGGAGGTTGACACCCGAGCGCATCTCTATAGAATGAGCCACACAGACGCGGGATGGAGCAGTCTGGTAGCTCGTCGGGCTCATAACCCGAAGGTCGTCGGTTCAAATCCGGCTCCCGCAACCAAACATCAAAAAAGGCTACTCGAAAGAGTGGCCTTTTTTGTGTGCGCTTGTTTTGTAGCGCCGAGCACCGAAACCAGCCTTCCCAACCGGATCAAGCAGAAAGCAGAAATCTTTCTGATTCCGAAACTTAGGCCATCGCTGCGACCGCTTGCCGCGATTCAACGTTTATTTGACCTGATTCAGGATTAACGGTTGACACCCCGGCATTACTCTATAGAATGCCGCCACACAGACGCGGGATGGAGCAGTCTGGTAGCTCGTCGGGCTCATAACCCGAAGGTCGTCGGTTCAAATCCGGCTCCCGCAACCAAACATCAAAAAAGGCTACTCGAAAGAGTGGCCTTTTTTGTATCTGTTGAAAAAGTCCTTTCGCAACAATGATCTGTCACTGTGTAGCAAGCCGTTTGGGGTCACCCATGCGCCGGGTTCAGACTATGCTCTATCGCAGGCTGAAGCCTTCACGACTGATGTCGCGCCATCCCCACCGCCCGGTGATAGGCGTTAATATTTGTGATTATTTTTTTCTGCAGGGATTGGTAACTTGGCTGGATACCCCCATCCTGTCGCGCACAATCCAAGAGGTGATTGATGCGCGCCAACTCGTCTGATTCACAGGACACTGTCACAGCGACACAACCGATCAAGGCTGAGCGTCTGCGCCTGCTTGATCGATTGAGCAAATACCGTCAACCCATTGGCCTGGCGGTCACCCTGCTGTTGTTCGCGATCGCGCTGATTGCCTGTCGCCACCTGTTGAGCGAACTCGACCTTTACGCGTTGCACGACTCGATCCTCGAAGTGCCGAAACCTGCCTTGATGGGCGCACTGGCTGCAACTGTGGTCGGTTTCATCATTCTGCTCGGCTACGAATGGTCGGCCAGCCGCTATGCCGGAGTGAGCCTGGCACCGCGCACGCTGGCACTGGGCGGTTTCACGGCCTTTGCCATCGGCAATGCCATCGGTCTGTCAATGTTGTCGGGCGGTTCGGTGCGCTATCGCCTCTACGCCCGTCATGGCCTGGGAGCGGCTGAAGTCGCCCACATGACGCTGTTCGCCAGCCTCTCACTGGGTTGCGCCCTGCCGCCGCTAGCCGCCCTGGCGACGCTCAGCGACCTGCCAGCCGCGTCCACCGCCCTGGGTCTCTCCGAGACTTTGCTGGGCGTGGTGGCGAGCGCCGTGCTCGTACTGTTTTCGGTGCTGGCCATCGGGATCTACCGTCGTCGGCTGCCGGAACAGCCTTACCCGGACAACCTGCTGGTCAAGGTCGGGCGTCGCACCTTGCGCCTGCCCGGGCGTCGCCTGACGTTCCTGCAATTGATCATCACCGCCCTGGACGTAGCGGCCGCCGCGACCGTGCTCTATCTGCTGCTGCCGGAAACGCCGCCCTTCGGTGCGTTCCTTCTGGTTTACCTGCTGGCTCTGGCCGCCGGTGTGCTCAGCCATGTGCCGGGCGGTGTCGGAGTGTTCGAGGCGATTTTGCTGGCGGCGTTTTCCGACACCCTTGGCGCTGCGCCACTGGCGGCCGCCCTGCTGCTCTATCGCTTGATCTACGTGGTCCTGCCCTTGCTGGTGGCCTGCCTGCTGCTGCTGATCAACGAAGGTCAGCGCCTGTTCCAGACACGCCAGACGTTGCGCGCGGCCTCAGGCCTGGCGGCTCCGATACTGGCGGTGCTGGTATTCCTGTCCGGTGTTGTCCTGCTGTTCTCCGGCGCCACCCCGGAAATTGACACCCGCCTGGAACACATCGGTTTTCTGATCCCCCATCGACTGGTCGATGCTTCGCACTTTGGCGCCAGCCTGGTCGGCGTTCTTTGCCTGTTGCTGGCCCAGGGGCTGCGTCGCCGGCTGTCGGCCGCGTGGATGCTGACCACCATTCTGTTGCTGGTCGGTGCCCTGCTCTCACTGCTCAAAGGCTTCGACTGGGAAGAAGCCAGCCTGATGGTGCTGACGGCGAGCCTGCTCGGGGTATTCCGCCGCTCGTTCTATCGCCCCAGCCGCCTGACCGAAGTACCGTTCTCGCCGCTGTACCTGGTGGCCAGCCTGTGCGTGCTCGGTGCATCGATCTGGTTGCTGCTGTTCGCCTATCAGGACGTTCCGTACAGCCACCAACTCTGGTGGCAGTTCACCCTCGACGCCGATGCCCCTCGCGGCCTGCGTTCACTGCTCGGTGCCGCGGTGCTGCTGGTGGTGGTGTCCCTGACCTGGCTACTGCGCACCGCGCGTCCGGTCATTCACCTGCCAACGCCCGACGAACTGGAGCGCGCCAGCAAGATCCTCATGGCATCGGCCCAACCGGATGGCGGCCTGGCCCTGACCGGTGACAAGGCGCTGCTGTTTCACCCCAATGACGAAGCGTTCCTGATGTACGCCCGTCGCGGCCGCAGCCTGGTGGCGTTGTACGACCCGATCGGCCCGGGCCAGCAACGGGCGGAAATGATCTGGCAGTTCCGCGACCTGTGCGACATCCACCACGCCCGCCCCGTGTTCTATCAAGTGCGCGCAGAGAACCTGCCGTACTACATGGACATCGGCCTGACCGCGATCAAGCTCGGCGAAGAAGCCCGGGTCGACCTCAAGCGTTTTGATCTCGAAGCCAAGGGCAAAGAGATGAAGGACCTGCGCTACACCTGGAACCGAGGCACACGCGATGGTCTGTCGCTGGAGATTTTCGAGCCGGGCCAGGCGCCGATGGATGAGCTCAAGGTGATTTCAGATGCCTGGCTCACCGGCAAGAACGTGCGCGAGAAAGGCTTCTCTCTCGGCCGCTTCAGCGATGACTACCTCAAGTATTTCCGCATCGCGGTGATTCGTTTCGAAGGACGTCCAGTGGCGTTCGCCAACCTGCTCGAGACCTACGGTCATGACCTGGCCAGCCTCGACCTGATGCGCGCGCACCCGGATGCCCCGAAGCTGACCATGGAGTTCATGATGGTCGGCCTGATTCAACATTATAAAAACCATGGGTACGCGCGTTTCAGCCTGGGCATGGTGCCGTTGTCGGGGTTGCAACCCCGTCGTGGTGCGCCATTGACCCAGCGCCTGGGCTCGATGGTATTCCGCCGTGGTGAGCAGCTGTACAACTTCCAGGGCTTGCGCCGCTTCAAAGACAAGTTCCAGCCTGATTGGGAACCCCGTTATATGGCCGTGCCCGCCGGACTCGATCCGCTGGTTGCGCTGGCCGACACTGCCGCCCTGATCGCGGGCGGCTTGACCGGATTGGTGAAACGCTGATGATTCAACGCTCCTTGCGGTACGTATTGGGCACACTGGTGATAGTGGCCCTGGTTCTCGGTGGCGGTTACTGGTACCTGAAACGCCCGGCACCGGAACCGACCCTCGAATTGCTGACCCCGGCCGATGGTGCGGCGATGACCCGTGTCATCCCCGGCAACACGCCACGCGCCCAGGTGCTGGTGGCCGTCAGCGAAGACCAGAAACTCAGCGACAAGCAATTGATGACCCTCAGCCGCAGTGGCTCGGCGCAAATTGTCCAGGTGATCCTGCCCAAAGACTGCCTGCTGCAAAGCCGTGCCCTGCAATCGGGCCTGAGAGAGCTGAAAGGCCCGGCGACCCTGGTCAGCGGCATCGGCCCGGGTGCCGTGCTGGCCTGGCGCTGGTTGTCCGAGCAGAAAAATGACAAAGCCCAGGCCGTTTCGGTGGACCTGGCCCTGGAAAAGCCCGGCTGCACGCACCTGCTGCCGAAAAGCGCGGCCCACGGCCACTGGCTGGTGGCATGGAACGACAACCCGGACGACACCAGCGCCGGCTTCGTGCGCGACCAGCTCAATGCCGAAACCAGCATCAGCGACTACGACATCAACCTTCCACAAGTGCTGAACAACGAGCTGCGCAAGATCCTCGTCGGTGGTGACAAGGCCGCTGGCGGCCTGCAGATCCCGGTGGTCGAAGTGCCGGCAGGCCAGGCCAGGGACACCGTCACCCTGTTCCTGTCCGGTGACGGCGGCTGGCGCGACCTCGACCGCGACGTAGCGGGCGAGATGGCCAAGATCGGCTACCCGGTGGTTGGCATCGACACCCTGCGCTACTACTGGCAGCACAAGAGCCCGGAGCAAAGCGCGCTGGACCTGGCTGAACTGATGCAACACTACCGGCAAAAATGGGGCACCAAGCGCTTCATCCTTACCGGCTACTCGTTCGGCGCGGATGTTCTGCCGGCGATCTACAACCGCCTGGCCGAGTCGGAGCAGCAACGCGTCGACGCGATCATCCTGCTGGCCTTCGCCCGTACCGGCAGCTTCGAGATCGAAGTCGAAGGCTGGCTCGGCAACGCCGGCAAAGAAGCCGCCACCGGCCCGGAAATGGCCAAACTGCCAGCCGCCAAAGTGGTGTGCATCTACGGTGAAGAAGAAACCGACGAGAGTGGCTGCACCGACAAGACTGCGGTGGGCGAAGCCATCAAGCTGCCTGGCGGCCACCACTTCGACGAGAACTACCCGGCGCTGGCCAAGCGTCTGGTGGATATCATCGAGAAGCGTCAGCCGAAGGAAACGGCTGCTACAGAGTGATCTGACAGCCAGCAAAAAGCCCCCGCTGCCGCAAGGCAACGGGGGCTTTTTTGTGGGTCACTTACATCTCGACCTGAGTACCTAGCTCAATCACCCGGTTCAGCGGCAGATTGAAGAAACGCAGGTTGCCATTGGCGTTCTGCAACATGAAGGCAAACAGCGCCTCACGCCAACGGGGCATGCCTTCGAGCTTGGAGGCAATGACCGTCTCGCGGCTGAGGAAGTACGTGGTGCGCATCGGACTGAAGTCCAGCTCATCGAGATGACACAGTTTCAACGCCTTCGGTACGTCCGGCTCGTCGGTAAAGCCGAAGTGCAGGATCACCCGAAAGAAACCCTCGCCGTAGGCATCGACCTCGAACCGTCGTGCTGGCGGTACCCTCGGGATGTCTTCGTACACCACCGTCAGCAGCACCACTTGCTCGTGCAGTACCTGGTTATGCAGCAGGTTGTGCAACAGCGCGTGGGGCACGGCATCCGGCCGTGCCGTCAGGAACACAGCGGTGCCCTGAACGCGATGGGGCGGTTGTACGGCAATGCTGCTGATGAAGATCGGCAGCGGCAATCCACCCTCATCGATACGCTCGACCAGCAACTGCTTGCCGCGCTTCCAGGTGGTCATCAGCACAAACAGCGCGAAACCGGCGATCACCGGGAATGCACCGCCCTGAACGATTTTCGGCACGTTGGCGGCGAAGTACACACCGTCTACCAACAGGAAACCCAACAGGATCGGCACCACAAGGACCGGTGGCCACTTCCACAACAGCAGGATCACCGCGGACACCAGAATGCTGGTCATCAGCATGGTCCCGGTCACCGCCACACCATAGGCCGAGGCCAGGGCTCCGGAGGATTCGAAACCCAGCACCAGCAGCACCACGCCGACCATCAGCGCCCAATTCACCGCGCCAATGTAGATCTGGCCTTGTTCAGCACTGGAGGTGTGTTGGATGTACATGCGCGGAATATAACCGAGCTGGATCGCCTGACGTGTCAGAGAGAACGCACCGGAAATCACCGCTTGCGAGGCAATCACCGTGGCCAGGGTCGACAGCCCGACCAGCGGGATCAATGCCCAGCTCGGTGCCAGCAGGTAGAACGGGTTACGGGCCGCTTCCGGGTCGCCTAGCAGCAAGGCACCCTGACCAAAATAGTTCAGTACCAACGCCGGCAGCACGAGGATGAACCAGGCACGAGCGATCGGTTTGCGGCCGAAGTGGCCCATGTCCGCGTACAGCGCTTCGGCACCGGTCAATGCCAGCACCACGGCACCGAGAATTGACACGCCCATGCCCGGATGGACCACGAAGAAACGTACGCCCCATACCGGGTTCATCGCTTGCAGAACTTCCGGATGCTGGCTGATGCCATAGACGCCGAGTGCCCCCAGCACGAGGAACCAGGTGACCATGATCGGCCCGAATAGAATGCCGATGCGCGCCGTACCGTGACGCTGGATCAGAAACAGCGCGACCAGCACTACCAGCGACAGCGGCACGACCCAATGGTCGATGCCTTCGAAGGCCAGCCCCAGGCCTTCAATCGCCGACAGCACGGAGATCGCCGGGGTAATCATGCTGTCGCCATAGAACAACGCCGCGCCGATCAGCCCGCAGACCACCAGCAACATGCGCAATTTCGCGTGCCCCGCCGCCGCCCGCCGGGCCAGTGCAGTCAAGGCCATGATCCCGCCTTCGCCCTGGTTGTCGGCGCGCAGCACGAACATCATGTACTTGATCGACACGACCCAGATCAGCGACCAGAAGATCAGCGCCAGGATCCCCAGTACCCCGTCATGGTTGACCGGTACGCCATAGCCTCCGGAAAACACTTCTTTGAGGGTGTACAACGGACTGGTGCCGATATCGCCATAAACCACCCCGACCGCCGCGACCAGCATGCCGATCGGCTTCGCCGCCGAATGCTCGGCGCCCGCAGCCTGACTACTTGCCTGACCCATCCACCACTCCTACTTCCCAGACCCGGCTTCTTTGAAGAAGCACTATGCTTTGTCGTGCAGCATGCGCTGTTTTACTTACAGTTACAGACGTTTTGTTGACTGTAAAAAATTGGTAAAGCCCAACGGCGCGAAGCATAGCGCAGCACTCGTCGTATTTCCCTGCATAAAGCTGGTCAAGTGAACGACTCATCGCTAGAATTGCGCACTTTTTGATCAGAGGCGCAGTTCAAGCGCCCGTCCGTCGATTTTGCCCTGCCCGGCAAGCGGCGTCACAAAATACCGAGGTTAGACATGTCCACCACTCCTGCGCCGGCCAATCCAAAGGTTGGCTTCGTATCCCTGGGTTGCCCGAAAGCATTGGTCGACTCCGAGCGCATCCTTACCCAGCTGCGCATGGAAGGCTATGACGTCGTGTCCACCTATCAGGACGCCGACGTTGTAGTGGTCAACACCTGCGGCTTCATCGATTCGGCCAAGGCCGAGTCCCTGGAAGTGATCGGCGAAGCCATCAAGGAAAACGGCAAGGTCATCGTGACCGGCTGCATGGGCGTCGAAGAAGGCAACATTCGCAATGTACACCCGAGCGTGCTGGCCGTGACCGGTCCGCAGCAGTACGAGCAAGTGGTCAACGCCGTGCACGACGTCGTGCCGCCGCGCCAGGACCACAACCCGCTGATCGACCTGGTGCCGCCACAAGGTATCAAACTGACCCCGCGCCACTATGCCTACCTGAAGATTTCCGAAGGCTGCAACCACAGCTGCAGCTTCTGCATCATCCCGTCGATGCGCGGCAAACTGGTCAGCCGCCCGGTGGGTGACGTGCTCGACGAGGCCCAGCGCCTGGTCAAGTCCGGCGTCAAAGAGCTGCTGGTGATCTCCCAGGACACCAGCGCCTACGGCGTCGACGTGAAATACCGCACCGGTTTCTGGAACGGCGCGCCGGTGAAAACCCGCATGACCGAACTCTGCGAAGCCCTGAGCACCCTCGGCGTCTGGATTCGTCTGCACTACGTTTACCCGTACCCGCACGTTGACGAGCTGATTCCGTTGATGGCCGCCGGCAAGATCCTGCCGTACCTGGACATCCCGTTCCAGCACGCCAGCCCGAAAGTGCTGAAGTCGATGAAACGCCCGGCCTTCGAAGACAAGACCCTGGCGCGGATCAAGAACTGGCGCGAAATCTGCCCGGACCTGATCATCCGTTCGACCTTCATCGTCGGCTTCCCGGGCGAAACCGAAGAAGACTTCCAGTACCTGCTAAACTGGCTGACCGAAGCCCAGCTCGACCGCGTCGGCTGCTTCCAGTACTCGCCGGTAGAAGGCGCACCGGCCAATGACCTGGACCTGGAAGTCGTCCCGGACGACGTCAAGCAGGACCGTTGGGAGCGCTTCATGGCGCACCAGCAGGCCATCAGCTCGGCGCGCCTGCAAATGCGCATCGGTCGTGAGATCGAAGTGCTGGTCGATGAAGTCGACGAGCAAGGTGCGGTGGGCCGCTGCTTCTTCGATGCCCCGGAAATCGACGGCAACGTATTCATCGACAACGGCAGCAACCTCAAGCCAGGCGACAAGGTCTGGTGCAAAGTGACCGACGCCGACGAATACGATCTGTGGGCTGAACAGATCTAAACGCAAAAAATACGCAAAGCCCCGCTCTCTTGACGAGATGCGGGGCTTTTTTACGGCTATCGTTTGAGATTGAACGGATTTACACCACTCACGCATCAGGGGCAGACGGGCATGCGTCAGCATTCGGTCATCCACACGCCGAAACTTGGCGACTACGAAGAATTGACCCGGGTCTGGGAGGCCTCGGTACGCGCCACCCACGACTTTCTGCCAGACAGCTATATCGAACTGCTGAAAAACCTGGTGCTGACCCGCTACCTCGACTCGGTGATGCTGATCTGCACCAAGGATTCGAGCCAGCGCATCACCGGGTTCGCCGGCGTCGCGGCCGGCAAGATCGAAATGCTCTTCATCGACCCTGACCATCGCGGCCAGGGCCTGGGCAAGAAGTTGTTGCGCTATGCCCTGGAACACCTGAACGCCGACGAACTGGACGTCAACGAACAGAACCCGCAAGCCCTCGGTTTTTACTTCAAGCAGGGTTTCGAGGTCATCGGTCGCTCGGAGGTCGATGGCATGGGCCAGCCGTATCCGTTGTTGCACATGCGTATGCGCCAGGATCACAAACTTTCGCAGCACGGCTGACACAACACCGATACCCGTGTAGGAGCTGCCGAAGGCTGCGAACTTTGCTTTTAAAGATCAAAAGATCGCAGCCTTCGGCAGCTCCTACAAATGGAACCGGGATTAACCGGCGCCAGGCAGGTACAATGCCCACCCCTTTTTTGTTACGGCCCTGACATGACTGACCCGATTCGTCTCTCCAAACGCCTCATCGAACTCGTCGGCTGCTCCCGTCGGGAGGCTGAGCTGTTCATCGAGGGCGGCTGGGTCACCGTCGACGGTGAAGTCATCGACGAGCCGCAATTCAAGGTCGACACCCAGAAAGTCGAACTCGATCCCGAAGCCAAGGCCACTGCGCCAGAGCCGGTGACCTTGCTGCTGAACGTGCCCGCCGGCATGGACGCAGACACCGCCATGGCCACCCTCGGCGCCGAGACCCTGAGCGAAGAGCACCGCTACGGCAAACGCCCGTTGCGCGGGCACTTCCTGCGCCTGACCGCCAGCACCGACCTGCAGGCCAACGCCAGCGGTCTGCTGGTGTTCACCCAGGACTGGAAAATCCTGCGCAAACTCACCGCCGACTCCAGCAAGATCGAGCAGGAGTATGTGGTCGAGGTTGAAGGTGAGATGGTGGCCCACGGCCTCAACCGTCTGAACCACGGCCTGACCTACAAGGGCAAGGAGTTGCCGGCGGTCAAGGCCAGCTGGCAGAACGAAAACCGCCTGCGCTTTGCCATGAAGAACCCGCAACCGGGCATCATCGCCCAGCTGTGCCAGGCCGTCGGCCTGAAGGTCGTCGCCATCCGCCGCATCCGCATCGGCGGCGTGTCCATCGGCAAAGTGCCCGTGGGGCAATGGCGCTACTTGTCCGGCAAAGAGAAGTTCTAAGGCTTCCCACGCCGCCACACCTTTCGGCGCTGCTGTTTTCGGCGGTGCCCATAGCTGAATTATCAGGACTGCACACATGATTCATAACGACGTACTGCGCAGCGTGCGCTACATGCTCGACATCAGCGACAAGAAAGTCATCGAGATCATCAAGCTCGGCGGCCTGGACGTGACCCTGCCGGACCTGCTTACCTACCTCGACAAGAAAGAGGAAGACGAGGAAGGCTTCGTCCGCTGCCCGGACGAAGTCATGGCGCACTTCCTCGACGGCCTGGTGATCTTCAAGCGTGGCAAGGACGAAAGCCGTCCGCCGCAGCCGATCGAAGTGCCGGTGACCAACAACATCATCCTCAAGAAACTGCGGGTGGCGTTCGAGCTGAAAGAAGACGACATGCACGCGATCCTCAAGGCCGCCGAGTTCCCGGTGTCCAAGCCTGAGTTGAGCGCGCTGTTTCGCAAGTTCGGCCACACCAACTATCGCCCGTGCGGCGACCAGCTGCTGCGTAACTTCCTCAAGGGCCTGACCCTGCGCGTTCGCCCGCAATAAACGCCCGCCATCCTTGAGCTGCATGCATGCAGCTCAAGGCCGGGCCGAATGGCCCCTCATTCCCTTCGAAAATAGTGGCTCCGCTGACCGCGGCTGACGACTAGGGTGTAAAGACCTCAGCTCTCAGGATTCGCCATGCATCCCTACTTTTCCCTGCAAGGCCGCACCGCCCTGGTGACCGGCGGCACCCGCGGTATCGGCAAAATGATCGCCAAGGCCTATGTCGAGGCGGGTGCCACGGTGTTCGTCTGCGCCCGCGACGCCGAAGCCTGCCAGCAAACCGTCGACGAACTCGGTGCACTTGGACGCTGCCACGCCATGGCGGCCAACCTCGCCACCGAAGAAGGCGTCCTGCAACTGGCCACACGCCTGGGCGAGCAGATCTCCCATCTGGACATACTGGTGAACAACGCCGGTACCACCTGGGGCGCGCCACTTGAAAGCTACCCGATCAAGGGCTGGGAGAAGGTCATGCAGCTCAACGTGACCTCGGTGTTCAACTGCATCCAGCAGTTCCTGCCACTGCTGCGCAAGGCCGGCTCCGAAGTGAATCCGGCGCGGATCATCAACATCGGATCGGTGGCCGGGATTTCCTCCTTCGGCGAGCAGGCTTATGCCTACGGGCCGAGCAAGGCTGCGTTGCACCAACTGTCGAGGATTCTGGCGCGCGAACTGGTGAGCCAGCACATCAACGTCAATGTGATCGCCCCGGGGCGTTTTCCGAGCAAGATGACCCAGCACATTGGCAATGATGAACAGGCGCTGGCGCAGGATACGGCGTTGATCCCAATGAAGCGTTGGGGCCGCGAGGAAGAGATGGCGGCGCTGGCGATCAGCCTGGCAAGCACCGCCGGAGCGTATATGACCGGGAACATCATTCCGCTGGATGGCGGGTTCAGTCTCTAGATCGGCGGTGCGGCCATCGCGGGCAAGCCACGCTCCCACAGGTTCTTTGGCGTATACAACATCTGTGTTCACCCTGGCCCCCTGTGGGAGCGGGCTTGCCCGCGATGGGGCCGGTACAGGCACAACTGAATACAGACCGATCGGGTTATCATACCCACCTCATCCCGCCTCGACCCCAAACCATGACCTACAGCGTTTCCCCCATCGGCTTCGTGCGCTCCTGCTTCAAGGAGAAGTTCGCCATTCCGCGTCAACCTCAACTGGCCCCGGCCGCCCGTGGCGTGCTGGAACTGGTGGCACCGTTCGATCAAGGGGATGCGGTGCAAGGCCTGGAGCAGGTCAGCCACGTGTGGCTGCTGTTCCTGTTCCACCAGGCCCTGGAAGAAAAGCCTCGTTTGAAGGTCCGCCCGCCGCGTCTGGGCGGCAATAAGTCCATGGGCGTGTTTGCCACTCGCGCAACCCACCGCCCCAATGGCATTGGACAGTCAGTGGTGAAACTGGACAAGGTCGAAGCCAACCGCTTGTGGATCTCGGGCATCGATCTGCTGGATGGCACGCCGATTCTCGATATCAAACCTTACGTGCCCTACGCCGATATCATCGATACAGCCACCAACAGCATCGCCAGCGCCGCGCCGCAGCTGATCCCCGTGCAGTGGACGGATGCAGCGCTGCAACAGGCTCACGAGCATGCTCAGCGCCTGGAGGAGCCTTTGATTGAGTTGATCGAGCAATGCCTGGCACAGGATCCACGCCCGGCCTATCAAACGCCTGCACCCGAGCGGGAATACGGCGCGCAGTTCTGGGATCTGGATGTGCGTTGGCATTACCCGACACCGGAGCTGATCCGCGTCCTGGAAGTCATTCCTGTCAAATAATCCCGGAAACGAAAAAGCCCGCGTCACCTTCTCAGGTCACGCGGGCTTTCTTTGTGCTACGCAGCAACTGTAGGAGCTGGCTTGCCAGCGATGAACTCGAACACACCGCGTTTACCCGGTGAACACGCGTTATCGTTGACGACCATCGCTAGCAAGCTAGCTCCTACAAGTGACCTGAGGTCACTTCTCGACGAACGCACGCTCGATCAGGTAATCACCCGGCTCGCGCATCCGCGGCGAAACTTTCAGGCCAAAGCTGTTCAGCACTTCGCTGGTCTCGTCTAGCATGCTCGGACTGCCGCACAGCATGGCGCGGTCGTCCTGCGGGTTGATCGGTGGCAGACCGATGTCGCTGAACAGCTTGCCGCTGCGCATCAGGTCGGTCAGGCGACCTTCGTTCTCGAACGGCTCGCGGGTCACGGTCGGGTAGTAGATCAACTTGTCACGCAGCGCGTCGCCGAAGAATTCGTTCTGCGGCAGGTGCTCGGTGATGAACTCGCGGTAAGCGACTTCGTTGACGTAACGCACGCCGTGGCACAGGATCACTTTTTCGAAACGCTCGTAGGTTTCCGGGTCCTGGATGACGCTCATGAACGGCGCCAGACCGGTACCGGTGCTGAGCAGGTACAAATGTTTGCCTGGCTTCAAGTCATCCAGTACCAGCGTGCCGGTAGGCTTCTTGCTGATAATGATCTCGTCGCCTTCCTTCAGATGCTGCAACTGCGAAGTCAGCGGACCATCAGGCACCTTGATGCTGAAGAACTCGAGATGCTCTTCCCAGTTCGGGCTGGCAATCGAGTAAGCGCGCATAAGCGGGCGGCCGTTGGGCTGTTGCAGGCCGATCATCACGAACTGACCGTTCTCGAAGCGCAGGCCCGGATCACGGGTGCACTTGAAGCTGAACAGAGTGTCGTTCCAGTGGTGAACACTGAGGACACGCTCGTGGTTCATGTTGCTCATGTACGTGGGACTCCTGGAGATTTGTCTGCGCGTGTTCGGCGCCTGCTCTGCAAAAAAGCCAGCTCTGCGCAATTGCATCGCATTCTAAAGGCAGAGACAATATCTGTTAAATGGATTATTAAGATAAGGGTTATCGGTTATATCGATATGCGATTTACTCTCCGTCAACTTCAAGTATTCGTCGCCGTCGCCCAGCAGGAAAGTGTGTCCCGTGCCGCGGGTCTGCTCAACCTCTCGCAATCGGCGGCGAGCACCTCGATCACCGAACTGGAGCGCCAGTGCAGCTGCCAGTTGTTCGACCGTGCCGGCAAACGGTTGAGCCTGAACGCCCTCGGAAAACAACTGTTGCCGCAAGCGGTCGCCCTGCTGGACCAGGCCAAGGAAATCGAAGACCTGCTCAACGGCAAGTCCGGTTTCGGCTCACTGGCCGTGGGCGCGACCCTGACCATCGGCAATTACCTGGCCACATTGTTGATCGGCAGCTTCATGCAGCGCCACCCGGAAAGCCAGGTGAAGCTGCATGTGCAGAACACTGCCAATATCGTGCAACAAGTGGCCCACTATGAAATTGATCTGGGTCTAATCGAAGGCGACTGCAGCCACCCGGACATCGAAGTGCAAAGCTGGGTCGAGGACGAATTGGTGGTGTTTTGCGCCCCCCAGCATCCGCTGGCCAAGCGCGGCACGGCCACCATGGACGAGTTGAGCCACGAAGCGTGGATCTTGCGCGAACAGGGCTCAGGCACGCGATTGACCTTCGACCAAGCCATGCGCCATCACCGCACTTCGTTAAACATCCGCCTCGAGCTTGAGCACACCGAAGCGATCAAACGCGCAGTGGAATCAGGTTTGGGGATTGGCTGCATTTCCAGGCTGGCTTTGCGCGACGCATTCCGCCGCGGCAGCCTGGTGCCTGTCGAGACGCCGGATCTGGATCTGGCGCGACAGTTTTATTTCATCTGGCATAAGCAAAAATATCAGACCTCGGCGATGCGCGAGTTCCTCGATCTGTGCCGCGCTTTCACCGCCGGGGTTCAGCGCAGCGACGAGATCGTGCTGCCGACGATCGCCTAGAGCAAAATCACCGCCCACACCAGGGCAATCATGCTCAATGCCACGGCCTGGGCGGCACTGCCCATGTCCTTGGCATTCTTGGACAGCGGGTGCCGCTCAAGGGAAATGCGGTCGATGGCAGCTTCCACGGCCGAGTTGAGCAACTCGACGATCAACGCCAACAGGCATACAGCGATCAACAACGCCCGCTCGACCCGGCTGACATTCAGGAAGAACGACAAAGGAATCAGGATGACGTTGAGCAATACCAATTGCCGAAAGGCGGCTTCACCGGTGAAGGCTGCGCGCAGGCCGTCCAGCGAATAACCGGAGGCATTGAGAATACGTTTCAGGCCGGTCTGGCCTTTGAAAGGTGACATAGAGTGGGCAACTGGCAAAAAGAAGTGGGAAAGCTAGTTCAACCAAAGTCAAAAAAGCGTGAATTTGCCAGCCTTTAATGGCTGGAAATTGACTCAAGTTGTTGCAAGAGCAGCGCGGCCTGAGTCCGGGTCCGTACATTCAGTTTACGGAAAATCGCGGTCACGTGCGCCTTGATAGTCGCCTCGGAAACACTCAGCTCGTAGGCGATCTGCTTGTTCAGCAGGCCTTCGCAGACCATGGTCAGCACGCGGAATTGTTGCGGGGTGAGGCTGGCAAGACCTTCGCTGGCCGCCTTGGCCTCATCCGAGACACTGACCGCTTCGAACGCCTGTGGCGGCCAGAACACGTCGCCATCGAGAACCGCACGCACGGCTTTCTGGATCACACTCAAGTCGCTGGATTTGGGAATGAAGCCACTGGCGCCGAATTCACGAGACTTGACCATGATGGTTGGCTCTTCCTGGGCCGAGACCATGACCACCGGAATCTGCGGGTACTGGCCGCGCAACAGGACCAACCCGGAAAAACCGTAGGCCCCCGGCATGTTCAAGTCCAGCAGGACCAGATCCCAGTCGGACTTTTCTGTCAGGCGGACTTCCAGTTCGGCGATGCTCGCCACTTCCACCAGTCGGACATCCGGGCCAAGGCCCAGGGTCAGCGCTTGATGCAGGGCACTACGAAAAAGTGGGTGGTCATCGGCAATCAGGATTTCGTATGTGGCCATTTTTCAAATGATCCTGTTTTTCATGGGACGCCCGATGCGTTCGGACCTCGCCAAAACAACTCAAGACACAGCCACGCAGCTGCACTGACAAGGCACGCTCAACACCAAAATCGGCGTTGCAAACTCTGGCCGCACCCTAATCGGCGCCAAGCATGCCCAGCGAAGCCGGGGTGGTCAAGCCACATGGCCAGTACACTTTATTGCAGTATGCGCGACAATCAGCCCATCAATGGGGTTGCCGACCGGACATAGGGCATCAACTCGGCGTGCGCCGGGGTCGAAACGTTCATGTCCAACTGATGTTTGGCGTCGAGGTAATGCTGGCTGAACACATCGAAATAGGCGTCCAGCGCCGATGCTGCGGCGACATCGCCTGCAAGGTCGAGGCACAGTGCCGCCACTTCCGCCGTGCACAGATGCTCGCTGCGGGTCGAGCGGCGCAACCGGTAGCGGGAGAGTTTCTCCGGCAGCAGGCTGAGGATCGGCAATCGATCGAAATAGGGGCTCTTGCGAAAGATCTTCCGTGCTTCGGTCCAGGTCGCATCCAACAGAATGAACAACGGGCGCTTCGTGCCATCGACGTCCACGCTGTTTGTCACACGCTCAGGTTCGACGTACTCACCCGGAAACACCAGGTAAGGCTGCCATTGCGGGTCGGACAACAGCGCCAGCAACTTCGGATCGGTCTCGGTACGGGACCAGATGAAGGCATGGTTGTCAGGCACCACGTCGGCGATCAGCCAACCGGTGTTGCTCGGTTTGAACACTTCCTTGTTGGTCATGATCAGGCACACGCCGGAGCGGGTAGCGACCTGCGGGCGCCATGCGCACAGGCAGTGGCTCTCGATCACCCGGCAGTCACGGCAGCGCGTCGCGCGCCAGCCACGGGCCTGAATCGGCTTGATGCCCTCCTCCTCACGCTGATCGCGCAAGCGGGCTACAGCATTCAAGGCAAAGCGCGCGGGGGTATGACTCATAGCGGGCAACGCCCACAGAGAAGGGAAATCGACACGAAAAACACTCGACAGGGTAAAAAGTGCCAGCAGTTTACCAGAGCGCCCGGCGCAAGCCTGTACCGTCCAGCCCGCCTCCCCTATAATTCGCCGCCACTGAACGCACAGTCACGTGACGGGTCAAACCCCGCATCACTGAACCAGGAGAGTTTCATGCTGCGCCTTATCGTTCCTACTGCGGCCATTTTGCTGGCGTCGTCCTTCAACGCCCAGGCTGCGTCCTTGAAAGACACGGAACTGAACAAAATGCTGCAAAACGTCGCCACCCAGAGCAGCGTCGGCACTCCTCGAGCGATCAACGAAGACATTCTCGATCAAGGCTACACCGTTGAAGGCAAACAGCTGATCAACCACCTGAGCGTGCAGAGCAGCCACGCCGACAAGATGCGTGCAGACCCGAAAGCCGTGTACTTCCAGTTGGGAGCCTCTGTCTGCCGAAACGAAGGGTTTCGCAAGCTGATGGCCAAGGGCGCAATCATGCGTTACGACTTCACCGAAGTGAAGACCAACCGCCCGGTCGGCTCCGCAAGCTTCCAGGAGTCGGATTGCCTGCAACCGGCCAAGAAGAAAAAGTAATCACCTGGAATTGGCGCGCCGTTGTTCATCTTCGGCGCGCAGTTCTGCCAGCAACGCCTGCAAGTAATGTGAACGGCGTTCGCCACCGCGCAAACGCCGGCAGCACTCCTCTTCGAGACTCAAATGATGGGTCTCGGCTGATGACTTCAGCAATCGATACAGTTGCGTATCGATCTCCAGAACGACTCTGGCCATGGTTTCCCGCCTCCCTGCACTTCACTCAGGCTTGAGTGATAAATCCTTGAACCGCTTGTACCGTGCGCCTTGCCGTTGACGCAAAGTTGTCGTGTTGCACCTGTAACTTAGTAAATCAGAGTGCAGCACATGCGACGTGCGTTCAGACGAGCGGTGAAAGCACCTTGCAAATCGTCAATAAGCGGTTGCCAGGAAAGACTTTGTGGCGCAATGATCAACGCAGCACAAATCACTTTGAAGGTCTGGATTTCAGGGTATCCACCTATACTTCTTCAAGGCTGGAAAGGGGCTGGCCGTCGCTTGTCGTGTAGTGCGAACGTTTTTTCCATCCTAGGGAAAACAGAGCCTGTTTGGATGATCCGATGCCTTTCGGGTCGAGTAAGGTCGCCCAGGCATGGGCCTGGGCAGACAGCGACACATGAAGTGTCGTGGCACCGACTTTCGTTGTCGGGCCGAGGGTTCTGTGCAGAAGGAGAAGTTGAATGCCTTACCAACCGAATGACCTCCTGAGCCGTCATTTTGAAGAAAGCGGCCACGACCTCATCAGCAAGGTCGAAGAACAGCTCAAGCTGATTTCACCCAACAGCCCGAACATCCCGATCTACCGCGACATGATCCTGACCGTGCTGCGCATGGCCCAGGAAGATCACAATCGCTGGAATGCCAAAATCACCCTGCAAGCCCTGCGCGAACTGGAACAGGCTTTCCGCGTGCTCGAACAATTCAAAGGGCGGCGCAAGGTCACTGTTTTCGGCTCGGCCCGTACCCCCGTGGAACATCCGCTCTACAGCATGGCCCGGGAACTCGGCGCCGCTCTGACGCGCTCGGACATGATGGTGATCACTGGCGCCGGTGGCGGCATCATGGCCGCCGCCCATGAAGGCGCCGGCCTGACACACAGCCTGGGCTTCAACATCACCCTGCCCTTCGAGCAGCATGCCAACCCCACTGTCGACGGCACGACCAACCTGCTGCCCTTCCACTTCTTCTTCACCCGCAAGCTGTTCTTCGTCAAGGAAGCCGATGCCCTGGTGCTGTGCCCGGGTGGCTTCGGTACGCTGGATGAGGCACTGGAAGTGCTGACGTTGATCCAGACCGGCAAGAGTCCATTGGTGCCCGTGGTGCTGCTCGACGCGCCGGGCGGCAAATTCTGGCAAGGCGCACTGGACTTCATCCACCAGCAACTGGAGGAAAACCAGTACATCCTGCCCACTGACATGAAGCTGGTGAAACTGGTCTACAACGTCGAAGAAGCGGTAGAGCACATCAATCAGTTCTACAGCAACTTCCAGTCCAGTCGCTGGCTCAAGCATCAGTTCCTGATTCGCATGAATCACACACTGAGCGACCACGCACTCGAATACATGCAGGAGGCTTTCGCCGACCTGTGCCTGAGCGATCATTTCCATCAACACGCTTACAGTAGTGAGGAACATGACGAAGCCGAGTTCAGCCATCTGGCTCGGCTGGTCTTCAACTTCAACGCCCGCAATCATGGTCGTCTGCGCGAGCTTGTGGACTACATCAACCTGCCGGAAAACTGGGCACAATCAAAACCCCAGGTACAACAACGCACCCGGGAGCCGTCAAAGGTTTCGTGAGGCATAAAAAACGGCCCGCTATCGAAATAGCGGGCCGTTTCAGTTCAATCGTCCATCCCTCGACCGCTGAACAGGCGATTGATCATTTCCATGGAGTATCCCCGATACGCCAGGAACCTGCCTTGCTTGGCTCGCTCCCGGACGTCCGTCGGCAATTGCCCGGAGAACTTGCGCCGCCAGGTATCGGCCAGTTGCTCGCGCCAATCGATACCGCTTTCACGCAGGGCGAGTTCAATATCGGTGCGCTGCAGACCGCGCTGGCTCAACTCCTCACGAATGCGTAAAGGGCCATAACCGGAACGGGCGCGGTAGGAAACGAAACTTTCGAGATAACGGGTTTCGGACAACAACCCCTCTTCCGTCAACCGGTCGAGTGCTGTTTCGATCATTTCGGGAATGGCGCCGCGCTGACGCAGTTTACGCGTCAGCTCGACACGACCGTGCTCGCGCCGTGCGAGCAGGTCCATTGCGGTTCGCCGCACCGCGACGAGTGTATCGAGTACGGCGGTCATCGCTTCGATCAGATATCAGCGTCAGCCAGGTCGTCTTCGGTCTCTTTGACCACAGAAGCTTTGGCATCCGCAACCGATGCAGGCGACAGCAGCTTGTCACGCAGTTGCTTCTCGAGCTTTGCCGCGACTTCCGGGTTGTCTGCCAGGAACTTGGCCGAGTTGGCCTTGCCCTGACCGATCTTGGTGCCTTCATAGGCATACCAGGCGCCGGACTTCTCAACGAAACCGTGCAGAACACCCAGGTCGATCATCTCACCGTTGAGGTAGATGCCCTTGCCGTAAAGAATCTGGAACTCGGCCTGACGGAACGGCGAAGCCACTTTGTTCTTCACAACCTTGACGCGGGTTTCGCTACCGACGACTTCATCACCTTCTTTCACCGCGCCCGTACGACGGATGTCCAGACGAACCGAAGCGTAGAACTTCAATGCGTTACCACCGGTGGTGGTTTCCGGGCTACCGAACATCACGCCGATTTTCATACGGATCTGGTTGATGAAGATCACCAGGCAGTTGGCGTTCTTGATGTTACCGGTGATTTTACGCAGCGCCTGGGACATCAGACGGGCTTGCAGGCCCACGTGCATGTCACCCATTTCGCCTTCGATTTCAGCCTTTGGCACCAGGGCGGCCACGGAGTCGACGATGATCACGTCAACCGCGTTGGAACGCACCAGCATGTCGGTGATTTCCAGGGCCTGCTCGCCGGTGTCCGGCTGGGAAACCAGCAGGTCGTCGACGTTGACGCCCAGCTTGCCGGCGTACTCAGGGTCGAGGGCGTGTTCGGCGTCGACGAATGCGCAGGTCGCGCCGGCTTTTTGAGCCTGGGCGATCACGGACAAGGTCAGCGTGGTTTTACCGGAAGATTCAGGACCGTAGATTTCAACAATACGGCCTTTTGGCAGGCCGCCGATGCCGAGAGCGATGTCCAGACCCAGAGAGCCAGTGGAGATGGCCGGGATCGCCTGACGGTCCTGATCGCCCATACGCATTACGGCACCCTTGCCGAATTGACGTTCGATCTGACCCAGGGCCGCAGCCAAGGCTTTCTTCTTGTTGTCGTCCATTAAAGTCCTCACGTAATCAATAAGGCCTGACGGCCAACACCTGTATAAGTAGCCAGTATTATTCCACAGCGATTCCGGATCGCCTACCCCTGATTTGAGATTTCTGCCGCGGCATACCGCAGCAGCCCCTCTAGCGCGGCCCTCACCGTTTGTCGGCGGACGTCGTCGCGATTACCCGGGAAGTGCTGCCGCTCACAGAACACCTGGTCTCCAACGCCCCAGGCCAGCCAGACCGTGCCAACCGGCTTGTTCGCCGTTCCACCATCCGGACCGGCGATGCCACTGACCGCCACGGAGAAATACGCGCTATTTTTCTTCTGCGCCCCCCGGACCATGGCCTCGACCACCTCGCGACTGACCGCGCCCACGGTGGTGAACAACTCCACCGGGACATCCAGTTGCAGGGTTTTCTGCCGGTTGGAGTAGGTGACATAACCGGCCTCGAACCAGGCCGAACTCCCGGGGATACGGGTGATTGCCTCGGCGATGCCTCCGCCGGTGCAGGACTCCGCCGTGGTGACGTGGGCATTGAGAACCTGCAGGCGTCTGCCAAGTTCGGCGGCGAGCTGGGTGATTTCGTTCACGGTCATCTCCTGATCGGGCGGGATGAGGTTAACCGTACACGAGCAGACCGCACTTGCAAGCGACGGGACCGATCAAAATGTAAAGAACCAGAGGCTCTGGAAAAGGCCTGTCGGGGAATCAATCTTCCACGTCACCGGACGGAGCATGACCGATACCCATGCGCTTGGCCGCCCAACGCTCATACAGCCCTAAAACCACGTCTGTCCCGGCCATCGCCGCTAAACAACCACCCGCACAGGCAGCCCAAATGGAGACATTGGCGGCGTGTAGCAGCATGATGACCGAGGCGCCGCAGATCATGCTGGAGCCAGACCGCAGGCTCAGACGCCGGACAAGGGGCCAGCCACGAACACCCTCTTTATCGGCACGCCACATCTCACCGGTAACGCCACCGAGTATTGGCAGGATGATGACCAGCCAAAGCGGCATGTCCAGCAACGCATATTGCTCAGCGGTCATTTCATGCCTCCTTGAGTGAACGGTCACGCCGCGCTCTTGAATAGATAGGCGACAAGACTATGCATTTATGCATATCGAGTCAATGCATTAACGCATTAAAAAGAAGACGATCCAATGCTTTCAGCACACGAAAAAAACCCGCTCGGGAAGCGGGTTTTATCTGAACGGATGGGTGTTAGCGGGCGTACATACCCCACCAGAAGACATGTCCGAGGATAACAATTGGCTCCTCCTGGATTTCCTGAAAGGTGTAATCTTCGTCCGGATGCTCGTCGCGGTTGAAGCTGCGCAAGCGAATCCCGGACGGCAGGCGATACAGCTGCTTCACCCGCAATTGGCCGTTGTGATTGATTGCATAAAGATCGCCGTCAACGATATCGCCAATGCCACACTTGCCGGCATTGACCCCGACCGTGGCGCCGTCGCGCAGTACCGGCAACATGCTGTTACCCCGCACTGTCACACATTTGGCTTGGTCGAACTGCACACCGTTATGGCGCAGGCTTCGTTTTCCGAAACGCAGGCTAGAGCGCTCGCTTTCTTCGATAACGAATCTTCCTGATCCTGCGGCCAATTCAACCTCGCGAAGAAAGGGAACCGACACCTCGTCGTCATCGACAGGGGTATCGTCGTCCCACAGACTTATATCCTTGAGTTCCAAATGCACTGGAGCACGCCCGGCATTAGCGGCAGGCGCGACGTCCTCGCGGCCACGCAATTGGTCGGTGCTCACGGAGAAATACTCGGCGATCTTCGAAATATGTTTGTCCGAAGGGTCGACGATCTTCCCGCTGAGAATACGCGAGAGCGTGGATTGAGGCACGCCGGTACGACGGTGAAGCTCCGTAGGGGAGATCCCGTGCTGATCGAGCAATGCTCTTAATACAGTTGATACGTTGCGTTTTTGCATAACGCGCATAGTGCTTGCTCTTCTCGAAGAAGACAATGCCGATTTGCATAATCGATGCATAACATGATTTTTACATCGTAAAAGATGTCATCCGGCCGTGGCGCCTGCGTCGGGCAGACCGCCCATGGTAACCTTGCGCCCATCGCGGAAAAGCCCGGCCATTGCCCCGCTTTTACCCCACCTCTTTCAACGAGCTTCCTGACAATCCGATGAATAAAGCCGTCTCCGACCTGTCCTCCCACACCCCGATGATGCAGCAGTACTGGCGCCTGAAAAACCAGCACCCGGACCAGCTGATGTTCTACCGCATGGGCGACTTCTACGAGATCTTCTATGAAGACGCGAAGAAGGCCGCCAAGTTGCTGGACATCACCCTGACCGCCCGCGGGCAGTCGGCTGGCCAAGCGATTCCGATGTGCGGGATTCCTTACCACGCCGCCGAGGGTTACCTGGCAAAACTGGTGAAGCTTGGCGAGTCGGTGGTGATCTGCGAGCAGGTCGGCGACCCGGCCACCAGCAAAGGGCCGGTGGAGCGGCAGGTCGTGCGCATCATCACGCCGGGGACGGTGAGTGACGAGGCGCTGCTCGACGAGCGTCGGGACAACCTGATCGCCGCCGTCCTGGGCGATGAGCGCCTGTTCGGCCTGGCGGTGCTGGACATCACCAGCGGCAACTTCAGCGTGCTGGAAATCAAGGGTTGGGAAAACCTGCTGGCGGAACTGGAGCGGGTCAACCCGGTGGAACTGCTGATCCCGGATGACTGGCCCAAGGACTTGCCGGCGGAAAAACGCCGCGGTGTGCGTCGCCGTGCACCGTGGGATTTCGAGCGCGATTCGGCGCTCAAAAGCCTGTGCCAGCAATTCTCGACCCAGGATCTCAAGGGCTTTGGCTGCGAAAACCTGACCCTGGCGATCGGCGCCGCCGGTTGCCTGCTGGCCTACGCCAAGGAAACCCAGCGTACTGCCCTGCCTCATTTGCGCAGCCTGCGTCATGAGCGCCTGGACGACACCGTGGTGCTCGATGGCGCCAGCCGTCGTAACCTGGAGCTCGACACCAACCTGGCCGGCGGCCGCGACAACACCCTGCAATCGGTGGTGGACCGCTGCCAGACCGCCATGGGCAGCCGCCTGCTGACCCGCTGGCTGAATCGCCCGTTGCGCGATTTGACGGTGCTGTTGGCGCGTCAGACCTCGATCACTTGCCTGCTCGACGGTTACCGCTTCGAAAGACTGCAACCGCAGCTCAAGGAAATCGGTGACATCGAGCGGATTCTTGCGCGGATCGGCCTGCGCAATGCCCGCCCGCGCGACCTCGCCCGTTTGCGTGACGCCCTCGGCGCACTGCCCGAACTGCAAGTGGCAATGACGGAGCTCGAAGCCCCGCACCTCCAGCAACTCGCCACCATCACCAGCACCTACCCGGAACTGGCGGCATTGCTGGAAAAAGCCATCATCGACAATCCGCCCGCAGTCATTCGTGACGGCGGCGTGCTGAAAACCGGCTACGACAGCGAACTCGACGAACTGCAGTCGCTGAGCGAAAACGCCGGGCAATTCCTGATCGACCTCGAAGCACGGGAAAAGGCCCGCACCGGCCTGTCGCACCTGAAGGTCGGTTACAACCGCATCCACGGCTACTTCATCGAGCTGCCAAGCAAGCAGGCGGAATCGGCACCGGCCGACTACATTCGCCGCCAGACGCTCAAAGGCGCCGAGCGTTTCATTACGCCGGAACTCAAGGCGTTCGAAGACAAGGCACTGTCAGCCAAGAGCCGTGCCCTGGCCCGCGAGAAGATGCTGTACGAAGCGCTGCTCGAAGACCTGATCAGCCAGCTGCCACCGCTACAGGACACCGCCGGCGCCCTGGCCGAGCTGGACGTATTGAGCAACCTGGCCGAACGCGCGCTGAACCTCGACCTGAACTGCCCACGCTTCGTCAGTGAACCGTGCATGCGCATCACCCAGGGTCGCCACCCGGTGGTCGAACAAGTGCTGACCACGCCGTTCGTGGCCAACGACCTGAGCCTGGACGACAACACCCGCATGCTGGTGATCACCGGTCCGAACATGGGCGGTAAATCCACCTACATGCGTCAGACCGCCTTGATCGTGCTCCTGGCGCACATCGGCAGCTTCGTGCCGGCAGCCAGTTGCGAATTGTCGCTGGTCGACCGCATCTTCACCCGGATCGGCTCCAGCGATGACCTGGCCGGCGGGCGTTCGACCTTCATGGTGGAAATGAGCGAAACCGCGAACATCCTGCACAACGCCACCGAGCGCAGCCTGGTGCTGATGGACGAAGTCGGGCGCGGCACCAGCACCTTCGACGGTCTGTCCCTGGCATGGGCGGCGGCCGAGCGCCTGGCGCATCTGCGTGCCTACACGCTGTTCGCCACCCACTACTTTGAACTGACCGTCCTGCCGGAAGCCCAGCCGCTGGTGGCCAACGTGCACCTCAATGCCACCGAGCACAATGAACGCATCGTGTTCCTGCACCACGTGCTGCCCGGGCCGGCCAGCCAAAGTTATGGCCTGGCCGTTGCGCAACTGGCGGGCGTACCGAGTGAAGTCATCACCCGTGCTCGCGAGCATTTGAGCCGCCTGGAAGACACCGCCCTGCCCCATGAAACACCGGCACCGGCCAAAGGCAAACCGGCCGCACCGCTGCAAAGCGACCTGTTTGCCAGCCTGCCGCACCCGGTGCTGGATGACCTGGCCAAACTCGATCTGGACGACATGACGCCACGTCGTGCTCTCGAAATGCTCTATACACTAAAGACACGGATCTAACGCAGCGGCTTGCAAGCTGTTAGAATCTCGCGCGGTTTGGGATGCTGCTGGCTAATAGCCTGGCCAGCAGACTATCGCTCCCGAACCTGGCGACCCCTACGAGAAGGGGCGCAGCAAGCCGCGCCTGAGGAGAAAATTAGAAATGACCTTCGTCGTCACCGACAACTGCATCAAGTGCAAGTACACCGACTGCGTAGAAGTCTGTCCGGTGGACTGCTTTTACGAAGGCCCGAATTTCCTGGTGATTCACCCGGATGAGTGCATCGATTGCGCGCTGTGCGAACCTGAATGCCCTGCCGTGGCTATCTTCTCCGAAGATGAGGTTCCGGCCGGCATGGAAAACTTCATCGAGCTGAACGCTGAGTTGGCCGATATCTGGCCAAACATCACCGAGAAGAAAGATTCGATGCCTGATGCAGAAGACTTTGATCGCATCATCAACAAATCTGTAGGCAGCAAGCTCAAAGACCTCGAACGCTGATTACCCCCGCGTTCGCGAAAAAGGCCCCACAAGGGCCTTTTTGCTTTTCTGCAGGCAAAAAAAGGGGCGGTTTGACCCGCCCACATTTTTTCCCTATTCCCTGTGTTCCTTTTCATCGTCCTGATGAATCGCGTCCTGCGATGTCCATTTCCCTCATCCTTGAAGGACGTGTCTGTCCATCGACACAACCTGAATACTAGACCTTTCCCCGCCTGGATCAATCGCCCTTTGGCGCGAAATCCAGCTGTCACACGTCATTAATAATAAAAAATAGCTATATAAATCAAAAAGATAGAGACAATCAGCGTTCAACATGGACGACTGCCAGAGTGTAAAAATAACGAACACTTACGCAAGAGTAAGCCAAGGCTTACAGCACGAAACCAAAATCCCGAGGGGATTCGGTCTTCTGGCCAGGCAATAAAAAACCCCGAGCCAGTCGGGGTTTTTCATGCCATCGCAGTGAGTGCCTTACTGGAACAGCGACTCACTCGACAGACCATTTTTTTCCAGGATCTCGCGCAGCCGCTTCAAGCCTTCCACCTGAATCTGTCTGACCCGTTCCCGGGTCAGGCCGATTTCCAGGCCTACGTCTTCAAGGGTGCTGCTTTCATGACCACGCAGGCCGAAGCGGCGTACAACCACTTCGCGTTGCTTGTCGGTCAGTTCCGAGAGCCATTGATCGATGCTCTGGGACAGGTCGTCGTCCTGCAACAATTCGCATGGATCGGTTGGACGGTCGTCAGTCAGGGTATCGAGCAGGGTTTTATCCGAATCCGGCCCCAGCGAGACGTCGACCGAAGAAACCCGCTCGTTAAGGCCGAGCATACGCTTGACCTCTCCCACCGGTTTTTCCAGCAGGTTGGCAATTTCTTCGGGTGAGGGTTCATGGTCGAGTTTTTGCGTCAGTTCCCGCGCGGCCCGCAGGTACACGTTCAGCTCTTTGACCACATGGATCGGCAGCCGGATGGTCCGGGTCTGATTCATGATTGCGCGTTCGATGGTCTGGCGAATCCACCAGGTCGCGTAGGTCGAGAAGCGGAAACCGCGTTCCGGATCGAACTTCTCCACCGCCCGGATCAAGCCGAGGTTGCCCTCTTCGATCAGGTCCAGCAGCGACAGCCCACGATTGACGTAGCGTCGGGCGATTTTCACCACCAGCCGCAGGTTACTTTCAATCATGCGTTTGCGCCCGGCCGGATCGCCACTTTGCGACAGGCGCGCAAAATGAACTTCTTCTTCGGGCGACAGCAGGGGAGAGAAACCAATTTCATTGAGATACAGCTGCGTGGCATCAAGTGCCCGCGTGTAGTCAATGTACTTGTGTTGTTTCAACGATGCGGAGTGTTTGGATTTGGCACGAACGGAAGGTGGAGCCGCCCCTTCATCATTCGACATCGAATCCGTATCGATGCCGCTCTCCATCAGGAGAACCTCATCGTCGATGTCAAACTCCGGCACTTCTTTACTGAGAGCCATTGTTATAGTCCTTTGGTGAGTTCGACCTCAAGCTCAAGCGGCGCCTTCATCCCTGGCAACGCTGGAGCCTGTCCCCTCTACGCGACGGAACAGGCTGGTAAGCGATCAACGACGTGGCAGGAATTGCAGCGGATCTACAGGTTTACCCTGGCGGCGAATTTCAAAATGCAGTTTCACCCGGTCTGTACCCGTTGACCCCATTTCGGCAATTGTCTGTCCGACCTTGACCTGCTGCCCCTCCCGAACCAACAGCCTGCGGTTATGTCCGTAGGCACTGACGTAAGTTTCGCTGTGTTTGATGATCACTAATTCGCCGTAGCCCCTTAAGCCACTCCCGGCGTACACCACCGTCCCATCAGACGCAGCTAAAACAGGCTGTCCCAAATCTCCGGCGATATCAATTCCTTTATTCAAACTACCGTTTGAAGAGAATTTCCCGATCAGAATGCCATTAGATGGCCATCCCCAGCCCGTCGGGGCTGGCCCGGGAGGAGGCAACGGAGCGGGTGCTGGCTTGTTGGCGACGGACGGTAAAACCGTCGTTGTGCTGGTGGTCGCACCGTTTACCGGACGACGGATGACCGTGGTTTTACTCGACGACGAAGGTGTTGAACTGGACGAACTGACCACCGCCGTCGACGTTGAATCGGTACGACCATCAAAGCGAATCGTCTGACCCGGATGGATGGTGTAAGGCGCAGGAATGTTGTTACGTGCAGCCAGGGCCTTGTAGTCCCAGCCGTAACGGAAGGCGATGGAGAACAGGGTGTCCTTGGGCCGAACGACGTATTGTCCGGTGGTTACGGCCGGGCGCTGGGCCGCGGCATTGTTGCGGTCCAGGACGCGAACATCGCTGGATTTGTTGCTTGAACAACCGACCAGCAAGGTGCTCAAGACAAGGCCAGTCACCAGGCGCTGAAAGCTCGTTTTACTCATACGCTGCGCAATGACTGTGAGACTCACCCGCCGCTCCCTCTGTGGTGGCTGAAATGTGAAATACCGGAGTCCGGCATGAACTGTCGCAAGTATAACGGGCCGTGCACGCTTTACCTTTAATGTGGCGAATCGGTGTCGCGCACACGTTTGCTACCGGACGATGAATCCCGTTCAACCGAACGACGCCGCTGTAAGACAAAGGCAATCGAAGAGAATTCAGCGTGCCGAAACAAATGCTCAGGCCAGTGGCCCATTGAGCAATGGCACGAAGCGTACAGCCCCCAGAACATGCCTGGAAAAACCCTGCTCCTCGCGGATGATCAGCATCAATTGCTGGACTTCGCCGGACCCGACCGGGATCACCATTCGCCCTCCCGGTGCCAACTGATCAAGCAATGCCTGGGGCACATCGGTCGCCACCGCGGTGACGATAATCCCGTTGTACGGCGCCAGTGCCGGCCAGCCCTCCCAGCCATCGCCCCAGCGAAACACCACGTTGCGCAGGTTCAGTTCCACCAGGCGTTCCTTTGCCCGATCCTGCAGAACCTTGATGCGCTCGACCGAGAACACACGCTCGACCAGTTGCGACAGCACCGCCGTCTGATAACCCGACCCGGTGCCGATCTCCAGCACCTTGTCGAGGGGACCGGCCTCCAGCAGCAACTCGCTCATGCGCGCCACCATATATGGCTGGGAGATGGTCTGGTTATTACCAATCGGCAGCGCGGTGTCTTCATAGGCACGGTGCGCCAGCGCTTCGTCGACGAACAGGTGACGCGGGGTCCGGCGAATGACCTCCAGCACCCTGGCATTGGAGATGCCTTCTTCGTACAGGCGCTGGATGAGTCGCTCCCGGGTTCGCTGGGAGGTCATGCCGATGCCGCGACGCAGCATATCGTCTTGTTCGCGACCCATCAGCGCAGTCCCTCCAGCCAGCCGTCCAGACTTCTGAAGGCATCATTGAACGTGCGATCCAGTTGCAGCGGCGTGATCGAAACATAACCCTGCATCACCGCATGGAAATCGGTACCCGGACCACCGTCCTCGGCATCCCCGGCAGCCGCGATCCAGTAACCGGACTTGCCCCGCGGATCCACCACTTTCATCGGTGCCGCGGCGCGGGCGCGATGGCCCAGGCGGGTCAACTGGATACCGCGGATACGGTCCAGCGGCAAATTGGGAATGTTCACGTTCAGTACCGTACGCGGTGGCAGATCCAGGTCAGCGTGGGCTTCGACCAGTTTGCGCGCGAAATAGGCAGCTGTGGGAAGGTTATCTACCTGGCGTGAGACCAACGAAAAGGCAAACGAAGGGTGTTTCAGGAAACGCCCCTCAAGTGCTGCCGCCACCGTACCGGAATACAGCACATCGTCCCCCAGGTTCGCGCCCAGGTTGATCCCGGAAACCACCATGTCCGGTTCCCGTTCCAGCAGGCCGTTGAGGCCCAGGTGCACACAATCGGTTGGCGTGCCGTTGAGGCTGATAAAGCCGTTGGCCAGGGTTTGCGGGTGCAACGGACGGTCCAGCGTCAGCGAACTGCTGGCGCCGCTTTTGTCCTGGTCCGGGGCGATAACCACGCATTCGGTGTAATCTGCCAGCGCAGCATAAAGCGCGGCGAGACCGGGTGCGGTTACTCCATCGTCGTTAGAAATCAGAATACGCATGGGCTGTCCGTCTGCCCCACCGGCACCAGATCAACAAGCTCACGCACCAATACGGTGGCGAAGCATCCGGCCGGCAGGATGAATTCCAGTTGCAGAATGTCAGGCTCGGGATAATGCCACGTCAGCCCGCCAATGGGCAGCCGCAGGATGCGACGTTCGTGGCTCATACCGGCGTTGATCAACCAGTCACGCAAATCCGCTTCGCGTGCGGCGATGGCCTGCTCCAGTTCATGGACAACGCCCGTGGCCGGCGAGTCACCTTCGCCCCACTGCGGACCGGTCGGGTGCAGATCGAGAATCGCCAGGCGCGGGTCGCTGCACTCGGCCTCACCCGCCGGAAAGAAGCTGCGGCTATCGGTGAACGCCAGCAGGTCACCGACCTGGGCGCGCTGCCAGGTGCCATCAGCAACACGCGCAGCCAACACCTGGTTGAACAGAAAACTGCGGGCGGTCGAGAGCAGACGCGAACGCACATTGCGCTGCTCCGGCAAGGCCTTGCGTGCGGCCCAGGCACGGGCGTCGACCACGTTGCCGCCGTCATGCCCGAAGCGCTGTGCGCCGAAATAATTGGGGATGCCGTGTTTGACGATCAGTTGCAGGCGCTCTTCGATAGCGGCCTTGTCGCCAGCGAACTGGGTGAGGCGCAAGGTGAAGCCGTTGGCCGAGTGGGCACCGCGTTGCAGCTTGCGCTTGTGCCGACTGGTCTTGAGGATTTTCAGCGTGTCGTTTTCTGCCGCGGACAAATCCGGGTCGGCCTTGCCCGGCAGTTGTACGCTGAACCACTGGCGCGTCAGCGCCTGACGATCCTTGAGCCCGGCATAGCTGACGGTGCGCAGTGGCACGCCGGCAGCTTTAGCGATCCGCCGTGCCGCCTCCTCAGTATTCAGACCGCGCTTCTCCACCCAGATCCACAGGTGCTCGCCGTCGCCGCTCAGGGGAATATCAAGGACTTCATCGACCTGGAAATCTTCCGCGATCGCCTTCAATACCGCCGTGCCAAGGGCTTCGCCATAGGCACGCGGGCCGAGCAATTGCAGTTCGTTCATGCGCGCAGCAACAAGGCAACGGAGTGCACGGCAATGCCTTCTTCGCGACCGACAAAGCCGAGCTTTTCGGTGGTGGTAGCTTTCACGTTCACTTGATCCAACTCTACTTGAAGATCCGCGGCAATCAGCGCGCGCATCGATTCGATATGCGGGGCCATTTTCGGCGCCTGGGCGACGATGGTGTTATCGACGTTGCCGACTTTCCAGCCTTTGGCATGGACCAGTGCGACGACGTGACGCAACAGCGCACGGCTGTCGGCGCCCTTGAATTGCGGGTCGGTATCCGGGAAATGCTTGCCGATGTCTCCCAGCGCCGCGGCGCCGAGCAAGGCATCGCTCAAGGCGTGCAAGAGGACGTCACCGTCAGAGTGAGCGAGCAGCCCGAAGCTGTGTGCAATGCGCACGCCGCCCAGGGTAATGAAATCGCCTTCAGCGAAACGGTGCACATCATAGCCGTGGCCAATACGCATAAAAAAACGCCCCGATTTTTGTCAGGGCGTGATTCTACCTGCATTAGGCACCTAGAGCATGCGCGTGATGCCGCAAGTGGTCGTCAATGAAACTGGCGATGAAGAAATAGCTGTGATCGTAGCCCGGTTGCAGACGCAACGTCAGCGGATGACCGGCCAGTTTGGCCGCCTGTTGCAAGGCTTCCGGCTTGAGCTGGTTGGTGAGGAAATCGTCGCGATCGCCTTGGTCGACCAACAGCGGCAGCTTTTCATCGGCCTCGGTAATCAACGCGCAGGCATCCCATTCGCGCCATTTCGAACGGTCTTCTCCCAGATAGCGGGAGAAGGCTTTCTGCCCCCACGGGCAATCCATCGGGTTGTTGATTGGCGAGAACGCCGACACCGACAGATAACGCCCCGGATTACGCAAAGCGCATACCAGCGCACCGTGGCCGCCCATGGAATGACCGCTGATACCGCGCTTGTCCGACGCCGGGAAATGGGCTTCGACCAATGTCGGCAATTCCTGCACGACATAGTCATGCATCCGATAGTGTCGCGACCACGGTTCCTGAGTGGCATTCAGGTAAAACCCGGCGCCGAGGCCGAAGTCCCAGGCGCCATCCGGATCGCCCGGCACATCAGGACCGCGAGGGCTGGTGTCCGGTGCGACGATGATCAGCCCCAGCTCGGCGGCCATGCGCATGGCGCCGGCCTTTTGCATGAAGTTCTCGTCGGTGCAGGTCAGGCCGGACAACCAGTACAACACCGGCAGCTTGCCACCCTGCTCCGCCTGCGGTGGCAGGTAGACGGCGAACACCATGTCACAGCCGAGCACTTCCGAGCGATGGCGATAGCGTTTGTGCCAGCCGCCGAAGCTTTTCTGGCAGGAGATATTTTCCAGGCTCATGGCAGACCTCAGAAATGGATGACGGAACGGATGCTTTTTCCTTCATGCATCAGGTCAAACGCCTTGTTGATATCTTCCAGGCCCATGGTGTGGGTGATGAAGGTATCGAGCGGGATTTCGCCGGTCTGGGCCATTTCGACGTAACTTGGCAACTCGGTACGCCCGCGCACACCACCGAACGCCGAACCGCGCCAGACGCGGCCGGTGACCAACTGGAACGGACGGGTGGAGATTTCCTGACCGGCGCCGGCCACACCGATGATCACCGACTCCCCCCAACCTTTGTGGCAGCACTCAAGTGCCGCACGCATCAATTGGACATTGCCGATGCATTCGAAGGAAAAGTCGACGCCGCCATCGGTCATATCGACGATCACTTCCTGGATCGGACGATCGAAGTCTTTCGGGTTCACACAGTCGGTGGCGCCCAATTGCCTGGCGATTTCGAACTTGGCCGGGTTGATGTCGATGGCGATGATCCGGCCAGCCTTGGCTTTGACCGCGCCGATCACCGCCGACAGACCGATGCCGCCCAGGCCGAAGATGGCAACGGTGTCACCCGGTTTGACCTTGGCGGTGTTGATTACCGCGCCGATGCCGGTGGTGACACCGCAGCCCAGCAGGCAGACTTTTTCCAGTGGTGCCTCTTTCTGGATTTTGGCGACGGAAATTTCCGGCAGCACGGTGTACTCGGAAAACGTCGAGGTGCCCATGTAATGGAAAATCGTTTCGCCCTTGTAGGAAAAACGCGAAGTGCCATCCGGCATCAGGCCCTTACCCTGGGTTGCACGAATCGCCTGACAGAGGTTGGTTTTGCCCGACAGACAGAATTTGCACTTGCCACATTCCGGGGTGTACAGCGGGATCACATGGTCACCGACGGCAACCGAGGTCACGCCCTCGCCGATCGCTTCGACCACCGCGCCACCTTCGTGACCCAGGATCGACGGGAAGATACCTTCCGGATCCGCGCCCGAGAGGGTGTAGGCATCGGTATGGCAGACACCGGAGGCGACCACGCGCAGCAGGACTTCACCAGCCTTGGGCATGGCGACATCGACTTCAACGATCTCGAGGGGTTTCTTGGCCTCGAAGGCAACGGCGGCGCGCGACTTGATCATGATGACTCTCCAGTGAATAAAAACGAGACAAGGAGTGTAATACATGGCTCAACGATGAATAATCGATGCAAATGCAAAATATTATTGCCATACAGGGATAATCATCGATGTCCGAAAATCGCTGGGAAGGGATCGACGAGTTTGTCGCCGTTGCCGAATGCAGCCAGTTCACCGCTGCTGCGCAACGCCTGGGGGTTTCTTCCTCCCATATCAGTCGACAAATCGTACGCCTCGAAGAACGCCTGCAAACCCGCCTGCTCTACCGCAGTACCCGCCGGGTCACGCTGACCGAGGCCGGGCAAACCTTCCTGCAACATTGCCAGCGTTTGCAAGACGGTCGCGAAGAAGCGTTGCGTGCCGTCGGCGATCTGACCAGCGAACCCAAAGGTATGCTGCGCATGACCTGTGCCGTGGCTTACGGCGAACGATTCATCGTGCCGCTGGTGACTCGCTTCATGGGGCTGTATCCACAGCTGCGAGTCGATATCGAACTGAGTAACCGCCCCCTCGATCTGGTGCATGAAGGGCTGGACCTGGCAATCCGGCTCGGCCGTCTACAGGACTCAAGATTGGTCGCTACCCGCCTGGCACCACGGCGCATGTACCTGTGCGCCTCGCCGTCCTACCTGGAGCGGTATGGGCGCCCACACAGTTTGTCGGAACTGAGTCGCCATAACTGCCTCATCGGAAGCTCGGACATCTGGCAACTGGAACAGAACGGGCGGGAATTTTCCCAGCGAGTGCAGGGAAACTGGCGCTGTAACAGTGGGCAGGCGGTGCTGGACGCGGCGCTGCAAGGGGTTGGGTTGTGTCAGTTGCCGGATTACTACGTGCTGGAGCACCTGAAAAACGGCGAACTGATTACGCTGCTGGAAGCGCATCAGCCACCAAACACAGCGGTCTGGGCGCTTTATCCGCAGCAGCGGCATCTGTCGCCAAAGGTGCGCAAGTTGGTGGATTACTTGAAGGAAGGGTTGGCCAAACGGCCAGAGTACCGGGCTTGAGATCAAAAGATCGTCCGAAGCCTCGGGCCGCGTTCGGACGATCTTTTAACGGCGATTAGCCCAGCGCTGCCGCAACCACTCAAGGTCTTCGGGGCGAGTGACTTTAATGTTATCGGACCGACCTTCAATCAAACGTGGCGCCATCCCTGCCCACTCCATCGCCGACGCCTCGTCAGTGATCACGGCATCCGCCACCAGACTGTCCGCTAGGGCCCGATGCAGCGCTCCGAGACGAAACATCTGCGGCGTATAAGCCTGCCAGATGACACTGCGATCCACCGTCTCCAGCACACGGCCATCCTTGTCGACCCGTTTGAGCGTGTCCCGCGCAGGCACCGCCAACAGACCACCCACCGGATCGTCGGCCAGCTCACCGAGCAATTTATCGAGATCATCACGCGCCAGATTCGGCCGCGCAGCATCGTGAACCAACACCCAATCCTCATCATCAGCGCCCTGGGCATGCAGATGCAGCAACGCATTGAGCACCGACCCGGAGCGCTCGGCGCCACCGTCAACCCGCTGAATACGCGGATCACTGGCACACGCAAGGTTCGGCCAATAAGGATCATCAACAGCAAGACTGACCACCAAACCTTTGAGGCATGGATGATCGAGGAAACAGCCAAGGCTGTGTTCGAGAATAGTGCGCCCGCCCAGTTGCAGGTACTGCTTGGGACGGTCCGCGGCCATACGGGCACCGACGCCCGCGGCAGGAATCACGGCCCAGAAGGCCGGTAACGAATTAATCATTGGGCCAACTGGTAAAGGGTTTCACCGTCCTTGACCATGCCCAACTCATGGCGAGCCCGCTCTTCGACGGTCTCCATGCCCTTTTTCAACTCACTGACTTCGGCGTCCATCACCCGATTGCGTTCCAGCAATGCCTGGTTCTCAGCCTGCTGATCCGCAATCTGCTGAGTCAACTCGGCCACTTGCGCCAGACTGCCGTTTCCCACCCACAGGCGGTACTGCAGGCCAGCCAGCAACAAAAGCAGGATGAGGAACAACCAATTGGGACTGCGCATCGAATATCAGGTATCCAGTGAAAAAAGACAGCCATGCCAAAACGTGAAGCTTCTGATAGCACGAAGCCTGGAAGAACCAGGCTTGTGCATATAAGGCATCAGATTAGTGGCAAAAACGTCGCTGTAGCGATTTTTTCGACACAATCCGGTGTCTTTTTACCAGTTACCGCTTAACCGCGGAACTCGCTGCGACCGTTGTACTTGGCTTTGCCGTTCAACTGCTCTTCGATACGCAGCAGTTGGTTGTACTTGGAAACGCGGTCGGAACGGCACAGGGAGCCGGTCTTGATCTGGCCAGCCGAGGTGCCCACGGCCAGGTCGGCAATGGTCGAATCTTCGGTTTCGCCGGAGCGGTGCGAGATCACGGCAGTGTAACCAGCAGCCTTGGCCATCTGGATGGCTTCCAGGGTTTCGGTCAGGGTGCCGATCTGGTTGAACTTGATCAGGATCGAGTTGGCGATCTTTTTGTCGATGCCTTCTTTCAGGATCTTGGTGTTGGTTACGAACAGGTCGTCGCCTACCAGTTGGGTCTTCTCGCCGATCTTGTCGGTGAGGATCTTCCAGCCAGCCCAGTCGGACTCGTCCAGGCCATCTTCGATGGAGATGATCGGGTAACGCTCGGTCAGGCCTTTGAGGTAGTCAGCGAAACCTTCGGCGGTGAACACCTGGCCTTCGCCGGACAGGTTGTACTTGCCGTCTTCGTAGAATTCGCTGGCCGCGCAGTCCAGGGCCAAGGTCACGTCGGTGCCCAGCTTGTAACCGGCGTTGGCCACGGCTTCGGAGATCACTTTCAAAGCGTCTTCGTTGGAAGCCAGGTTCGGCGCGAAACCACCTTCGTCACCGACGGCAGTGCTCAGGCCACGGGCCTTCAGCACGGCTTTGAGATGGTGGAAAATCTCGGTGCCCATGCGCAGACCTTCCGAGAAAGACTTGGCACCAACCGGCTGAACCATGAATTCCTGGATGTCGACGTTGTTATCGGCGTGCTCGCCACCGTTGATGATGTTCATCATCGGAACCGGCATCGAGTAAACACCCGGGGTGCCGTTCAGGTTGGCGATGTGAGCGTACAGCGGCAGGTCCTGGTCCTGTGCTGCTGCCTTGGCCGCGGCCAGGGAAACGGCGAGGATCGCGTTGGCGCCCAGGGAGCCTTTGTTTTCAGTACCGTCGAGCTTGATCATTGCCAGATCCAGCGCTTTCTGGTCGCTTGGGTCCATGCCTTTCAACAGGTCGCGGATTGGACCGTTGATGTTGGCTACGGCCTTCAGAACACCCTTGCCCAGGTAACGGCTCTTGTCGCCATCACGCAGCTCGAGCGCTTCACGCGAGCCAGTGGAAGCACCGGACGGCGCGCAGGCACTGCCGATGATGCCGTTGTCGAGAAGCACGTCCGCTTCCACGGTGGGATTGCCACGGGAGTCGAGAACTTCACGACCTTTGATGTCGACGATTTTAGCCATTGTTGTAAACACTCCAAAGTTGACGAAAACGACGCAGCTGTAGGAAATCTTTGATCGTCGGCAAGTGAGGTGCAGCGGGCAGTCTTGCAGACGACAAGGCTCAGGCCCGAGGGCCTGAGCGTTAAATCGTGCGGTACTTTACCGGAGAATTGAGGATTACGCGGTTTCTACCGTCGGAAAACTCTTCACCAGTTCGTCCAAAGCTTTGAGCTGGGCCAGGAATGGCTCCAGTTTGTCCAGGCGCAAGGCGCAAGGACCGTCGCATTTGGCGTTGTCCGGATCCGGGTGAGCTTCGAGGAACAAGCCAGCCAGGGTCTGGCTCATGCCGGCTTTTGCCAGATCGAGGACCTGGGCGCGACGACCACCGGCGGAATCGGAGCGACCACCAGGCATTTGCAGCGCGTGGGTCACGTCGAAAAACACCGGGTATTCGAACTGCTTCATGATGCCGAAGCCGAGCATGTCGACGACCAGGTTGTTGTAGCCGAAGCTCGAACCGCGCTCGCAGAGGATCAACTGATCGTTACCCGCTTCCACGCACTTGTTCAGGATGTGCTTCATTTCCTGAGGGGCGAGGAACTGGGCTTTCTTGATGTTGATCACTGCGCCCGTTTTGGCCATCGCGACCACGAGGTCGGTCTGGCGCGACAGGAAGGCCGGCAACTGGATGATGTCGCAGACTTCAGCGACGACCGCGGCCTGATCAGGCTCGTGGACGTCGGTGATGATCGGCACGCCGAAAGCTTGCTTGATGTCCTGGAAGATGCGCATGCCTTCTTCCAGGCCAGGACCACGATAGGAGGTCACAGAAGACCGGTTGGCCTTGTCGAAACTGGCCTTGAACACGTAAGGGATACCGAGCTTTTCGGTGACCTTCACATACTCTTCGCAAACCTGCATGGCCATGTCACGGCTTTCCAGCACGTTCATGCCGCCGAACAGCACCATGGGCTTGTCGTTGGCAATCTCGATGTCGCCGACGCGGATGATCTTCTGTGCCATCGGGGTTACGCCTTCTTCTGGTGTTGAGTCAACGCTGCCTTGACGAAACCGCTGAACAGCGGATGACCGTCACGCGGCGTCGAGGTGAACTCAGGGTGGAACTGGCAAGCGACGAACCATGGGTGATCCGGCGCTTCAACCACTTCAACCAGTGCGCCATCACCGGAACGACCGGAGATTTTCAAACCGGCCTCCATGATTTGCGGGAGCAGGTTGTTGTTCACTTCGTAGCGATGACGATGACGCTCGACGATCACGTCCTTGCCGTAGCAGCCGTGGACCAGGGAGCCCGGCTCCAGCAGGCAATCCTGCGCGCCCAGGCGCATGGTGCCGCCCAGATCGGAGGTTTCGGTACGGGTTTCAACCGCGCCGGTGGCATCTTCCCACTCGGTGATCAGACCCACGACCGGGTGACCGCTTGCACGATCGAACTCAGTGGAGTTGGCGTCTTTCCAGCCCATCACGTTGCGGGCGAACTCGATAACGGCCACTTGCATGCCCAGGCAGATGCCCAGGTACGGAACCTTGTTTTCGCGAGCGTATTGAACGGCAGTGATCTTGCCTTCAACGCCACGCAGACCGAAGCCGCCAGGCACCAGGATCGCGTCGACGCCTTCCAGCAGCGCGGTGCCCTGGTTTTCGATGTCTTCAGAATCGATGTAGCGCAGGTTGACCTTGGTACGGTTGCTGATGCCGGCGTGACTCATCGCTTCGATCAGCGACTTGTAGGCATCCAGCAGCTCCATGTACTTGCCGACCATGGCGATGGTGACTTCGTGCTCAGGGTTGAGCTTGGCGTCGACCACGGCTTCCCACTCGGACAGATCGGCACCGCCGCATTGCAGGCCGAAACGCTCGACGACGAAATCGTCCAGGCCCTGGGAGTGCAGGATGCCCGGGATTTTGTAGATGGTATCGGCGTCTTCCAGGCCGATCACCGCACGCTCTTCAACGTTGGTGAACTGCGCGATCTTGCGACGCGAGGAAATATCGATCGGGTGGTCGGAGCGGCAGACCAGCACGTCTGGTTGCAGGCCGATGGAACGCAGTTCCTTCACCGAGTGCTGGGTTGGCTTGGTTTTGGTTTCGCCGGCAGTGGCGATGTACGGCACCAGTGTCAGGTGCATCAGCATCGCGCGCTTGGCGCCGACTTCGAAACGCAGTTGGCGGATCGCCTCGAGGAACGGTTGCGACTCGATGTCACCCACGGTGCCACCGATCTCGACCATTGCCACGTCAGCGTCGCCAGCACCCTTGATGATGCGGCGCTTGATTTCGTCGGTGATGTGCGGGATCACCTGAATGGTTGCACCCAGGTAGTCACCACGGCGCTCTTTGCGCAGGACGTGTTCGTAGACACGGCCGGTGGTGAAGTTGTTGTTCTGGGTCATGGTCGTGCGGATGAACCGCTCGTAGTGGCCCAGGTCCAGGTCGGTCTCGGCGCCGTCGTGAGTGACGAACACTTCACCGTGCTGGAACGGGCTCATGGTGCCCGGGTCGACGTTGATGTACGGGTCCAGCTTCAGCATGGTGACCTTAAGTCCCCGCGCCTCCAGGATGGCCGCCAATGATGCCGATGCAATGCCTTTCCCCAATGAAGAAACAACACCGCCCGTGACGAATATGTAGCGCGTCATGAAAAACCCTAGAAGTCTGCGTTAAAGCGGTCCGAGCCGCCGGGGAAAGCGAAGGAAGGCCGAAGCCCCCGATCACCTGCATTAATCACAGTGCACCTTTCAAAAAAACCGCCGCGTTGGGACAGACCGGAAAATGAAACACCGGTTCGTTGCTCGCTACACATTTTTTGGAATCGCCCAGCAAAGACTGCTTGGTAATCGGCAACTCCTGCAATTCAGGCGAATCCACAGAAGTTGTATCAAGAAGGGAGCGTAGTCTACCGGAAAGCCCCTTTCATCTCAAACCCAGATCCTCGCCTGGTGGCTGCCAATGCAAATTCCAGCCTCCGCTTGCACTACCGTCGAGTCCTTTAAGGTTCGCCACTGCCAGCAATTGGTCGCCTTTGTAGAGCAGCGGCAATCTGCCACGTACGAAGGACGGTACAGCGCTTTCATTGAGCAAACGTTTCAGGTCCCGATGGCCGCGGCCTGGCAAAGCCATGACCTCTCCCCCTTCACGATAGCGGATATGCAGCAGGCCATCGGGGATTTGCCCGGTGAGCGAAAGCACGCCATTGCCCGGGATAGCCAGTGGTGACGCCGGATCCTGCCACGCCCCGGCGACGGGTAGAGGCCGCAGCCAATGGCCGGACAGCCACCAGATCCGCCCGCCCGCCCGATGCAACTCGCCATCGGCCAGCCGCCACTCTGGACAGGCATCGCTGGTGGCGTCGCGCAAATCCTCCCAACCCGACCAATGGTCGGTGTCCGGCAGGCGGGTCAGCGGTTCGAGCCAACGACTCAAGGCATTGCGCTGCCGGGCACCAGACAGTCGCGCAAGCGGCGCCAGCTCAAGGGATCGCAATCCCAGCCAGTCGAACTCACTGACAGAGCTGGCTTCACGCAAATCCATGTCTGCCAGTTCTTCGAGCAACCCCTGCGCCTCACTCAAATGCGCCGCGCTGCGGGCCATGGTCGCCACCGCTTGTGGCCAGCGCTGGATCAGCACGGGCAAGACTTGATGGCGAAGGTAGTTGCGCGAGTACTGCCGATCTTCGTTTGAAGGATCTTCGATCCAGCTCAACCCATACTCGTTGGCATAGGCCTCCAGTTCAGCCCGCGTGACGTCGAGCAATGGCCGCAGCAAATACCCCCTACCCAATGGGCGTTGACGCGGCATACCCGATAGTCCGCGCACACCGGCCCCACGCAGCAATCGGAACAACAGGGTTTCCGCCTGATCGTCGCGGTGCTGGGCAGTCAGCAGCACCTCGTTAGCCTGAACGGTTTCAGTGAAGGCGCGATACCGCGCATCCCGGGCTGCACGCTCAAGGCTGGCACCCGGTTGCACCTGCACGCGAACCACTTGCAGCGGCACGCCCAGTGCAGCGCACACAGCACGACAATGTTCCGGCCACGCATCGGCCACGACTTGAAGGCCGTGATGAACGTGGATGGCACTCAGCGCCGGCAGGGATTCGGTTTTTGCGAGGTGTGCAAGGAGGTGCAGCAGGACGGTGGAGTCCAGGCCGCCGGAGAAGGCGATGTGCCAGATCGCAGCATGGCGCGACGATTTCAGATTCAGCAACAGCCTGGAAGGCAAATCAATCGCGGGCCGATCCATATCTTTCCCTTTGCACAAATCAAATGTGGGAGCGAGCTTGCTCGCGATAGCGGCCTAACACTCAACATATTCGTCGACTGTTATACCCTCATCGCGAGCAAGCTCGCTCCCACAGTGTTTTGCATCATTGGCCGAAGCGAGGTCAGATCAGAGACCGTAGCTCATCAGACGCTCATAACGACGGGTCAGCAGCGCGTCGTTATCGAACTTCTTCAGCATCGCCAGTTGCGAGCTCAACTCGGCGCGGATCGATGCGGCTGCGGCGGCCGGGTCACGGTGCGCGCCGCCCAGTGGCTCGCCAATCACCTTGTCCACGATGCCCAGGCCCTTGAGGCGCTCGGCGGTGATGCCCATCGCTTCTGCGGCATCCGGCGCTTTCTCGGCGGTTTTCCACAGAATCGAAGCGCAACCTTCCGGCGAAATAACCGCGTAGGTCGAGTATTGCAGCATGTTCAACTGGTCGCAGACACCGATCGCCAGTGCACCACCGGAACCACCCTCACCGATCACGGTGGCGATGATTGGAGTTTTCAGGCGGGCCATGACACGCAGGTTCCAGGCAATCGCTTCGCTCTGGTTGCGCTCTTCAGCGTCGATGCCAGGGTAAGCGCCCGGGGTGTCGATGAAGGTCAGAATCGGCATTTTGAAACGTTCGGCCATTTCCATCAGGCGGCAAGCCTTGCGGTAGCCTTCCGGACGCGGCATGCCGAAGTTGCGGCGAACTTTCTCGCGCACTTCACGGCCTTTCTGGTGACCGATGACCATCACCGGCTTGTCGTCCAGACGGGCAATACCACCAACGATCGCAGCGTCGTCGGAGAAGTGACGGTCACCGTGCAGTTCGTCGAACTCGGTGAAGATGTGTTCGATGTAGTCCAGGGTATACGGACGTTTCGGGTGACGCGCCAGACGTGCGATCTGCCAGCTGGTCAGCTTGCCGAAAATGTCTTCGGTCAGCGTTTTGCTCTTGTCCTGCAGGCGGGAGATCTCATCGCCGATATTCAGCGAATTGTCATTACCGACCAAGCGCAACTCTTCGATCTTGGCTTGCAGGTCGGCGATCGGCTGTTCGAAATCTAGAAAATTCGGGTTCATAGGCGTCCGTCTTGGGTCGAGTCCCAAGGGATCTTGGGCCGGCCGGTTGTCTATTCGCGCCCTACCTTAAGGGACAGGCGCGTTGAGGTCGAGATTAAAAATTCAGGTTGCGGGCAGGCGTTCTGATATCACCTGCCGGTCAACGGTATTGGAGGAAGACGTTGTCTCGCCCGAACTGGTCACGCAGGGCTTGAATCAACGTATCCGCCGGATCGATTCGCCAGCCTTCGCCGAACTGCAACAAGGCCTTCGCATCGGGGCTGGTGTAGTCCATGGTGATCGGGCACGCGCCGCGGTGACGCTTCAACAGTTCACCCAGCCAGCGTAGCTGATCGCCCTTGAGGTCCTTGGCATGCAACTTCAGGCGCAGGCTTTCGGCCAGATTGGTGCGCGCATCCTCCATGCTCATCACCCGCTTGACCCGCAACTTCAAGCCACCGGAGAAGTCGTCATTGCTGACTTCGCCTTCGACCACCACCATCGCGTCGGTCTGCAACAGCGACTGCGCGGAATGGAACGCCTCGGAAAACAGCGAGGCCTCGATCCGTCCGGAGCGGTCATCGAGGGTGATGAACCCCATCTTGTCGCCCTTTTTGTTCTTCATCACCCGCAAGGCGATGATCATCCCGGCGACGGTCTGGGTATCGCGCGCCGGTTTCAGGTCGATAATGCGCTGGCGGGCGAAGCGACGGATTTCACCTTCGTATTCGTCGATCGGGTGACCGGTCAGATACAGGCCGAGGGTATCTTTCTCCCCTTTCAGGCGCTCCTTGAGGGTCAGTTCCTTGGCCTTGCGGTGATTGGCGTAGACGTCAGCGTCTTCTTCGACAAACAGACCGCCAAACAGGTCGGAGTGACCGCTGTCCTGGGTGCGCGCGGTCTGTTCGGCCGCCTTGATCGCTTCCTCCATGGCCGTCAGCAGCACCGCGCGATTGCGGTCGATGTTGGCCTGATAGGCTTTCTGCTCGTCGTGGAAATACGGCCCGAGGCGATCCAGGGCACCGCTGCGGATCAAACCGTCGAGGGTGCGCTTGTTGATGCGCTTGAGGTCGACCCGTGCGCAGAAATCGAACAGATCCTTGAACGGACCGGCCAAACGCGCTTCGGTGATGGCCTCGACCGGGCCTTCGCCCACGCCCTTGATGGCACCGAGGCCGTAAATGATCCGGCCCTCGTCGTTCACCGTGAACTTGAACTCGGACGTGTTCACGTCCGGCGCGTCGAGACGCAGCTTCATGGTCCGCACTTCTTCGATCAAGGTCACGACCTTGTCGGTGTTGTGCATATCCGCCGAAAGTACCGCGGCCATGAATGGCGCCGGGTAGTGCGCCTTCAGCCACGCGGTCTGGTACGACACCAGGCCATAAGCGGCGGAGTGGGATTTGTTGAAGCCGTAACCGGCGAATTTTTCTACCAGGTCGAAAATGTTACCGGCGAGGTCCGCGTCGATATTGTTGGTGGCGCAACCTTCAATGAAGCCGCCGCGCTGCTTGGCCATTTCCTCGGGTTTTTTCTTACCCATGGCTCGACGCAGCATGTCCGCACCACCGAGGGTATAACCGGCCATGACCTGGGCAATCTGCATCACCTGTTCCTGGTACAGGATGATGCCGTAAGTCGGTGCCAGTACTGGCTTGAGGCCTTCGTACTGGTAGTCCGAGTGCGGATACGCCAGCTCGGCGCGACCGTGCTTACGGTTGATGAAGTCGTCCACCATGCCCGATTGCAGCGGGCCCGGACGGAACAGTGCCACCAGTGCGATCAAGTCTTCCAGGCAGTCGGGCTTGAGCTTTTTGATCAGCTCTTTCATGCCCCGGGATTCAAGCTGGAACACCGCCGTGGTCTCAGCTTTCTGCAACAGCGTGTAGGTCGGCTTGTCGTCCAGCGGGATGAACGCGATATCCAGCGGCGGCTCGTTGACCTTGGCGCGATCGCGGTTGATGGTTTTCAGCGCCCAGTCGATGATCGTCAGGGTACGCAGGCCGAGGAAGTCGAACTTCACCAGGCCTGCCGCCTCGACGTCGTCCTTGTCGAACTGAGTCACCAGGCCGTCACCGGCCTCGTCGCAATAGATCGGCGAGAAGTCGGTCAGCTTTGTCGGTGCGATCACCACACCACCGGCGTGCTTGCCGACGTTACGCACAACGCCTTCGAGCTTGCGGGCCATCTCCCAGATTTCCGCGGCCTCTTCATCGACCTTGATGAAGTCGCGCAGGATCTCTTCCTGCTCGTAGGCCTTTTCCAGGGTCATGCCGACTTCGAACGGAATCATCTTCGACAGACGATCCGCCAGGCCATAGGACTTGCCTTGCACCCGCGCCACGTCGCGGACCACAGCCTTTGCCGCCATGGAACCGAAGGTGATGATCTGGCTCACGGCGTTGCGGCCGTACTTCTCGGCCACATAGTCGATTACCCGGTCACGACCGTCCATGCAGAAGTCGACGTCGAAGTCGGGCATCGATACCCGTTCCGGGTTGAGGAATCGTTCGAACAGCAGGTCATATTCCAGCGGGTCGAGGTCGGTGATCTTCTGTACGTAGGCCACCAGCGATCCGGCACCCGATCCACGGCCAGGACCCACCGGTACGCCGTTGTTCTTGGCCCACTGGATAAAGTCCATCACGATCAGGAAGTAACCGGGGAACCCCATCTGGATGATGATATCCAGCTCGAAATTCAGCCGGTCGACATAGACCTGACGCTTGGCCTCGTAGTCTTCGGTAGTGTCCTTGGGCAGCAGAACGGAAAGGCGCTCCTCCAGGCCGTCGAAGGACACCTTGCGGAAGTACTCGTCGATGGTCATGCCATCGGGAATCGGGAAGTTGGGCAGGAAGTGCGTGCCCAGCTTCACTTCGATGTTGCAGCGCTTGGCGATCTCGACGGTGTTTTCCAGCGCCTCGGGAATGTCGCTGAACAGCTCGGCCATTTCCTCGGCGCTTTTGAGGTACTGCTGATCGCTGTAATTCTTCGAACGCCGCGGATCGTCGAGGGCGCGGCCCTCACCGATGCACACGCGGGTTTCGTGGGCGGCGAAGTCTTCCTGCTTGATGAAGCGCACATCGTTGGTCGCCACCAGCGGCGCACCGAGCTTCTCGGCCAGGGCCACGGCACCGTGCAGTTGTTCTTCATCGTTGGGGCGGTTGGTGCGCTGGATTTCCAGATAGAAACGATCCGGAAACACTTCCATCCATTCGCGGGCCAGGGTTTCGGCCTCGGCGGGGTTGCCGCTGAGCATGGCCTGGCCGATCTCGCCTTCTTTGGCAGCCGACAGCATGATCAAGCCTGTGTTGGCTTCAGCAACCCATTCGCGCTCGATGATGATCGCGCCATTGCGCTGACCGTCGATGAAGCCGCGGGAAATCAGTTCGGTGAGGTTGCGATAGCCTTCGGCATTCATCACCAACAGGCTGATCCGGCTCAGCGGGTTGTCCGGATCCTTGTTCGACAGCCACAGGTCGGCGCCGCAGATCGGCTTGATCCCGGCACCCATGGCGTTTTTATAGAATTTGACCAGGGAACACATGTTGTTCTGGTCGGTGACCGCCACGGCAGGCATGTTCATGCCAACCAGGGTCTTGACCAGCGGCTTGATCCGCACCAGACCGTCGACCAGGGAGTATTCAGTGTGCAGGCGTAGGTGAACGAATGAAGCCGGCATAGTGATCCTGCGTTAAGTCATGAAAACAACAAGGCCCGGATTGTACCGGGCCTTGGCAAAAAAAATCAGCCTTGCGATTAACTCTCGATCAGGCTTTCCCGCGCCTCATACGCCAGACGCACCGGAGCAAACGAACGCCGGTGAATCGGGGTTGGGCCGAGACGGGCGAGCGCTTCCAGATGAACGGGAGTCGGGTAGCCTTTATGGCCACCGATGCCGTAACCCGGATAGATCAATTCGAACGCGGCCATTTCACGATCACGGCTCACTTTGGCCAGAATCGATGCGGCGGCGATGGCTGGAACCTTGCTATCGCCCTTGACCACGGCTTCGGAGCGCATCGGCAGCTTCGGGCAGCGGTTACCGTCGATCATCGCCAGCTTCGGCTGGATATGCAGCCCGGTGACCGCGCGCTGCATGGCCAGCATGGTGGCGTGCAGGATATTCAGCTCGTCGATTTCTTCGACTTCGGCGCGAGCGATGCACCAGCTCAGGGCTTTTTCGCAGATTTCGTCGTAGAGCTTTTCGCGGCGGGCTTCGGTGAGTTTCTTCGAGTCGTTCAGGCCGAGGATCGGGCGGTTCGGATCAAGGATCACTGCCGCCGTCACCACCGCGCCACAGAGCGGGCCACGACCGACTTCATCGACACCGGCAACCAACTCTTCGATCTCAGCGACCAAGGTGAAATCCAGCCCCATCTGCATGTTCGTTTTACTCACTTTACTTGGCCGATCAGGTTCAGCACTGCGTCCGCAGCCTGGTTGGAGGCATCCAGACGCAGGGTCCGGTGAATCTCGTCAAAACCGCGGGTCTGCTCTTCCCCACCCTCGATCAGCGGCGACAAGGTCTGGGCCAGCGCTTCGACCGTGGCATCGTCCTGCAACAACTCGGGCACCAACAGACGCTGGGCCAACAAGTTCGGCAACGAAATGTAGGGGCTTTTCACCATGCGCTTGAGAATCCAGAACGTCAGCGGCGCCAGGCGATAGGCGACCACCATCGGCCGTTTGTACAGCAGTGCTTCAAGCGTTGCAGTGCCGGAGGCAATCAACACCGCATCGCACGCTGCCAGGGCCAGATGGGATTTGCCATCGAGCAAGGTCAGTGGCAAATCGCGACCGGCCAGTAATGCTTCGATCTGGGTCCGGCGCTGAGGACTGGCGCAAGGCATGACAAATCGCACACCCGGTCGCATTGCCCGTAGGCGCTGCGCTGTGTCGAGAAACAAAGCACCAAGCCGGCCAACTTCACCACCACGGCTGCCGGGCATCAACGCCACCAGCGGCCCGTCAGGCAAACCAAGTTCGGCCCGCGCTGCGGTGCGATCGGCCTGGAGTGGAATGGCATCGGCCAGGGTATGGCCGACGAACCGCACCGGCACGCCCTTCTCTTCGTAGAATCTGGCTTCGAACGGGAACAGCGTGAGCATCAGGTCGCAGCCTTCGCGAATCTTCAGCACGCGTTTCTGTCGCCAGGCCCACACCGACGGGCTGACGTAATGCACGGTCTTGATCCCGGCTTGACGCAGCTTGAGTTCGATATTGAGGTTGAAGTCCGGCGCGTCAATACCGATGAACACATCGGGTTTCGCGTCGATCAGGTCGGCGACCAGCTTCTTGCGCCGTGCCAGCAGCTCGCGTAACCGGCCCAGCACTTCCACCAGGCCCATGACGGACAGACGTTCCATCGGGAAATACGAGGTCAGGCCTTCAGCCTGCATCAACGGACCACCGACACCGATGAACTCGACCGCCGGATGACGAGCCTTGAGCGCGCGCATGAGGCCCGCACCCAGAATGTCACCGGAAGCCTCACCCGCTACCAGCGCAATACGCAGATTGGCCATGGTTAGCGTGTGATGCCGCGAGTCGAAGACTGAATGGAGTCACGGAACACCGCCACTTCCGGATACTGGTCCGACGACTCGGCCAGTTCGGCGAGCGCCTGCTCCACGGTCAGGCCCTGGCGGTAAACCACCTTGTAGGCACGGCGCAGCGCGTGGATCGCATCTTCGCTGAAGCCCCGACGGCGCATGCCCTCGAAGTTCATGCTACGGGCTTCGGCAGGGTTACCGAACACCGTGACATACGCAGGAACATCCTTGCCGATTGCCGTGCCCATGCCAGAGAAGCTGTGGGCGCCAATGTGGCAATACTGGTGGACCAGGGTAAAACCGGAGAGGATCGCCCAGTCTTCCACATGCACATGGCCCGCCAGTGCGGTGTTGTTGACCAGAATGCAGTGGTTGCCGATAACGCTGTCGTGGCCGATGTGGGCATAGGCCATGATCAGGTTGTGATCGCCCAGGGTCGTTTCCGAACGGTCCTGGATGGTGCCACGGTGAATCGTCACGCCTTCACGGATGACGTTGTGATCACCAATCACCAGGCGGGTTTCCTCGCCCTTGTACTTCAGATCAGGTGTGTCTTCGCCCACCGAGGAAAACTGGTAGATGCGATTGTGCTTACCAATACGGGTCGGTCCCTTGAGGATCACGTGCGGCCCGATGACTGTCCCCTCGCCGATTTCCACACCTGCGCCGACGATCGACCACGGGCCGACCTCGACGCCGTCAGCCAGAACGGCTGTCGGATCGATGATTGCACGAGGGTCAATCAAACTCATAGCTTGCGTTCCGCACAGATGATTTCAGCGGAGCAGACCGGCTTGCCATCGACCGAAGCCTGGCATTCGAATTTCCAGATCTGACGCTTGCAGCTGATGAACTTGGCTTCAAGAATCAACTGATCGCCTGGCAGAACGGGCTGGCGGAAGCGCAGCTTGTCGGAACCGACGAAGTAATAAAGAGTGCCGTCAGCCGGTTTCACGTCGAGCATTTTGAAACCAAGGATCCCGGCAGCCTGAGCCATGGCTTCGATGATCAATACACCCGGCATGATTGGATGCGCAGGGAAGTGACCATTGAAGAACGGTTCGTTGATGCTGACATTCTTGTAGGCGCGAATGCGCTTGCCTTCAACATCCAGCTCCACTACCCGGTCCACCAGCAGGAACGGGTAACGGTGAGGCAGGTATTCGCGAATCTCGTTGATGTCCATCATTTCGGGGGGAAGCCTATGTAAAGATTGGGAGCGCGCGACTGACGCACGTTCCGCTAGCAAATCAAGGAGGCAGTCTAGCGGCTGTGCACACTTGATATGGAAATGGTATCAGCCATCTGATGAAGCATTACCGTCAGGGGTCACTTCCCCTACTTGCTTTTCCAGCTGACGCAGACGCCGCGCGATGTCATCGAGCTGGCGAATGCGTGCCGCGCTTTTGCGCCACTCGGCTGCCGGCTGCATGGCCGTACCGGAAGAATAGGCGCCTGGCTCGGTAATCGAGTGGGTCACCATGGTCATCCCGGTGAGGAAAACGTTGTCGCAAATTTCGATATGCCCTACCAGGCCTACACCACCGGCGAGCATGCAGTGCTTGCCGATCTTTGTGCTGCCGGAGATCCCGACGCACGCCGCCATGGCGGTGTGATCACCGACCTGAACGTTGTGGGCAATCTGAATCTGGTTATCGAGCTTCACGCCGTTGCCGATGATGGTATCGGCCAACGCACCGCGATCAATAGCCGTGTTCACGCCGACTTCAACATCATCGCCGATCAGCACACCACCGATCTGGGCGATTTTCTGCCAGATGCCTTTTTCATTGGCAAAACCGAAGCCTTCGCCACCGAGCACCGCTCCGGACTGAATGACGACCCGCTTGCCGACGCGAACGTCGTGATACAAGGTCACACGCGGTGCAAGCCAGCCACCCTCACCCACCACGCTGCGAGCGCCGATGAAGCAATGCGCACCGACAGTCGTACCGGCCGCAACCTGCGCACCGCTTTCGATCACCACAAAAGCACCGATACTCGCCGCAGGATCGACTACCGCATCCGCCGCGATCACCGCAGTGGGATGTATGCCGGCAGCGGCCTTGGGCTTTGGATCGAACAGGTGGGAAACACGTGCGTAGGCCGCGTACGGATCCGGCACCACAAGCACATCCCCGGAGTGACCTTCTGCGTCAGCGGCCTTCAGCAACAGGGCAGCAGCCTGACTGCCTGCCAGGTACTTACGGTATTGGGGGTTTGCAAGAAAGCTCAACTGAGCTGGGCCAGCCTCCTGCAAGGTGGCTAGCCCAGTAATTGCTTTCTCGGGGTCGCCACGTAGCGTGGCGCCGAGGAACTCGGCCAGCTGGCCGAGCTTAATGGTCACGGTCATGGATTACTTCAGCTGATTCATGCGCTCGATAACCTGGCGAGTGATGTCGTACTGAGGCTTGACATCAATCACTGCGCCACGCTCGAACACCAGGTCAAAAGCACCTTTCTTGATGACTTCTTCCACAGCGCTGTCCAGTTTCGGCTTGAGCTGCTTCAGCATTTCACGGTCGGCAACGGCTTTGGCTTCATTCAGCTCCTTGGACTGAAACTGGAAGTCACGGGCCTTTTGCTTGAATTCAAGCTCCAGACGCTCGCGCTCGCCCTGTTGCATTTTGTCGCCACCGGCCATCAGACGGTCCTGAATGCCCTTGGCGCTGCTTTCCAGCGTCTTGAGCTTGGTCAGTTGAGGACCGAACTTCTTCTCAGCGTCCACGGCGTATTTCTTGGCCGCATCGGACTCCAGCAGAGCCATCTGATAGTTCAGAACAGCAATTTTCATGTCAGCAAATGCCGGACCAGCGACCAGTACGCTGGCCAGGAGAACCAATTGAGTCAACTTACGCACGATGTACTCCTACAAAATCCATTGTCGTTATTTTGGGACAGACGCTTAGAACGTCTGGCCAAGAGAGAATTGGAACACCTGGGTTTCAGCGTTATCCGGCTCTTTTACTGGCATGGCCAACGCAAAGCTCAGAGGACCCAGCGCGGTGACCCATGTCACACCTACACCGACGGAACTGGCCAGGTTGCTCAGACTGACATCGTTACACTGCGTATTGGACTTCGACGCAGGGTTGGTATTGGTCGTCTGCTCGCACTTGGAGTCGAATACGTTACCCACATCCCAGAATACCGAGGTACGCAGGGATCGTTGATCCTTGACGAACGGCAGCGGGAACAGAATCTCTGCACCACCTTGAATCAGGACGTTACCACCGAACGGCAGTGGATCCTGATCCGGGTCAGCAAGAGTACCCGGGTTGCCAGTACTGAGTGCGCCGCGGCTCGGAGTACTACGCGGCCCCAATGTACTGTCCTTGAAGCCACGAACCGAGTTGAAACCACCAGCATAGTAGTTTTCATAGAATGGCAAGCCATCGGTCGAACCGTAACCGTCGCCATAACCCAATTCGGTGTGCAGGCGCATGGTGTAGTTTTCGCTCAGTGGCTGGAACAACTGGCCACGGTAATCGAGCTTGAAGAACGACAGGTCGCTACCCGGTACGGTGACTTCCGCCGTCAAGCTTTGAGAATGACCACGGGTCGCCAATACGCCCTTGTTCAGGGTGGATTCGGACCAGCCGGCCGAAGCCTTGAAGTTCAGGTACTGATCGCCTTCACGGTTAACGAAGTCGAAAATCTCGTCGACGGTGTATTGACCGGTCTTGATCTTGTCCTGTTGCGCAGTCAGGCCGAAGGTCAGACGCGAAGTCTCGCTGATCGGGTAGCCGACGCTCACGCCAGCACCCATGCTGTCCACGGCATAGCTCGCTACATCGACGTCGAGGTCGTTGTAGTCGGTGGTGCGGTAGAAGGCGTTGTAACCCAGGCTCACCCCATCAGCCGTCCAGTAGGGGTCGACAAAACCAAAGTTGTAACGCGTCTGGTATTGGCTTTTGGTCAAACCGATGCTGACCTTGTTACCGGTACCCAGGAAGTTGTTCTGGGTGATCGAACCACCGAGGATCAGACCGGCACTCTGGGCGAAACCGACGCTGGCGGTAATCGAACCGGAGGCTTGCTCTTCAACGCTGTAGTTGACGTCCACCTGGTCATCGACACCCGGTACGGCCGGGGTCTCAACGTTGACTTCCTTGAAGAAGCCCAGACGTTCCAGACGGGTCTTGGATTGGTCGATCAGGTAGGTCGAAGCCCAGCCGCCTTCCATCTGACGCATTTCACGACGCAGCACTTCGTCTTCGGACTTGGTGTTGCCACGGAAGTTGATGCGGTTTACGTAAGCACGCTTGCCCGGATCGACCGCGAACAGGATGTCTACGGTGTGATCTTCATCGTGCGGTTGAGGCACGCCATTGACGTTGGCGAAGGTATAACCTTCGTTACCCAGACGACGGGTGATCAGTTCGGAGGTGGTGGTCATCAGCTTGCGCGAGAACACCTGGCCTTTTTGCACCAGCAGCAGGGACTTGACCTGATCTTCAGGGACTTTCAGGTCGCCGCTGAGCTTGACATCACGAACGGTGTATTTCTCGCCTTCGTTGACGTTGACGGTGATGTAGACGTGTTTCTTGTCCGGCGTAATGGATACCTGGGTCGAAGCAATATCCATGTTGATATAGCCACGGTCCAGGTAGTAGGAACGCAGACGCTCCAGGTCACCGGACAGTTTTTCACGGGCGTACTTGTCGTCGTTCTTGAAGAACGACAACCAGTTGGTGGTCTTGAGTTCGAACAGGTCGATCAGGTCTTCATCGGGGAAAACCGTGTTGCCCACCACGTTGATGTGCTGGATAGCTGCAACGGTACCTTCGTTGATGTTGACCTTCAGGCCAACGCGGTTACGCGGCTGCGGCACCACTTCGGTGTCGACGGTAGCCGAGTAGCGACCCTGAGCGACGTACTGGCGTTGCAGCTCGTTACGCACACCTTCAAGGGTGGCACGCTGGAAGATCTCGCCTTCGGCCAGACCGGATTGCTTGAGGCCTTTCATCAGGTCTTCGGTAGAGATCGCCTTGTTACCTTCGATCTCGATACTGGCGACCGACGGGCGCTCGACTACAGTGATGACCAGGACGTTGCCATCACGGCCCAGCTGGATATCTTGAAAGAAACCGGTTTTGAACAACGCACGAGTGGATTCCACCAGGCGGCGATCATCCGCCTGTTCACCGACGTTCAACGGCAAAGCACCAAAGACGCTACCCGCGGAGACCCGCTGGAGGCCATTGACGCGAATATCAGAGATAGTGAAGGACTCGGCGTGAACTTCGGCGATCATCAATACGGTGAGAACCGCAGTTAGCAGCAGACGTTTCATGAAGTCCTTTCTTATTCCAACTGGCAATAAACAAACTGCCGCAAAATGCGGCAGATTCGCAATTCAGCGAAGCGTTACAGTCGTCCCAGATCATTGACCAGAGCAAGCAACATCACCCCGATCACCAAACTGATACCGATCTGTATCCCCCAACCTTGCACCCGATCCGACAAGGGACGACCACGCGCCCACTCGATCAGATAAAACAACAGATGCCCCCCATCCAGTACCGGAATGGGCAACAAATTCAGAACGCCCAAGCTAATACTCAGATAAGCAAGGAAATTCAGGAAATCAGCAACACCCGACTGGGCCGAAGCGCCCGCCACTTTAGCAATGGTTATCGGTCCACTCAAGTTTTTTACCGAGAGCTCACCGAACAACATTTTCTTCAGTGAATCGAGGGTCAGCACGCTCATGGTCCAGGTGCGTCGAGCCCCCTCGCCAATCGCTGCCAATGGCCCGTAGCTCACCTCGCGGATCATCTCTGGTGGCCAATCGACAGCCTTCACCCCTGCCCCCAGGTAACCGCTGGGTGACTTGCTCTCGCCGCGAGCGGCAAGCGTCACCGGAACGTCGATTTGAGCACCGTCACGCTCAACCCGCAGCATGATTTTGGTACCAGGATGCATACGCACGGTATCGACGACTTGCTGCCAGTCATCCAGCGTACGACCATCGAGTGCCAGCAGCCGGTCTCCGGTCTTCAGGCCGGCAGCCTGAGCCGGCCCCTTTGGATCGAGCTCAGCCAGGACCGGCGGCAATGCCGGACGCCACGGGCGAATCCCCAACGAATGGATAGGGTCGGGCTCGTCAGCCCCTTTGAGCCATTTGTCCAGCGCAAGTTCACGAGGAGAATCGGTCGTGGAGCCTTGCTCGCGAACCAATATCTGCAACGAACCGCTTTCGCCCAGGCGACGAACCAATTGCAGATTCACCTCTGCCCAGCCGGAAGTCGCCTCACCATCAATGGCCACGATTTCCTGGCCCGGACTCAAACCCGCCTTGGCCGCGATACTGCCGGACTCGACCGCCCCAATGACCGGACGCACCTGCTCGCTGCCAAGCATTGCCAATGCCCAGAAGAACACCAATGCCAGCAGGAAGTTGGCAATCGGCCCCGCCGCTACGATGGCAATGCGCTGACGAACGGATTTGCGATTGAAGGTTTGATCAAGCTGATCGAGCGGCACTTCACCTTCGCGCTCGTCGAGCATTTTCACGTAGCCGCCTAACGGGATGGCGGCAACGACAAATTCGGTGCCTTGCTTGTCGTGCCAGCGCAGCAAAGGCATGCCGAAGCCTACGGAGAAGCGCAGCACTTTGACCCCACAGCGACGCGCGACCCAAAAATGGCCGAACTCGTGGAAGGTAACCAGCACACCCAGAGCGACCAGGGTGCCGACAATCATATAGAGCGCGCTCATCTACTTTCTCCGCATTCCTATCCGCTGCTGCCTGGGTCGACTATCCGCAGCATTTACCGCCCGTGACGGCTCAACCATTGTCCGGCCAGCAATCGCGCCTTCGCGTCTGCCGTGAACACTGCATCGAGATCATCCACTGCCACTACGGGCTCCAGATTCAGTACTTCCTCGATGATACTCGCGATTTCCGGGTAACGAACCCGTTCGTCGAGAAATGCCGCCACTGCCACTTCATTCGCCGCATTGAGCATTGCCGGCGCGCTATTACCCGCCTCGGCCGCCTGACGGGCCAGACGCAGGCAAGGGAAACGCTCTTCATCGGGCGCCTGGAAATCCAGCCGTGCAATGGTAAACAGATCCAGCGGTGCCACACCCGAGTCAATCCGCTCAGGCCAGGCCAGGGCATTGGCGATGGGCGTGCGCATGTCCGGATTACCCAATTGCGCCAGGACAGAACCATCGACATAGTCGACCAGCGAATGGATCACACTTTGCGGGTGAATCACCACCTCGACCTGGGACGGCTTGGCATCGAACAGCCAGCAGGCCTCGATCAACTCAAGCCCCTTGTTCATCATGCTGGCCGAGTCAACAGAGATTTTTCGCCCCATGGACCAGTTCGGGTGAGCACACGCCTGATCGGGAGAAACATGCTCCAGTTCAGCTATTGGCGTCTGCCGGAACGGACCGCCGGAAGCCGTCAGCAAAATCCGACGTACACCGACCGCCTCAAGGCCACGGGCATAATCCAGCGGCATGCACTGAAAAATCGCGTTGTGCTCGCTATCGATCGGCAGCAACACCGAACCGCTCTTGCGCACCGCCTGCATGAACAGCGCGCCGGACATGACCAGCGCTTCTTTGTTGGCCAAGAGGATCTTCTTGCCAGCCTCGACCGCCGCCAGTGTCGGGCGCAATCCCGCTGCACCGACGATGGCCGCCATGACCGTATCGACTTGCGGATCGGAAGCGACCCGACACAAACCTTCCTCCCCCACCAGAACACGGGTCGAAAGACCTGCCGCGCGCAATTCATCCTGCAGGGTGCGAGCACCAGCGACCTCGGGCACCACAGCAAATCGCGGGACATGGCGCACGCAGAGCGCCAGCAATTCACTCAAGCGGGTGAAGCCACTCAGGGCAAAGACCTGATAACGGTCAGGATGGCGAGCGATGACATCGAGCGTACTCAGGCCAATCGAGCCGGTCGCACCCAAAACGGTAATCTGTTGCGGGCGGCTCATGGGGCCGCCATCCACAACAGCACGGCAAACACCGGAATCGCTGCCGTCAGGCTGTCGATACGATCCAGCACGCCACCATGACCCGGAAGCAGATTGCTGCTGTCCTTGATTCCGGATTGACGCTTGAACATGCTTTCAGTGAGATCGCCCACCACCGAAACGAACACGATCAGCGCGGCACCGATCAGCCCTTTGAGCAGCTCGGCCACCGTCCAGTCGCGCACCAGACCAACCATTGCGGTAATCACCAGACTCAGCACCAGACCACCGTACACGCCTTCCCAGCTTTTGCCCGGACTGACCTGCGGTGCGAGCTTGCGCTTACCGAAAGCACGACCGGAGAAGTAGGCACCAATATCGGCACCCCAGACCAACACCATCACCGCCATGATCAGCCAGTTACCCAGCGGGTATTGCTTGATCTGCACCAGACCTTGCCAGGCCGGCAGGAGAATCAACAGGCCGATTACCAACTTGGTCGCCGCATTGGACCAATGCTCGCTCGAACGCGGATAGGTCAACACCAGATACGTCGCCACCGCCCACCACAGCACCGAAGCGCCCAACACCCAAGGCGCGAGGCCGGGCAGGATGTACATGACGAACAGCATCAAAGCGACCACAGCGGCATAGCCGACGCGAAACGCTTGACCGGCGAAACCCGCCAGACGCGCCCATTCCCAGGCACCAAGGGTTACGACCAGACCGATGAACAGTGCAAAACCGGAACCTTCAAGCAGGAAAAACCCGCACAGGGCAATCGGCAGCAGGATCAGTGCGGTGATGATTCGTTGTTTAAGCATTAAACCCGGGCTCCAGCCTCGACCTGCTCGCTCGTTTTACCGAAGCGGCGCTGGCGGGAAGCGAAATCGGCCAGCGCATTGCGCATGGCATCGTGTTTGAAGTCCGGCCAGAACAGGTCGGAAAAATACAACTCGGCATAGGCCAGTTGCCAGAGCAGGAAGTTGCTGATGCGGCGCTCGCCTCCGGTACGGATACACAGGTCCGGCAACGGCAGGTCGCCCGTGACCAGGCAGGTTTGCAGCAGATCAGGCGTAATGTCTTCCGGACGCAAGTGCCCGGCCTGAACTTCTCGCGCCAGTCGTTGCGCAGCTTGCGCGATATCCCACTGACCGCCGTAATTGGCGGCGATCTGCAGGATAAAACGATTGGCGCCAGCCGTCATGGCTTCGGCTTCACGCATGGCAGCCTGCAGCTCGGGGTGAAAACGCGAGCGGTCACCAATGATGCGCAGGCTGATGTTGTTGTCGTTGAGGCGTTTGGCCTCACGACGCAACGCCCTGAAGAACAGCTCCATCAAGGCGCTGACCTCATCGGCCGGACGCTGCCAGTTCTCGCTGGAAAAGGCGAACAAGGTCAACACTTCGACCTTGGCCTCGGCACAAACCTCAATGACCGCACGTACCGCATCCACGCCCGCTTTATGCCCGGCGACACCCGGCATAAAGCGTTTTTTCGCCCAACGATTGTTACCATCCATGATAATCGCGACATGGCGCGGCACCGCGAACGGTGCTGTCTGCTTGGTCTTTTCCATGAAAACGCGACCCTTATACGGCCATCAGGTCTTTTTCTTTCTGTGCCAGATCCGCGTCGATTTTAGCCACGAACTTCTTGGTCAGATCATCGATCTCGCCAGTCGCACGACGCTCTTCGTCTTCACTGATCTCTTTTTCCTTGACCAGATCCTTGAGCTGGCTGTTGGCATCACGACGGATGTTACGCACAGCAACACGGGCATCTTCAGCGACGTCACGCGCCTGCTTGGTGAAGCCCTTACGGGTTTCTTCGGTCAGTGCAGGCATGGAGATCAGCAGCAGCTCGCCGAGGTTGGTCGGGTTCAGGTTCAGACCCGCGCTACCGATCGCCTTGTCGACGGCACCCAGCATATTGCGCTCGAAAGCAACGACTTGCAGGGTACGGGCGTCCTTGACGGTGATGTTGGCCACTTGCTTGATCGGGGTGTCGGAGCCGTAGTACGGCACCATCACGCCCTCCAGGATGCTCGGGTGCGCCTGGCCGGTACGAATGCGGCCAAAGTTGTGCGCCAGCGATTCCACGGACTTCTGCATGCGCTCTTGAGCGTCTTTCTTGATTTCGTTGATCATTGTTCGCCTTCCTCGATCAGGGTTCCTTCAGCGCCACCATGCACGATGTTCAGCAGGGCGCCGGGCTTGTTCATGTTAAATACGCGTAGCGGCATCTTGTGGTCGCGGCACAGGCAAATGGCCGTCAGATCCATCACACCCAGCTTGCGATCCAGCACTTCATCGTAGGTCAGATGATCGAACTTCTCGGCATGCGGGTCTTTGAACGGGTCAGCGGTGTAGACGCCATCGACCTTGGTTGCCTTGAGCACGACATCGGCATCGATTTCGATTGCACGCAGGCAGGCAGCCGAATCCGTCGTAAAGAACGGGTTGCCGGTACCGGCCGCGAAAATCACCACGTCCTTGGAGTTCAAGTGACGCATGGCCTTACGGCGATCGTAGTGATCGGTCACGCCAACCATGGAAATAGCGGACATCACGATGGCCGAGATGTTGGCGCGCTCAAGGGCGTCGCGCATGGCCAGGGCGTTCATCACAGTGGCCAGCATGCCCATGTGGTCGCCGGTGACCCGGTCCATGCCAGCCTTGCTCAGCGCTTCACCGCGGAACAGGTTGCCGCCACCGATAACCAGACCGACCTGAACACCGATGCCGACCAGCTGGCCAACTTCCAATGCCATGCGATCCAGAACTTTCGGGTCGATCCCGAACTCTTCCGAGCCCATCAGGGCCTCGCCGCTAAGCTTGAGTAGAATGCGTTTATAGCGAGCCTGATAACCACTGCCCTGCTGAGCCATTGCGAATCTCTCCTGCGGCGTATTTTAAAAATTCTTTGCGAGCTGTTTACAGCTGGCGCTCACTCTAGCTTGGCGCTGCTTCAGCGCCATCGGAACATGGCTTTGTAAGCCAGTTCCAAAAGGAAACCAATTAAAAATTGGTGCCCCATCTGAAAAGAGGCTGCGCGCGTGAGCGGGCAGCCTCTTCTGGGCGACAGTTAAAAAACCGTCTTATTGCTTGGCGGCAGCCAGCTGGGCAGCAACTTCTTCTGCGAAGTTGTCCACTGGCTTCTCGATGCCTTCGCCTACCTTGAAGTAAGTGAAGGAAACGATTTCAGCACCGGCTTTCTTGGCCAGGGCACCTACGGTGACTTCCGGATTCATGACGAAAGCTTGCTCGACCAGACTGGCTTCAGCCAGGAACTTGGTGATGCGGCCGGCGATCATCTTCTCGACGATTTCAGCTGGCTTGCCTTTCATCTTGTCTTCGTTCAGGGTCAGGAAAACGCCCTTCTCGCGCTCGATGGCTTCTGGCGAAACCTGCGATGGCAGCAGGAACTCAGGGTTGCTTGCCGCCACGTGCATGGCGATCTCTTTGGCCAGCTGAACATCGCCGCCCTTGAGGACAACAGCAACACCGATCTTGTTACCGTGCAGGTAGGTGCCGACAACGTCACCCTCTACGCGTACCAGGCGACGAATGTTGACGTTCTCGCCAACTTTGGCCACCAGGGCTTCACGAGCCGTTTCCTGAGCGGCGATCAGCGGAGCTGCGTCGGTCAGTTTTTCGTCAAAGGCTTTTTCTACGCTGGCAGCAACGAAGTTCTTGAAATCATCTTGCAGGGCCAGGAAGTCGGTCTGCGAGTTGACTTCCAGCAGCACGGCTGCCTTGTCGTCAGCCTTGATGGCGATTGCGCCTTCAGCGGCAACGTTGCCGGCTTTCTTGGCAGCCTTGATGGCGCCCGAAGCACGCATGTCATCAATGGCTTTCTCGATGTCGCCGCCAGCCTTGGTCAAGGCCTTTTTGCAGTCCATCATGCCTTCGCCAGTACGCTCGCGCAGTTCTTTGACCAACGCTGCAGTAATCTCTGCCATTTCAAAATCCTCTTGGATAGGTTTTCAACCATTCCACCCGATCGAACGGGCGATCAATTCTTCCCGAACCACCCTTGTTAGCTGCCGCACGTTACAGTTAGAGCGGTGGGCGCCGACAAATGGTTTTCGAGGTGGCAAAAAGGGGGCCAAGCCCCCTTTTTGCTTACTGAGTCAACGCCAAGGCGTCAATTACTCAGCTGCTGCTACCGGAGCTTCTTCAACGAACACTTCGGTGCCGCCGGCAACATTGTTGCGACCGCGGATTACAGCGTCAGCCATCGAACCCATGTACAGCTGGATAGCGCGGATTGCGTCATCGTTGCCTGGGATGATGTAGTCAACGCCTTCCGGGCTGCTGTTGGTATCGACTACGCCGATAACCGGGATGCCCAGCTTGTTGGCTTCGGTGATCGCGATGCGCTCGTGATCAACGTCGATAACGAACAGAGCGTCTGGCAGACCGCCCATGTCCTTGATACCACCCAGGGAACGATCCAGCTTTTCCAGGTCACGAGTGCGCATCAGCGCTTCTTTCTTGGTCAGCTTGGCGAAAGTACCGTCTTCGGCTTGAACTTCAAGGTCACGCAGACGCTTGATGGAAGCACGGATGGTTTTGAAGTTGGTCAGCATGCCGCCCAACCAGCGGTGATCGACGTACGGCGAACCGCAACGTGCTGCTTCTTCAGCAACGATCTTGCCAGCGGAACGCTTGGTGCCGACGAACAGAATCTTGTTTTTGCCCTGGGCCAGACGCTCTACGAAAGTCAAAGCTTCGTTGAACATTGGCAGGGTTTTTTCAAGGTTGATGATGTGGATCTTGTTACGCGCGCCGAAAATGTACTTACCCATTTTCGGGTTCCAGTAACGGGTCTGGTGACCGAAGTGCACACCGGCCTTCAGCATATCGCGCATGTTGACTTGGGACATGATAGTTCCTTAATAAGTCGGGTTTGGCCTCCACGTATCCCAATGACCAACCAGCAGCATCAGCTGAAGGCACCCAGGTCATCGTGTCGACACGTGTGTGGATTTAGGCTTTTCGGGACATCCCCGGAAAGCGGCGCATTTTATACCACAAGGCAGGGCAAAACGGAACCCGGATTCTGAAATCCTGGCGAGCACTTTGCTCCATCCCTTGGAATCCGCCAAGAATGCACCATTCTATAGAGAGAAGCGATGCACACAGGCGCAGATTTGCGCTGATCGTCTGGTAGAATCGCATTTTTCAGGGCCGCGAAGTTCGATCGCGCAATGCCCTTTCCGTTTAGAAAGCGCCGCCTGGCGCAAAGAGAGCCTGTATGACCGTCACCCTCAAAACCCCCGAGGATATCGCCAAAATGCGTATCGCCGGCAAACTGGCCGCTGATGTGCTGGAAATGATTGCCGAATATGTCAAGCCGGGCGTTACCACCGATCAACTGAACCAGATCTGCCATGACTACATCGTCAACGAGCAGAAAGCCATCCCTGCCCCGCTCAACTACAAGGGCTATCCGAAGTCGATCTGCACGTCGATCAATCACGTGGTCTGCCACGGCATCCCGAACGACAAGCCGCTGAAAGATGGCGACACCCTGAACATCGACGTCACCGTCATCAAGGACGGCTACCACGGCGACACCAGCCGCATGTTCCACGTCGGCAGCGTGCCGGTCTGGGCCGAGCGCCTGTCCCAGGTGACCCAGGAATGCATGTACAAGGCGATTGAAATCGTCAAACCCGGCTGCCGCCTGGGCGACATCGGCGAAATCATCCAGAAGCACGCTGAAAAGAATGGATTCTCGGTGGTACGCGAGTTCTGCGGCCACGGTATCGGCAAGGTGTTCCACGAAGAGCCGCAGATCCTGCACTACGGCCGCGCTGGCACCGGCATGGAGCTCAAGGCCGGCATGACCTTCACCATCGAGCCGATGATCAACCAGGGCCGTGCCGACACCAAGGTACTGGGCGATGGCTGGACCGCGATCACCAAGGACCGCAAGCTCTCGGCACAGTGGGAACACACCCTTTTGGTGACCGAAACCGGTTACGAGATCTTCACCCTGCGCAGCGATGACACCATCCCTCGCGCTTCGGCCTGATCCCGTTACCGTACATCGCTTATAGAATGGAAAGCCAATCGATGCCGCAGGTGGATCCCGAACTCTTCGACCGTGGCCAGTTCCAGGCTGAACTGGCCCTGAAGGCAAGCCCGATCGCGGCCTTCAAGAAGGCGATCCGCCAGGCCCGCGAAGTGCTCGATGCACGCTTTCGCAGCGGCCGCGACATTCGCCGGCTGATCGAGGACCGCGCCTGGTTCGTCGACAACATCCTGCAAAAGGCCTGGGAGCAGTTCAGCTGGAGCGAGGACGCCGACATTGCGCTGGTCGCGGTCGGTGGCTACGGCCGCGGTGAATTGCACCCTTATTCCGATATCGACTTGCTGATCCTGCTGGACAGTGCCGACCACGAGGTTTTCCGCGACTCCATCGAGCGTTTTCTGACGCTGTTGTGGGACATCGGCCTGGAGGTCGGTCAGAGCGTTCGCTCGGTCGACGAATGCGCCGTCGAGGCCCGCGCCGACCTGACGGTCGTCACCAACCTGATGGAAAGCCGTACCATCGCCGGCCCCGAGCATCTGCGCCAGCGCATGCTGGACGTCACCAGCACCGGGCACATGTGGCCGAGCAAGGACTTCTTCCTGGCCAAGCGCGCCGAACAAAAGGCCCGCCACCACAAGTACAACGACACCGAATACAACCTGGAACCCAACGTCAAAGGCTCACCCGGCGGCCTGCGGGATATCCAGACGATTCTGTGGGTGGCCCGTCGCGAGTACGGCACCCTGAACCTGCGGGCACTGGCTGGCGAAGGCTTTCTGGTCGAGAGCGAAAACGCCCTGCTCGCCTCCTCCCAGGAGTTCCTGTGGAAGGTTCGCTATGCCCTGCACATGCTGGCTGGCCGCTCCGAAGACCGCCTGCTGTTCGATCACCAGCGCACCATTGCCGGGCTGCTGGGCTTCAAAGGCGACGACGCCAAGCAAGCCATCGAAAATTTCATGCAGCAGTATTACCGGGTGGTGATGAGCATCGCCCAGCTCAGCGACCTGATCATCCAGCACTTCGAGGAAGTGATCCTCGCACCGGAAGACGAAGCCCCACCGCAGCCGATCAACTCGCGCTTCCAGTTGCATGACGGCTACATCGAAGCACGCAACGACAACGTGTTCCGGCGCACACCGTTCGCCATGCTGGAAATCTTCGTGCTGATGGCCCAGCAGCCGGAAATCAAGGGCGTGCGCGCCGACACCATTCGTCTGCTGCGGGAAAACCGTCACCTGATCGACGACGACTTCCGCAACGATATTCGTAACACCAGCCTGTTTATCGAGCTGTTCAAGTGCAAGATCGGCATCCACCGCAATCTGCGGCGAATGAACCGTTATGGCATCCTTGGGCGTTATCTGCCCGAATTCGGTTTTATCGTCGGGCAGATGCAACATGACCTTTTTCACATCTATACGGTCGATGCCCATACCCTGAACCTGATCAAGCACCTGCGTAAGTTGCAGTACACCCAGGTGTCGGAAAAATTCCCGCTGGCCAGCAAGCTCATGGGCAAGCTGCCCAAACCCGAGCTGATTTACATGGCCGGCCTGTACCACGACATCGGCAAAGGCCGGCATGGCGACCACTCAGACATCGGCGCGGTCGACGCCGAGGCGTTTTGCCAGCGCCATCAGCTGCCAGTGTGGGACAGCCGCTTGATCGTGTGGCTGGTGCAAAACCACCTGGTGATGTCGACCACAGCCCAGCGCAAGGACCTGTCCGACCCGCAGGTGATCCACGATTTCGCACAGATCGTCGGCGACGAAACCCGCCTCAACTATCTGTATGTGCTGACCGTCGCCGACATCAACGCCACCAACCCGACCCTGTGGAACTCCTGGCGCGCCAGCCTGCTGCGCCAGCTCTACACCGAGACCAAGCGCGCCCTGCGTCGTGGCCTTGAGAACCCGGTGGACCGCGAAGAGCAGATCCGCCAGACCCAGAGCGCCGCCCTGGATATCCTGGTGCGCGGCGGCACCGACCCGGACGACGTCGAGCAACTGTGGGCGCAGTTGGGTGATGACTATTTCCTGCGTCACACCGCCGGCGATGTGGCCTGGCATAGCGACGCGATCCTCCAGCAACCGACTGATGGCGGGCCACTGGTGCTGATCAAGGAAACCACCCAGCGCGAGTTCGAAGGCGGTACACAGATCTTCATCTACGCCCCCGACCAGCATGACTTCTTTGCCGTGACCGTGGCTGCGATGGACCAGCTCAACCTGAACATTCACGACGCCCGGGTCATTACCTCCAGCAGCCAGTTCACCCTCGACACCTATATCGTGCTCGATACCGACGGCGACTCGATTGGCGACAACCCGGCGCGGATCAAGCAAATCCGCGACGGCCTGACCGAAGCCCTGCGCAACCCGGATGACTACCCGACCATCATCCAGCGCCGGGTGCCGCGTCAACTCAAGCATTTCGCCTTTGCGCCACAGGTGACGATCCACAACGATGCCCAGCGTCAAGTGACGGTGCTGGAACTCACGGCGCCCGACCGCCCGGGCCTGCTGGCGCGGATTGGCACGATTTTCCTGGAGTTCGACCTGTCACTGCAGAACGCCAAGATCGCCACCCTCGGCGAGCGCGTGGAAGACGTGTTCTTCATCACCGACGCCAACAATCAGCCGCTGTCCGACCCACTACTGTGCAGCCGCCTGCAGGATGCGATCGTCGAACAACTGAGCGTCAACCAGGAACCCGATATCAAACTGTCGCGCATCAGCATCTGAATCACACATTTCCCCCTGTGGGAGCGAGCAGGCTCGCTTCCACATTGAAAGAGGCCCCCGATGAACAACGCTCTGTCCCAGCTCCAGCCCTACCCGTTCGAGAAACTCCGCGCCCTGCTCGGCAGCGTGACGCCGAACCCGGACAAGCGTCCGATCGCGCTGTCCATCGGCGAGCCGAAACACCGTTCGCCTAGCTTCGTCGCCGAGGCCCTGGCCAGCAATCTGGAAAAAATGGCCGTATACCCGACCACCCTCGGCATCCCGGAGCTGCGCGAAGCCATCGCGGCATGGTGCGAGCGGCGCTTCGATGTCCCCAAGGGCTGGATCGACCCGGCGCGCAACGTGCTGCCGGTCAACGGTACCCGCGAGGCGCTGTTCGCCTTCACCCAGACCGTGGTCAACCGTGGCGATGACGCGCTGGTGGTCAGCCCGAACCCGTTCTATCAGATATACGAAGGCGCGGCGTTCCTCGCCGGGGCCAAGCCGCATTACCTACCGTGCCTGGACGAAAACGGCTTCAACCCGGATTTCGACGCCGTGTCGCCGGAAATCTGGACGCGCTGCCAGATCCTGTTCCTGTGCTCGCCAGGCAACCCGACCGGTGCATTGATTCCGGTGGAAACCCTGAAGAAGCTGATCGCCCTGGCCGATGAATACGACTTCGTGATTGCCGCCGATGAGTGCTACAGCGAGCTGTACTTCGACGAGCAAACCCCGCCGCCTGGCCTGCTCAGCGCTTGCGCGGAACTGGGTCGCAAGGACTTCAAGCGTTGCGTGGTGTTCCACAGCCTGTCCAAGCGTTCGAACCTGCCAGGCCTGCGTTCAGGTTTTGTCGCCGGTGACGCCGACATCCTCAAGGGCTTCCTGCTCTACCGTACCTACCACGGCTGCGCAATGCCGGTTCAAACCCAGCTGGCCAGCGTTGCTGCGTGGAATGACGAAGTGCACGTTCGCGCCAACCGTGCGCTATATCGCGAGAAATTTGACGCGGTGCTGGAAATCCTCAGCCCGGTCATGGACGTACAGCGGCCGGATGGCAGCTTCTACCTGTGGCCGAATGTGGCCGGTGACGACGCAGCGTTCTGCCGCGACCTGTTCGAACAGGAGCACGTGACCGTGGTACCGGGCTCTTACCTGTCCCGCGATGTTGATGGTTTAAATCCAGGCGCGGGTCGAGTACGCATGGCACTGGTTGCCCCACTATCCGAATGTCTTGAAGCGGCAGAACGTATTCGCAACTTCATAACTCGCCGCAACTGACACTGACAAGGCCTGTACCGTGCAACGCAGTACAGGCCGCCCATCGGCAACAACATCTAACAACCAGCAACTTTACAGTGCAACTTTAATTTAAATAATCTCCAACTCGAAACCAATCTATTGACCAGATTAAAACATCGAGAAGGAGAGCGATAATGCCATATTCAGAACCATGCAAAGTTATCAATAGTTTTGATATACACGCCTCTTACGAAGCGGCCATCAGTGAAAACCCTGGCAACGACAATACCGACTCTATAGGAAACAGAAAAAAACGCGGCGTCGTATCTCACAGTAAATTCTGGGCAAGTCATCGAACGCTCAAGATTGCTTTTCTTGCCCCACCCTTCCAACGCACACCGTCAGGCGGCCATAGCAGCCATCAAACAATGGCAACCCTCTATCAATTTGACGCTGGAGTTCGCAGACGATGCCGTGGGGGATATCAGAATCAGCATGGAAGCCCCCTTGAACTATTCAGCAATCGGTACCGATGCAACACTGCGAGGTCCAGGCGAGAACACAATGAACATCGGCACGGAGCTAACACACCCGGCGTTCGAAAGCACCGTTTTGCATGAGTTTGGCCATGCATTGGGAATGGAACATGAACACCAGCACCCCAAAGCCGACATTCCATGGAACAGGCCGTTCGTCTACCACTATTACCTCACAAGATATAACTGGTCGAAAGAAGAAGTCGATCACAACTTATTCAAAACACTGGAAACTCTCACTACCCGCACAACGCCCTATGACAAAAAATCAATAATGCACTATCAAATCCCGAATGAACTGACCACGGGCAATTGGAGCGTAGAGAAGAACACCAGCCTCAGCCAGAATGATCGGCGACTGATGCGAAAAATATATCCAAAATCTTTACTACTCCAATAATGCGCAAACAAATAAAACCAACACCCCCCTTTTCAAAAAACCACAACCGACAAAAGACATGGACGCCACCCCTATGAAAAATGGAGCTTGCAGCATTGTTAGAAGCATTGATCCAGTCGCCTCTTACGAGGCCGCGATCAATGAACGAAGTGATAATGTCAAATCCAATACTTCCGGACGCGCCAAGAGAAGCGTTGCCATGCATACTACTTTCTGGGAGCCTGGGCGCACCCTGAAAATAGCCATGTACGACGAGAACCAGAAAACCATAAACACAGTAAAGAACATTACGAACAAATGGTTAGCGCATGTCAATTTAAAATTCGAATTGATTTCCGGAGCAGTGGGTGACATTCGCATAAAAATCGAGCCAAACCAAACCATCGGCTCTTACTCCTTTTTAGGTACAGATGCACTGACCTGCCCCCCTGACGAACCCACTATGAAAATAGGAACAGCTTTAGAGGATGATGTTTTTGAAACCACCGTATTACATGAATTTGGTCACGCACTCGGCCTCCATCATGAACATCAGCATCCCGATGCAGATATCCCTTGGGATCTGGAAAAAGTCTACGCGTGGTATAAAGAAGAATTCGACTGGGAGCGTGATCTAGTTGATTCACAGGTCCTGCCGTTACCTCGCTCCACATACTACACCTATGGCGATTACGACCCCTTATCAGTCATGCATTACGACATCGATAGCAAACTTACCCTAAACAACTGGTCACACCCTGGAAATTTCAAACCAAGTGAAAAAGACAAGGAGACAATTCGCAAAATCTACCCTCACAAAACTATATTCGACACACTCTCTAAACTATACGACAAACTGAAATCACCACTTTTCGGCAGCGCTCATTAACAAGTAAACGTTTTTAAAGTACAACTTTTCGCTCTAGCCATATCGATGACTCTTCGATACTCACCACAACACAGCAATGAAAACAATCAAAAGAGTGTGCATCATTACTTCACTGCTCCCAGCTTGGCCTCACTCAGATCCAGTTCCCCCAACACCTCTCGCAGCACGTCATCACCTATCTGGTGATGGCGGCTCAGGTTGTACAACTCCAGGCGTTGCGCCCGCAACGCCTTCAAACGCAAACGCCGTTCCAGCAAGTCCATCTGAAAGGCCAGGGCCTGGGCTTCAGCGGAATCGTTGAACACCTCCAACTGGTGGCGGTACTCGGACATGATTCGCGCCTTGAGCTCGGCGGCCAGCGCGGACTGGGCGGCGTCCTGCGGGTTGACCTCTTCTGTCTCAAGCACATGAATGGCCGCTTCGGCGGTTTTGCGCCACGCGTCGCGTACTTCATTGCGCCGCTTGTCGTCAGGGCTGGCTTCAATGCCACGCAACAACAGTGGCAGCGCGATGCAGGCCGCAATCAACGACAGCAGAATCACCCCCGCAGCAATAAAGATCAGCAAGTCCCGCTCGGGAAACGCGCTGGCGCCCATGAGCATCGGCACCGACATTACACCCGCCAGCGTCACGGCCCCGCGCACACCGCCCACGGTCAGCAACCAACAGGATCGCGCTGTCGGCACCCGGGTCACTTCACCCTTGCCGCGCAGGCGCCGCAGCAGCACCGACAATCGCCAAATGCTCTGCACCCAGACGAACCGCAAAACCAGCAGCACCAGAAAAATTGCCACTACGTCCAGCCCGCGATACAGCAACGTCGGCCATAGCGATGTTTCGTGACTGGCCACTGCCTTGATGATGTCCGGCAATTGCAGACCCAACAGCAGGAAGATCAAACCGTTGAAGGCGAACTCCAGCAGCGACCAGACGCTGCGATTGAGCAAACGCGTATTGGTCTGGCGCGGCAACAGATCGAGCCAGCTCTGCATCATCCCCGCCGCCACCGCCGAGAGGATGCCCGACACTTCCATGCGCTCGGCCAGCACGTAGGCCGCAAACGGCAGCAGCAACATGAACACCACGTGCGTCGCCGGATCATCCCAGCCGCGCGCGATCATCCACGCCCGCAGACGGCCGACCAGCCAGCTCAAGGCCACCCCGACGGCCAGACCACCCACGGCGACCATCACGAACGTCAGGCTGGCATTGGCCAGTGAAAAAACACCGGTCACAGCCGCCACCAGCGCAAATTTGAACGTCACCAGGCCCGAGGCGTCGTTCATCAGCGCCTCGCCCTGCAAGATGTGCATCAACGGGGTCGGCAGGCGATTGCGGGAAATGGCCGACACCGCCACCGCATCCGTCGGCGACAGCACGGCCGCCAGGGCAAACGCTACCGGCAAGGGCACACCGGGAAGCAACCAGTGAATGAAATAGCCGGCGCCGATCACGGTAAACAGCACCAGACCCACCGCCAGGGTCAGAATCGGTCCGCGCAGATGCCAGAATTCGCGCTTGGGCATGCGCCAGCCGTCGGAGAACAACAGCGGCGGCAGGAACAGAAACAGGAACAGTTCGGGATCGAGGGCTACATGGAGGCCGAGCGTCGGCCAGGCAAGCAAGGCTCCAGCGGAAATCTGCACCAACGGCAACGGCAGCGGAACCACCCGCCCGATCGGGCGCGAAACGCCGACCAGCATCAACAGGATCAGGACGGTGTAGGCAGTTTGCATAAAGCGGGATTCCCGGATGCATTGAAGTGCCATATTAGCCGCTTAGACTACCGGTGGCCCTTGCACCTATGTCGCACCGGCACAGAGCGTCCTGAATCACCGCAATCCCACAGGTTTTGCGTTTTAACTCAATGCCCATGGCATAATCCGTCACCTTTTAAATCCAGCACCTGCAAAGGGGGCAATTCCTTGACCGTTTCAAGCAAATCGTTGCACCTTTTCGGCATCAAAGCCTGCGACACCATGAAAAAGGCGCGCACCTGGCTCGATGAACACGCTGTCAGCTATGACTTTCATGATTACAAAGCGGTCGGTATCGACCGTGAACACCTCACCCAATGGTGCAACGAGCACAGTTGGGAGGTGGTGTTGAACCGTGCAGGCACGACCTTTCGCAAGCTCGACGACGAACGCAAAGCCGATCTCGACCAGACGAAAGCCATCGAACTGATGCTCGCACAACCCTCGATGATCAAGCGCCCGGTGCTCGATCTCGGCGACCGAACCCTGATTGGCTTCAAGCCAGACATCTACGCGGCCGCGCTCAAGTAAGCAGCCCGTTCAATTTTGTTAGAGGTATACACATGTCCACTACCCTGTTCAGCCTGGCCTTCGGCGTCGGCACTCAAAACCGTCAAGGCGCATGGCTGGAAGTGTTCTACGCAGCCCCGGTACTCAAGCCATCGGCTGAAATCCTCGCCGCTATCGCACCGATCCTGGGCTACACCGAAGGCAATCAGGCCATCGCGTTCAGCACCGCCCAGGCCTCGCAGCTGGCTGAAGCGCTGAAAAGCGTCGACGCTGCCCAGGCTGCCCTGCTGACCCGCCTGGCCGAGAGCCACAAGCCGCTGGTTGCCACCTTGCTGGCTGAAGACGCCCAACTGTCGTCCACCCCTGAGGCCTACCTCAAGCTGCACCTGCTGAGCCATCGCCTGGTCAAGCCACACGGCCTGAACCTGGCCGGGATCTTCCCGCTGCTGCCGAACGTGGCCTGGACCAGCCAGGGCGCGGTCGATCTGAGCGAACTGGCCGAACTGCAACTCGAAGCCCGCCTGCGCGGCGAGCTGCTGGAAGTGTTCTCGGTGGACAAGTTCCCGAAAATGACCGACTACGTGGTTCCGGCCGGCGTGCGTATCGCTGACGCTGCGCGTCTGCGTCTGGGTGCTTACGTGGGCGAAGGTACCACCGTGATGCACGAAGGCTTCATCAACTTCAACGCCGGCACCGAAGGCCCAGGCATGATCGAAGGCCGCGTATCCGCTGGTGTATTCGTCGGCAAGGGTTCGGACCTGGGCGGCGGCTGCTCGACCATGGGCACCCTGTCGGGTGGCGGCAACATCGTGATCAAGGTCGGCGAAGGCTGCCTGATCGGCGCCAACGCTGGTATCGGTATCCCGTTGGGCGACCGCAACACCGTGGAATCGGGCCTGTACGTGACCGCCGGCACCAAAGTCGCGCTGCTGGACGAGAACAATCAGCTGGTCAAAGTGGTCAAGGCCCGTGAACTGGCCGGCCAGCCGGACCTGCTGTTCCGTCGCAATTCGGAGACCGGTGCCGTGGAATGCAAAACCCACAAATCGGCCATCGAACTGAACGAAGCGCTGCACGCTCACAACTAAGTGCCGCAGGCACCTGTGGGAGCGACGGTGCGACGATTCGCCTTGCTCGCGATGCTTTTTGGCGGCCTTACGGACGCCATCGCGAGCAAGCTCGCTCCCACAAGGTCCGGTGTACATCCGCCCAAGTTCACAGGGCTGAACACATGATGATTCTCTCTCCCTGGCGCGCCGATTTTCCGGCCATCGCCGCCCTGCAACGGCAAGGCCAGACCTATCTGGACAACGCCGCCACCACGCAAAAACCTCAAGCCCTGCTGGATGCCCTGGCGCATTACTACGCCAACGGCGCGGCCAACGTGCATCGGGCGCAGCACCTGCCCGGCGCCCACGCCACCCAGGCGTTCGAGGACAGCCGCCGCAAAGTCGCGCAATGGCTCAATGCTGGTGATTGCGGGCAGATCATCTTCACCCACGGCGCGACGTCCGCGCTGAATCTCCTGGCCTACGGCCTGGAACATCTTTTCAATCCGGGCGACGAGATTGTCATCAGCGCCCTGGAGCATCACGCCAACCTGCTGCCATGGCAGCAACTGGCGCACCGTCGCGACCTGAAACTGGTGATCCTGCCACTGGATGCCGTCGGCGTGATCGACCTTGAAGCCGCCGCCGGTTTGATCGGCTCGCGCACACGTCTGCTGGCGGTCAGTCAGCTGTCCAACGTGATTGGCGCGTGGCAGCCGCTGCCCGAATTGCTGGCACTGGCCAAGGCGCACAACGCTCTGACTGTGATCGACGGCGCCCAGGGCGTGGTCCATGGCCGCCATGACGTGCAAGCGCTGGGCTGCGATTTTTATGTGTTCTCCAGCCACAAGCTCTACGGCCCCGATGGCCTGGGCGTGCTGTACGGGCGCAATACAGCGCTGCAACAGCTGCGTCCCTGGCAGTTCGGCGGTGAAATGGTGCTGGACGCCAATTATCACGACGCACGCTTTCGCCCGGCACCGCTGGGTTTCGAGGCCGGGACGCCGCCGATTGCCAGTGTGATCGGCCTCGGAGCGACCCTCGATTACCTCGCCGGGCTCGATCAGAACGTCGTGTCAGCCCATGAAGCAGCGCTGCATACCGGTCTGCTCAAGGGCCTTGAAGCGCGCAACGGCATTCGCCTGTTGGGCAAGCCGCAGGTGGCACTGGCCAGTTTCACCGTAGAAGGTGTGCATAACTCCGATCTCGCGCATTTGCTGACCGAACAAGGGATCGCAGTGCGTGCCGGCCATCACTGCGCCATGCCGCTGCTCAAACGCTTTGAACTGGCCGGAGCGATTCGGGTGTCGTTGGCGCTGTACAACGATTCCGAAGACCTCGAGCGGTTCTTTGAAGCCTTGGATCAGGCGCTGGAGCTATTGCGATGAACCTGCCTGCCGATGCCGTGACGGCACTCGAAACCTTTCAGAAAGCGGCCGGCTGGGAACAACGCGCACGCCTGCTGATGCAATGGGGAGAACGTCTGCCGGCGTTGAGTGATGCGCAGATGTGTGATGCCAACCGAGTGCACGGCTGTGAAAGCCAGGTGTGGCTGGTGGGCGAATTGCGCGATGACCATTGGCGATTCAGCGCCAACAGCGATGCGCGCTTGATTCGCGGGTTGGTGGCGTTGCTGCTGGCGCGGGTCAATGGGTTGTCCGCGGCCGAGTTGCAGCAGGTGGATTTGCCGGACTGGTTCAATCAGTTGGGGTTGGGGCGGCAGTTGTCCGAGTCCCGCAGTAATGGCTTGAATGCGGTGCTTCAGCGGATGCGGAGCCTAAGCGACGCGTAGGAGCTGCCGAAGGCTGCGATCCGCCGTCACCATCATCACCGCACCAAACCCGCCGGCGCAGTCGAGCTTCACCCCATCCCCGACAAAACTCTTCTGCAGGCAAATGCTGCCGTCCGGTTTCGGGTAGCGCAGTTGCTCGGTGGAAAACACGCAGGGCACGCTGTAGTGGCGGGTCACGGTGCGTGAGAAGCCGTAGTCACGCCGCAGCGTGGAGCGCACTTTCGAAGCCAATGGATCGTTGAACGTGCGATTGAGGTCGCAGACCTGGATCAACGTCGGGTCAATCTGCCCGCCCGCGCCGCCGGTGGTGATGATCTGGATCTTGCGCCGCTTGCACCAGGCGATCAGCGCGGCCTTGGCGTTGACGCTGTCGATGCAGTCGATCACGCAGTCGATGTTCGGCGTGATGTACTCGGCCATGGTGTCGCGGGTGACGAAGTCAGGCACCGCGTGCACCGTGCAATCCGGATTGATCCCGCGCAGACGCTCGGCCATCACCTCGACCTTAGGCTTGCCGACGGTACTGTCCAGCGCATGCAGCTGACGATTGGCATTGCTGACGCAGACATCGTCCAGGTCGAACAGCGAAATCTCGCCGACCCCACAGCGGGCCATGGCTTCCGCCGCCCAGGAACCGACACCACCGACGCCAACGATCGCCACATGGGCCGCCCGCAGTCGCTCAAGCCCTTCGATGCCATACAAGCGGGCGATGCCGGCAAACCGCGGATCTTCTGTACTCATGACCATTACCTAAAAAACCGGCGCGTATTATACGGCCAGACGGTAACAAGTCCTACATATCAGAGGCGACATAGCCTACATATCGATGGCGATATGCCCTACACCAGAAATGACAGAACTTTAGCGAAATCAGATTGCCCAACGTCCGGCATTTCCCTGTTCGCTGTACGGTCAGAGAACCGCCGGTGTAGGATGCGCGCCCTTTACGGCCGCCGACCGTCCCCTCGTTCCACAGCCTTTGGAACCCGAAATAGCTATGTCATCGCGTAAATTTGGACTCAACCTGGTCGTGGTGCTTGCCATCGCAGCCTTGTTTACCGGCTTCTGGGCGCTGATCAACCGCCCGGTCACCGCCCCCAACTGGCCTGAACAGATCTCCGGCTTCTCGTACTCGCCATTCCAGCAGGGCCAGTTCCCGCAGAAAGACCAGTACCCGACCGACGATCAAATGCGTCGCGACCTGGAGATCATGAGCAAGCTGACGGACAACATCCGCATCTACTCGGTCGATGGCACCCTGCAAGACATCCCGAAACTCGCGGAAGAGTTCGGCTTGCGGGTGACCCTGGGGATCTGGATCAGCCCGGACCAGGAACGCAACGAACGGGAAATTACCCGCGCCATTGAGATCGCCAACTCCTCGCGCAGCGTGGTTCGTGTGGTGGTCGGCAACGAGGCGATTTACCGTAAGGAAATTACCGCCGCCGAACTGAGCGTGATGCTCGACCGTGTCCGTGCAGCCGTGAAGGTGCCAGTGACCACGTCCGAGCAATGGCACGTTTGGGAAGAACACCCGGAACTGGCCAAACACGTCGACCTGATCGCCGCGCACATCCTGCCTTACTGGGAATTTATCCCGATGGACAAGGCCGGGCAGTTCGTCCTCGACCGCGCCCGCGACCTGAAAAAGCTGTTCCCGAAAAAGCCACTGCTGCTGTCCGAGGTGGGTTGGCCGAGCAACGGCCGCATGCGCGGTGGCGCCGATGCCTCACCGGCAGACCAGGCGATCTACCTGCGAACCCTGGTCAACAAGCTCAACCGCCAGGGCTTCAACTACTTCGTGATCGAAGCGTTTGACCAGCCGTGGAAGGCCAGCGACGAAGGTTCCGTCGGCGCCTACTGGGGCGTGTTCAACGCCGCGCGCCAGCAGAAGTTCAACTTCGAAGGCCCGGTGGTGGCGATTCCGCAATGGCGCGTATTGGCCATTGGCTCGGTGGTATTGGCGCTGTTGTCGCTGACCCTGCTGATGATCGACGGCTCGGCCCTGCGCCAGCGTGGCCGTACCTTCCTGACCTTCATTGCGTTCCTGTGTGGTTCGGTGCTGGTGTGGATCGGTTACGACTACAGCCAGCAATACAGCACCTGGTTCAGTCTGACAGTGGGCTTTTTGCTTGCCCTCGGTGCGCTCGGGGTGTTTATCGTGCTGCTGACCGAAGCCCATGAACTGGCCGAAGCGGTGTGGGTGCACAAGCGCCGGCGTGAGTTCCTGCCGGTGGAAGGCGATTCCAGCTACCGCCCGAAAGTGTCGATTCACGTGCCCTGCTACAACGAGCCGCCGGAGATGGTCAAACAGACCCTCAACGCCTTGGCCAACCTCGACTATCCGGATTTCGAAGTCCTGATCATCGACAACAACACCAAGGACCCTGCTGTCTGGGAACCGGTGCGCGATTACTGCGCAACCCTCGGCCCGCGCTTCAAGTTCTTCCACGTGGCACCGCTGGCCGGCTTCAAGGGCGGCGCGCTGAACTACCTGATTCCGCACACCGCCAAGGATGCCGAAGTCATTGCCGTGATCGACTCGGACTACTGCGTCGACCGCAACTGGCTCAAGCACATGGTGCCGCACTTCGCCGACCCGAAAATCGCCGTGGTGCAGTCGCCGCAGGATTACCGCGACCAGAACGAAAGCACCTTCAAGAAGCTCTGCTACGCGGAATACAAGGGCTTCTTCCACATCGGCATGGTCACCCGCAACGACCGTGACGCGATCATCCAGCACGGCACCATGACCATGACCCGCCGCTCGGTGCTCGAAGAACTGGGCTGGGCCGACTGGTGCATCTGTGAAGACGCCGAACTGGGCCTGCGGGTATTCGAGAAAGGCCTGTCGGCGGCGTATTACCACACCAGCTATGGCAAGGGCCTGATGCCCGATACCTTTATCGACTTCAAGAAACAGCGTTTCCGCTGGGCCTACGGAGCAATTCAGATCATCAAGCGTCACACCGCCAGCCTGCTGCGCGGCAAGGACACCGAACTGACCCGTGGCCAGCGTTACCACTTCCTCGCGGGCTGGTTGCCGTGGGTGGCGGACGGCATGAACATCTTCTTCACCGTTGGCGCACTGCTGTGGTCGGCGGCGATGATCATCGTGCCGCAACGGGTCGATCCGCCGCTGCTGATCTTCGCAATCCCGCCGTTGGCATTGTTCGTGTTCAAGGTCGCCAAGATCATCTTCCTCTACCGTCGTGCGGTCGGGGTCAACTTGAAGGATGCCTTCTGCGCGGCGCTGGCCGGCCTGGCGTTGTCCCATACCATCGCCAAAGCGGTGTTGTACGGCTTCTTCACCAGCAGCATTCCGTTCTTCCGTACGCCGAAAAACGCCGATAACCACGGCTTCTGGGTGGCCATTTCGGAAGCCCGGGAAGAGATGTTCATCATGCTGCTGTTGTGGAGCGCTGCCTTGGGGATCTTCCTGGTGAACGGCATGCCGAGCAACGACATGCGTTTCTGGGTGACCATGTTGCTGGTGCAGTCGTTGCCATACCTGGCGGCGCTGATCATGGCGTTCCTGTCGTCGCTGCCGAAACCGGCCGCCGAGCCTGAAACGGCACCTGTCGTCTAAATCTCTGCGGATGCACTAAACGGCGGCCAATGGTCGCCGTTTTGCTTTAAGATAACCGCCATTTTGCGGGGCTTGGCTTAAGGGCCAGACCCAATACCTGTAGGAGCGAGCTTGCTCGCGATGCAGGCGATGGGGTTTGTCATACAGATCGTGCCATCGTTCATCGCGAGCAAGCTCGCTCCTACACATTTACAGCTTCCGGAGTTTTCCATGACGGCCCACGCCGACCTTTCGCCGACCCTCCAACTCGCCATCGACCTGATCCGCCGTCCGTCCGTGACGCCGATCGACGCCGATTGCCAGAAGCAGATGATGCAGCGCCTGGGCGATGCCGGTTTCACCCTGGAACCGATGCGCATCGAAGATGTGGATAACTTCTGGGCCACCCACGGCCAGGACGACGGTCCGGTGCTGTGCTTCGCCGGTCACACCGACGTGGTCCCGACCGGCCCCGTGACGGCCTGGCAGATCGAACCGTTCAACGCACTGATCGACGAACACGGCATGCTCTGCGGCCGTGGCGCCGCCGACATGAAAGGCAGCCTCGCCGCCATGACCGTCGCCTCCGAGCGTTTTGTCGCCGACTACCCGAACCACAAGGGCAAAGTCGCCTTCCTGATCACCAGCGACGAAGAAGGTCCGGCGCACCACGGCACCAAGGCGGTGGTTGAACGTCTGGCCGCGCGCAAGGAACGTCTGGACTGGTGCATCGTCGGCGAACCGTCGAGCACCACCCTGGTGGGTGACGTGGTCAAGAACGGCCGTCGCGGCTCCCTCGGCGCCAAGCTGACCGTACGCGGCGTGCAAGGCCACGTGGCCTACCCGCACCTGGCCAAGAACCCGATCCACCTCGCCGCCCCGGCCCTGGCCGAACTGGCTGCCGAGCACTGGGACCACGGCAACGATTTCTTCCCGCCGACCAGTTTCCAGATCTCCAACGTCAATTCCGGCACCGGTGCGACCAACGTGATCCCGGGTGACCTGGTGGCGGTGTTCAACTTCCGTTTCTCCACCGAGTCCACCGTCGAAGGCCTGCAAAAGCGCGTGGCCGACATCCTCGACAAGCATGGCCTGGACTGGCACGTCGACTGGGCATTGTCCGGTCTGCCGTTCCTCACCGAGCCAGGCGCGCTGCTGGACGCGGTGTCGTCGAGCATCAAGGACATCACCGGTCGCGACACCAAGGCGTCCACCAGCGGTGGCACCTCCGACGGTCGCTTCATCGCGACCATGGGCACCCAAGTGGTTGAACTGGGCCCGGTCAACGCGACCATCCACCAGGTCAACGAGCGCGTACTGGCGGCGGACCTCGACGTGCTGACCGAGATCTACTACCAGACCCTGATCAAGTTGCTCGCCTGATGCTGGCGTGTCCGATCTGCAGTGAACCGCTGAACGCGGTGGACAACGGCGTGGTCTGCCCCGCCGGGCATCGTTTCGACCGTGCGCGCCAGGGTTACTTGAACCTGTTGCCGGTGCAGCACAAGAACAGCCGCGACCCTGGGGATAACCAGGCAATGGTCGAAGCCCGCCGCGACTTTTTGAACGCCGGGCACTACGCCCCGGTGGCCAAGCGCCTGGCGGAATTGGCTGCCAGCTATGCACCGCAGCGCTGGCTGGACATCGGTTGTGGCGAGGGTTACTACACCGCACAAATCGCCGAGGCTTTGCCGAGTGCCGAAGGCTACGCGCTGGATATTTCCCGGGAAGCGGTCAAACGTGCCTGCAAACGCAACCCGAAACTCACCTGGTTGATCGCCAGCATGGCCCGCGTGCCGCTGGAGTCGGGCAGTTGCCAGTTCCTCGCCAGCGTTTTCAGTCCGCTGGATTGGGAAGAAGCCAAACGCCTGCTCAGCGTTGGCGGCGGCCTGATGAAAGTCGGACCGACCAGCGGCCACCTGATGGAATTGCGCGAACGGCTGTACGACGAAGTCCGCGAATACACCGACGACAAGCATCTGGCCCTTGTGCCGGAAGGCATGGCGCTGGCCCACAGTGAAACCCTGGAATTCAAACTGACGCTGGTCAGCGGCCAGGACCGCGCCAACCTGCTGGCCATGACGCCCCACGGCTGGCGCGCCAGCGCCGAGCGCCGTGCCGCTGTTATCGAGCAGGCCGAGCCGTTCGAGGTCACCGTGTCGATGCGCTACGATTATTTCGTACTTCAATAACCTTAACTTTTGGCCTTGAGCAGTCGCTTGAGGCCGGCTAAATCCGCGAATGGATTTTTCAGACCCGCAGTGAGGACATCCATGCGCCAACCCGATATCGAGATTTACCTGAAAGACGCCGACGTCGACCACAAGGCCATTTCCACCTGGCTCGGTGCGGCATTGGGCCCGTGCACCGATTGGGTCCAGAAGGGCCAGACTTACAAGTGCAAGGCCGGCAACGTTCCAGTGACCTGGTTGCCAAAAGCTGTTGGCAAGTGGAACAGCCTGTACCTGGAAAGCGACCAGACCCCATGGGACGACGACATCGCCTGCGCCCGCGCTGCGTTTGCCGCGCTGAACGTCGAAGTGCGTTGCGCACCGGGTAGCTGGGTTGAGGAGGAAGGTGAGGAAACGGCGGATCGCTGGATTCGCATCAGCGCCGATGGTGAAGAGGAGATCACCTGGAAAACCGCTTAAAGCCTGAACACCGAACCTGTGGGAGCGAGCTTGAACTGGTCAAGTAATCTTGGACACCCGTTAAGGTTTACGCCGCCAGTCTCTCCTTCGCGACTGGCGACCGGTAGTCGTTGTAGCTGTGAGGCCTGCTGATGTTGTAGCGCGAGACATAGCGCTGCACATCT
>NZ_JBFUBR010000017.1:0-275021 GCF_056405655.1 Pseudomonas sp. P1_F7
ACATGAGGCCCGAGCAGATGTGCAGCGCTATGTCTCGCGCTACAACATCAGCAGGCCTCACAGCTACAACGACTACCGGTCGCCAGTCGCGAAGGAGAGACTGGCGGCGTAAACCTTAACGGGTGTCCAAGATTACTTGACCAGTTCAGCTTGCTCGCGATGGCGGTCTTACATTCAACATCGATGTTGACTGGTATGGCCCCATCGCGAGCAAGCTCGCTCCCACAGGTTTTTGGGTCGTTAAACATGGATTGATTAACGGCTGTCAGTGTTACTCGATGAAAGCTACAACGCCTTGCGTCGTTGCCTACAGGTGCGCCAGAATCCGCCGGCTTGTACGCCTTGGACCCCCTCGGTAACTTGATTCGCGTCACTGACTCCCAGTGATCGGGTTTAGTAGCCCGTGGCTTAATCCGAGACGTACGACGCATCAATCAGGTTTTGTGCCTGCATTTTGATGGTGGCTGTACGTAGGGCGCCCTTGGGCGCGCCGGCTTCTTGGATTCCCCGGTCTACTAACCTGCGTACAGCTGCCACCCCTTCTTTTAGTAGAGAAGCGGTTTCCAGCCAACATCAGGAATCCACACTATGTTCAAAGTCACACCAAACCCGCCGGACACCGATCCAGTATCCCCATACGAACCCGATTCAAAAAAACTCAACGAGGCCGCCGAGCGTGCCCTCGCTTACCACTTCCCCTCGACCGCCGACATCAAAGCCACCCCCTCGAACCATCAGCACGCTGTTCAGCGTCGACCCCGAGGCCACGACCGAAACCCTGGTGGTCTATCTGGTCGAGACCCTGGCCTCGGTCGATGTGATGGTGCATCAACTGGTGGATCATCTGGAGGGCGGTGACCGTAATGCGCTGCTGGGTATTTCCAATAGCGTCATGCTGGCTGAGATCACCGCGAACCGCGTGCTCGATCAAATCGAACCGGTCGCATAAGCCCGCCACACCACTGACCCCCTGTGGGAGCGAGCTTGCTCGCGATGAGGCCCTGTCATCCAACATCCCCGGTGACTGTCACGCCGCCATCGCGAGCAAGCTCGCTCCCACAGGTTTTCATGTTCCGCGCCATCATTTCCGCTAGTCCCATTGGACGATGTTGCCCCTCCCCGAACCCGTTTGAATAGCTCCTACATATAGCCCCTACATAAAGTCTCCCCCGGCACCAGCCGAAGGGCGGCACGGCCTGAGAAAAACGAGGAGTGCATCCATGGATATCCGTGGTCTGGGTTACGTCACCCTGCTGTCCAGCGACCTGGCGCAATGGCGCCACTACGCAAGCCAGGTGTTGGGCATGATGGTCAGCGGCGATGATGAGCGTCTGTACCTGAAAATGGACGAACGTCATTACCGCATCCTCGTGCAGAAGAACGCCGAGAACGGTTTCGGTGCCTGCGGTTGGGAGGTGGCCGGCAAGGCGGCGCTGGAACAGGCGGTCAGCGAGTTGCAGCAGGCCGACGTGCAAGTGACCCGTGGCACCGCGGCCGAAGCGGAACTGCGCAAGGTCCAGGAGCTGGTGCACTTCAGCGATCCTGATGGCAATCGCCACGAAATTTTCTGGGGCCCGTTGCAGGATTTCGCCCGTTTCGTCTCGCCGGTGGGCGTCAAAGGTTTTGTCACCAACGATCTCGGCATGGGCCACGTCGTATTGCCAGCCCCGGCCTTCGAACGCTGCCGCGATTTCTACGAGCAGGTGATGGGTTTCGGCCTGTCGGACCTGATGAAAGTCCGCTTCACCCCGGACCCGGCCGAGCCGCAAAAGCGTATTCACTTCCTGCACTGCAACAACGGCCGGCACCACTCGCTGGCGATTTTCGAGTGCCCGATGCCCCACGGCTGCGTGCACATGATGGTCGAGGTCAACGCGCTGGACGAAGTCGGCCGCGCCCTGGACCGCGTTCACGCCAACGGCGTGAAGCTGTCGGCCACTCTCGGCCAGCACACCAACGACCAGATGATTTCTTTCTATATCAAGACCCCGTCCGGGTTTGACCTGGAATACGGCTGCGATGGCCTGGTGGTCGACTGGGACCGTCACACGCCGTTCGAAAGCACCGTGGTCAGCCACTGGGGCCACGACTTCAGTGTCGGTCGCCAATGAGGAACAAGACGATGGACAAGCAAATGAGCACCGCCGAGATCGTCGGCCAACTGCGTGACGGCATGACCATCGGTATCGGTGGCTGGGGCCCGCGCCGCAAGCCGATGGCGCTGGTGCGCGAAATTCTGCGCTCGGACCTCAAGGACCTGACCGTGGTCGCCTACGGCGGTGCCGATGTCGGCATGCTCTGCGCGGCGGGCAAGATCAAGAAACTGGTGTTCGCCTTCGTTTCCCTGGATTTCATTCCGCTGGAACCGTACTTCCGCAAGGCGCGCCAGGAAGCGGCGCTGGAAGTGATGGAAATCGACGAAGGCATGTTGCTGCTTGGCCTGCGCGCCGCAGCGATGAACGTGCCGTTCATTCCGACCGCCGTGGGCCTGGGCACCGATGTGCTGCGCCACAACCGCCAGATCAAATTGATCGCCTCGCCCTATGCCGATGGCAAGGACTGGGTGGCGATGCCGGCGCTCAAACTCGACGCGGCGCTGGTGCATGTCGACCGTGCCGACAAACGCGGCGTGTGCCAGATCAGCGGTCCGGATCACTACATGGACGACCTGTTCGTGCGGGCCGCGACCCACAGCTATGTGACCTGCGATGAGCTGGTCGACAGCGAGTATTTCCATCAGGACAGCGCCCACGCCCATCAAGTGTTCTGGGAACGCAACCTGACCACCGCCGTGGCCCACGTGCCGGGCGGGGCGCATCCGTCGTCCTGCGCGCCGCTGTACGGTTTTGATGTCGCGCACTTCAAGGCCTACAACGCCACGGTACAGGCGGCCGACGGCTGGCAGGGCTATGTCCGCGACTACGTCGACTGCACGCACGAACAGTATCTGGAAAAGGTCGGCGGCCTGGCTGCGATCCGTGAACTGCCGTTGCCGATTTTCTAAGGAGCCTTTCGATGAGCACTACTGATTTCAGCCTCGCTGAGTTGATGATCTGCGCGGCCTCCGAAGCCTGGCGCGAAGACGGCGAAGTGTTGGCCTCCGGCATCGGCGTGATCCCGCGCCTGGCGGCATCGCTGGCCATGCTGACCAGCAACCCGCAACTGCTGATGACCGATTCCGAAGCCTACATGGTTGCCGAGCCGGTGCCCCTGGGCGCGCGCAAGGGCTATGAACCCAAGCGCGACAGCTGGATGGGTTTCTCGCGGATTTTCGACAACGTCTGGGGCGGCAAGCGCCATGCCCTGGTCGGCCCGACCCAGATCGACCGCTTTGGCCAGGCGAACATTTCCTGCATCGGCGACTACGCCAAACCCAAGGCGCAGATGCTCGGTGTGCGCGGTTTCCCCGGCAACTCGATCAGCCACGCCAACTCGTTTTGCGTGCCGAGCCATAACCGTCGGGTGTTCGTTGAAGGCGAGGTCGATATGGTCGCCTCGGTCGGCTACAACCCGGCCCGCCTGGCGCGGGGCTGGTCGCTGGACGACATCGATATCCGCCTGATCATCACCGACCTCTGCATCCTGGATTTCCAGGGCCCGCAGCGGCAGATGCGCATCCGTTCGCTGCACCCCGGCGTGACGGCGGCGCAAGTCCAGGACAACACCGGCTTCGAGCTGCACGTGCCGGATGACTGTCCGACCACGGCAGCACCGACGGCCGAGCAGTTGCAGCTGATCCAGCGTCTGGACCCGCACAACCTGCGCGCCCTGCAACTCAAAGACAACCCGCCAGGCCAACGCTGAGCAACGCGTTGCGGAGAAAAGTGATGGCTGAACATAACGATAACAATCAGGCCGAGGTGGTGCTGTACGAGGTGCGCGACGCAATGGCCCTGGTGACCATGAACCGCCCCGAGTTCCACAACGCGCAGAACTCGCAGATGACTTATGCGCTGGACGCGGCGTTTCGCCGGGCCTGCGATGACGATGACGTGAAGGTCATTGTGCTGCGTGGCGCCGGCAAGCATTTCTCCGCCGGGCATGACATCGGCACCCCGGGCCGCGACGTCGACAAGACGTTCGACCGCGCCAGCCTGTGGTACGACCATGTGAACAAACCGGGCGGCGAGTTTCTCTATGCCCGTGAGCAGGAAGTCTATCTGGGCATGTGCCGCCGCTGGCGCGAAATGCCCAAGCCGACCATCGCCATGGTCCAGGGCGCGTGCATTGCCGGTGGGCTGATGCTGGCCTGGGTCTGCGACCTGATCGTCGCCAGCGAAGATGCCTACTTCGCCGATCCGGTGGTGCGCATGGGCATTCCCGGTGTGGAGTATTTCGCTCATGTGCATGAACTGAACCCACGCATCGCCAAGGAGTTTCTGTTCCTCGGCGAGCGCATGCCGGCACCGCGTGCCTATCAGATGGGGATGCTCAATCGGGTAGTTGCTCGCGACGAGCTGGAACAACAGACCTTCGACATCGCCGGGCGCATCGCCCAGATGCCGCGCCTGGGCCTGCAACTGAGCAAGCAAGCGGTGAACAACGCCGAAGACCTGATGGGCAAGCGCGCGACCATGGACATGGTGTTCGGCCTGCATCACTTCGCCCATGCCCACAATGAACTGGTGTCCGGCGACCGTCTCGGCGGCTACGACGCCAAGGCCATGGCCAGTTCCCAGCGCAAAACGGGCGAGGCGTGAACATGGCGATCTCGTTGAATACTCGTTTGACTGAACTGCTCGGTTGCCGCTACCCGATCATCCAGACCGCCATGGGCTGGGTTGCCGACCCGAAACTGGTGGCGGCCACGGGCAATGCCGGTGGTTTCGGTTTTCTCGCCGGAGCGACCATCGAACCGCAGCAGATGGAAGCGGCGATTATCGAAACCCGGCGCCTGACCGATCAGCCGTTCGGGGTGAATTTCCATATGTACCAGGCCAATGCCGGCGATATCGTCGAGCTGGTGTTGCGCCACAAAGTCCGGGCGGTCAGCTACAGCCGTTCGCCGGGCAAGCAAATGATCAGCCGCCTGAAGGACGCCGGGGTGGTGTGCATTCCCACGGTCGGTGCGCTCAAGCATGCGCAGAAAGCCGTGGAAATGGGCGCCGATGCGGTGACCGTACAGGGCGGCGAGGGCGGTGGACATACCGGTTCCGTACCGACCTCGATGTTGCTGGATCAAGTGGTCAATGCCGTGTCGGTGCCCGTGGTGGCGGCCGGTGGTTTCAAGGACGGCAGGGGCCTGGTTTCGGCCTTGGCCTACGGCGCCGAAGGCATCGCCATGGGCACGCGCTTTTTGATGTGCGCCGACAGCCCGGTGCCGCAGGCGACGCTTGCGCGTTACCTGGCGGTCAAGGACCCGGCGGCGATCATCATCAGCCGCGCCATCGACGGCATGCCGCAACGGATGATCCGCAACGAATTGCTCAACCAGCTGGAAAACAGCGGTGGTCTCAAGCGCCTGTTGCTGGCCTTGCAGAGTGGCCTGGCCTACCGCCGCCATACGGGCATGAGCCTGACCCAGTTGCTCAGCAGCGCCTTGAAGATGCGCGGTGCCGGAGAGTTGACCGCCGCACAAAGCATCATGGCCGCCAACGCACCGATGGTGATCCAGAAAGCCATGGTCGACGGGCAACCGGCCGCGGGCGTCTTGCCCGCCGGGCAGATCGCCGCATCCATCGACAGCTTGCCCAGTTGCGCCCAATTGATTGAACAGATCGTCCGCGACGCCGAAGCGCGCCTGGGCGAACTGTGCCGCCGTGTGTCGTAAGGGGCCATGCATTGTGAAGGAAGGAAACCATGAAACCATTTAGCGTCAGCATCGAACACGGCATTGCCGAACTGGTCTTCAACCGACCACCGGTCAACGCCTTCAACTGCCAGGGCTGGGCCGATATCGCCAGCGAGATCGAGGGCCTGGGCCGCAACAGCGACGTGCGGGTGATCGTGATCCGTGCCGAAGGCCGTGGCTTCTGTGCCGGGGTCGATATCAAGGAACTGGCCACCGACGGCAACCTGATCGTCGCGGTGAACAAGGGCAACTACGACAGCTTCAAGGCCATTCACCGCAACCCGAAACCGGTGATCGTTGCCGTGCACGGCTTCGTGCTGGGCGGTGGCATCGGCATCTGCGGCGCCGCCGACATCATCGTCGCTGCCGAGTGCGCCACCTTCGGCGTGCCGGAAGTGGATCGCGGGGCCATGGGCGGCGGTGCGCATTTGCAGCGCCTGTTCCCGGTGCAGAAAGTCCGCCACATGTACTTCACCGGCGAAGCCATCGACGCCGCCGAGGCTTACCGCCTGGGCGCGGTGGAGCGGGTGGTCAAGCGCGAAGACTTGCGCGAAGCCGCGTTGCAGATCGCCCGCACCATCGCCGCCAAGAGCCCCGGCATGATCAGCCTGGCCAAGGAAGCGCTGAGCGGCATCGAAGACGGCAATCTGGAAGACAAATACCGCTGGGAGCAGGGCTTCACCCTCGAAGCCTACCGCTCACTGGACTCTCAGGAAGCACGCGACTCGTTCGTCGAGAAACGCGATGCCCGATTCAACGGCTGAAGGCATATCCATGGACCTGACCTATACCCTGGCCCAGCAGGCCTTTCGTGCTGAGGCGCGGACCTGGCTGGCGGCCAATGTACCGAGTGAACCGCTGCAATCGTTCGACACCGAACAGGGCTTTGCCGAGCACCGCGTCTGGGAAGCCAAGCTCAATGAAGGCCGTTGGGGCATGGTCACCTGGCCGACCGAACTCGGCGGACGCGGCTGCGACCTGATCGAGTGGCTGATTTTCGAAGAGGAATACTACCGCTCTGGCGCCCCGGCACGGGTCAACCAGAACGGTATCTTCCTGCTCGGCCCGACCTTGATGGAATACGGCAGCGAAGAACAAAAGGCGCGATTCCTGCCGCGCATGGCCACAGGCGAAGACATCTGGGCTCAGGCCTGGTCCGAGCCGGGTGCCGGTTCCGACATGGCGGCGATCCGTTCCAAGGCTGAACGGGTGGGCGACCACTACGTGATCAACGGCCAGAAAACCTGGTCGACTCGCGCGGTGTGGGCGGATTGGGCGTTCGGTATTTTCCGTACCGACTCGCAGTCCCAGCGTCATCACGGCCTGACTTTCATCCTGCTGCCGCTGGACACGCCGGGCATCACGGTGCGGCCGATTCCGCAGCTCAACGGCTTGCCTGGTTTTGCCGAAATTTTCTTCGACGACGTCAAGGTGCCGGTGGAGAACGCCCTCGGTGGCGAAGGCATGGGTTGGCACGTGGCGATGTCCACCGCTGGTTTCGAGCGTGGTTTGTTGCTGCGTTCACCGGCGCGCTTCCAGGAAACCGCCAAGCGCCTGGTGCAGCTGTACCTGGCCAATCGTGAGCACGCCGACCGCGATCCGGCCATTGGTGAGGCCGTGATGCGCGCCTGGCTCGATGCCGAGGCCTACACCCTGAGCACTTACATGACCGCTTCGCAACTGGTGCAGGGCGGCAAGATCGGGCCGGAGTCGTCGACCAACAAGATTTTCTGGTCCGAACTCGACCAGCGCATGCACGACACCGCCATGAGCATTCTCGGATTGCGTGGCGAACTGCTGCCGCAAGCCCCGGCCGCCGGTGACGTCGGTCATTGGCTCGAAGGTTTCCTGTTTGCCCAGGCCGGGCCGATCTACGCCGGCACCAACGAGATCCAGCGCAACATCATTGCCGAACGCATGCTCGGCATGCCGCGTGCCTGAGGAATAGACCATGGACTTTAGTTTCAGCCGCGACCAACTGCTGTTTCAGGACAACGTCCGCAGCTTCCTGATCAACGAAGTCACCCCGGAACGCATTCGCGAACTGTGGCAGAGCGACAGCGGGCGCAGTGAGCAGCTCTGGGCGCAACTGGTGGAACTCGGCCTGACCGCCCTGACCGTGCCCGAGGCGCAGGATGGCATGGGCATGAATGAGCTGGACTTCGTGCTGATCGCTCAGGAATGCGGTTACGCCGGCCTGCCCGAACCGCTGGTGGACACCATGTTGGTCGGCGTGCCATTGCTCGCCGCCCTGGATGAGCAACACGCGTCGCTCAAACAGACCTGGCTGTCGCGAGTGGCCGAGGGTCGTGCACGTCTCGCCGTGTCTGAACCGGGTAATCCGCTGGTCAGCGATGCCCATGTTGCCGATCTGCTGTTGCTGGCCCATGGCGATGAAGTGCATGCACTGGAGCGTGATGCCGTGCGCCTGACTCGCAACGAATCGGTCGACCCGAGCCGTCAACTGTTCCAGGTCGAGTGGACACCAACCCCCGCCACTTGTGTCGCCAGCGGTGACCAGGGCCGACGTCTGTGGACGGCCGCCTTCAACCGTGGCGCCCTCGCCAGTGCCGCGCAATTGCTGGGGCTGGCCAAACGCATGGTCGACCTGGCGGTGGACTACACCTTCGAGCGCAAGCAGTTCGGCAAACCGGTGGGTTCGTTCCAGGCGGTCAAGCACTTGATGGCCAACGTCGCGGTGCAGATCGAGTTCGCCAAAGGTCCGCTGTACCGCGCCGCTTATGCGCTGGCCGAGCAGCAACCGGGGCAGGATGTGCTGGTGTCCCACGCCAAGCTGGCGACCGCGGAAGCGGCGATGCTCGCGGCGAAGAACACCATCCAGGCCCACGGCGCCATGGGTTACACCTGGGAAGTCGATTTGCACCTGTTCATGAAACGCGCCTGGGCGCTGGACAAGGTCTGGGGCGATCGCGGCCATCACAAAGGGCGGATTCGTGCGGCCCTATTTGACGGCAACCCAGAGCTGGGTGCGGGCAGTACGTTTTAACCAGTCAGTAAGGGTGACTACATCCCTGTGGGAGCGAGCTTGCTCGCGATGGCGGTGCGTCAGATGGCATCGATGTTGGATGTGCCGGCCTCATCGCGAGCAAGCTCGCTCCCACAGGTTTTTCGGCGCTCTCAATACCAGATTTCAATTTTTTCACCGAGGTAGACCATGCCTGAAGCTTATATCGTCGACGCCCTGCGTACGCCCACCGGGCGGCGCAAGGGTGGTCTGAGCCAGATCCACGCCGCCGACCTGGGCGCCCATGTGTTGCGTGCGCTGGTCGAGCGCAACGCCATTCCCGACGAGGATTACGACGACGTGATCTTCGGCTGTGTCGACACCATCGGCCCGCTGGCCGGTGACATCGCCCGTACCAGTTGGCTGGCGGCCGGCCTGTCGCAATCGGTGCCTGGCACCACCATCGATCGCCAGTGCGGTTCGTCGCAGCAAGCGGTGCACTTCGCCGCCCAGGCGGTGATGAGCGGCACTCAGGACGTGGTCGTCGCCGGTGGCGTGCAGACCATGACCCAGATCCCGATTTCCTCGGCGATGATCGCCGCCGAGCCGTTGGGCTTCACCGATCCGTTCAGCGGCTCCGAAGGCTGGGTGCGGCGCTACGGCGCGCAACCACCAACGCAGTTCCGTTCGGCGCAGATGATCGCGGAGAAGTGGGATCTGTCACGGGCGCAGCTTGAAGCCTATTCGCTGGAGTCCCATCGACGTGCCTTGCAGGCCATCGAGCAAGGCCGCTTCAACCGCGAGATCGTGCCCTTGGCCGGTGTGCTGCACGACGAAACGCCGCGCCAGACCAGCCTGGAAAAGATGGCCGAGCTGGAATTCCTGTTCGGCTGCGACCGGGTGACCGCCGCAGTATCGAGCCAGACCTGCGACGCGGCCAGCGCGATGCTGATCGTCTCGGAAGCGGCGCTCAAGCGTTACGGCCTGACGCCTCGGGCACGCATCCATCACCTGAGCGTGCGCGCCGAAGACCCGATCTGGATGCTCACCGCGCCGATCCCGGCCACCGCCTACGCACTCAAGCGTGCCGGCATGAAGCTCGAAGACATCGACCGGGTGGAGATCAACGAGGCCTTCGCCTCGGTGGCCATGGCCTGGTTGAAAGAGACCGGCTATCCCCATGAACAGACCAACGTCAACGGCGGCGCGATTGCCCTCGGCCATCCGCTGGGCGCCACCGGCACCCGCTTGATGTGCACCTTGCTGCATGAACTGGAACGCAGCGGCGGTCGCTTCGGCATGCAGACCATGTGCGAGGGCGGTGGTCAGGCCAACGTGACGATCATCGAACGCTTGTAAGCAACGAATTTGAGTGGAGCAGCAACATGAAGATCTGTGAAAACCGTGTCGTGATCATCACCGGTGCCGGCGGTGGTCTGGGCCGCGCCTACGCGCTGGCCTTCGCTGCCGAAGGCGCGAAAGTGGTGGTCAACGACATCAACCGCGAAGCGGCGCTGGCCGTGGTCGGCGAAATCCTCGGTCAGGGCGGCAGTGCCGTGGCCAACAGTGACGACATTACCCGCTATGACTCGGCGGGGCTGATCGTGCGTCAGGCCATCGAAACCTTTGGCGACTTGAACGTGGTGGTCAACAACGCCGGCATCTGCCGCGACCGCATGTTCGCCAGCCTCAGTGAAGCCGACTGGGATGCCGTGGTGTCCGTGCACCTCAAGGGCCACTTCTGCATTTCCAGCCACGCCGTGAAGTACTGGCGTGAGCAGGTCAAGGGCGGCGCCAAGGTCGATGCGCGGATCATCAACACCAGTTCCGGCGCCGGTTTGCAGGGCTCCATTGGCCAGTCCAACTACGCGGCGGCCAAGGGCGGTATTGCCTCGCTGACGCTGGTGCAGGCGGCTGAACTGCACCGCTACGGGATCACCGCCAACGCCCTGGCGCCGGCCGCGCGTACCGGGATGACTGAGCAAGTGTTTGCCGACACCATGAAAAAGCCTGAAGAAGGCTTCGATTACTTCGCCCCGGAAAACGTCGCGCCGCTGGTGGTGTGGCTGGGCTCCGAGGCTTCCGCCGAGGTGACCGGGCAGATGTTTGAAGTCGAGGGCGGCAAGTTGTCCATCGCCGATGGCTGGCGCCGTGGTCCGCAACTGGATCGCCAGGGCCGCTGGGCGGTTGGCGAGATGGGTGATGCCGTCGCCCAGCTGGTGGCTCAGGCCGTTCCGGCGGCGAAGGTTTACGGCAGCTGAAAAAGAACGGTCTCGGGAGGGCGGCGCGCGGCTATAATCGGCCGTCGATTTCAAAGCCGATGATTTGTGGGAGCGAGCTTGCTCGCGATGAACTCCAGCGCGACGCGTTTATTCAGACAGAACGCGTTATCGTTCACGTCCATCGCGAGCAAGCTCGCTCCCACAGGTTACCCGCAATCCCTCCAGTCACCACACGAGACCTGCCATGACCATTTCCCTGTACGACGCTTCCGTGCCTGTTTTCCAGCAAATGCTCAACGCCCTCAGTGACGTGCTGAAAAAGGCCGAAGCCCACGCCACCGAGAAAAACATCGACCCGAATGCGTTCCTGCAAGCACGCCTGTTTCCGGACATGTTCCCGCTGGTGCGTCAGGTGCAGATCGCCGTTGATTTCGCCAAAGGCATTTCTTCGCGTCTGGCCGAAGTCGAACTGCCGAAGTACGACGACACTGAAACCACCTTCGCCGAGCTGCAAGCACTGATCGCCAAGGTTCTGGCCTACATCGGCGAGTTCACGCCAGAGCAGATCAACGGCAAGGAAGGCATCGAGATCGTGACCCGTCCGGGCACGCCTAAAGAGAAGCGCTTCAGCGGCCAGTCCTACCTGCTGAGCTACGGCCTGCCGCAGTTCTTCTTCCACGTCACCACCACTTACGCACTGCTGCGCCACAACGGCGTGGAAGTGGGCAAGCGCGACTACATGGGCGCGTTCTAAACCGTCCAGGTACAAAAAAGCCCCCGGAGTCTTTGGCTGCGGGGGCTTTTTCATGTGTACGCATTTATCCGCTACACCACGAACCCTGTGGGAGCGAGCTTGCTCGCGATGAGGGAGTGTCAGTCGACATCAAAGTTGAATGACTCACCGCTATCGCGAGCAAGCTCGCTCCCACAGGGGGTTGTGTCAGGCCAAGCGTTCTGCTTTTGCCTCTTCACCCAGGCAAGCCGCCGCGGTGAACAGTACATCGGTGGAGGAGTTCAGCGCGGTTTCCGCCGAGTCCTGCAACACGCCGATGATGAAACCGACCGCCACCACCTGCATGGCGATTTCGCTCGGGATGCCGAACAGGCTGCACGCCAGTGGAATCAGCAACAGCGAACCACCGGCCACGCCTGAAGCACCACAGGCGCAGATCGCCGCGACGACGCTCAGCAGGATCGCGGTCGGAATGTCCACCGCGATGCCGAGGGTGTGCACGGCCGCCAGGGTCAGTACGGTGATGGTGATCGCTGCGCCGGCCATGTTGATGGTCGCGCCCAGCGGGATCGATACCGAGTAGGTGTTTTCGTGCAGGCCCAGACGCTTGCTCAATTCCAGGTTGACCGGAATGTTCGCCGCCGAACTGCGGGTGAAGAACGCGGTGATACCGCTTTCGCGCAGGCAGGTCAGCACCAGCGGGTACGGGTTGCGACGCAGTTTCCAGAACACGATGAGCGGGTTCATCACCAGCGCCACGAACAGCATGCAGCCCAGCAGCACGGCCAGCAGGTGCGCGTAGCCGATCAAGGCGCCGAAGCCGGAGGTGGCCAGGGTCGAGGCCACCAGGCCGAAGATGCCCAGCGGGGCGAAGCTGATCACCAGGCGCACGATCACCGTCACGCCGTTGGACAGGTCACCCAGCACTTCACGGGTGGTGTCGCCGGCGTGGCGGATGGCGATGCCCATGCCGATGGCCCACGCCAGGATGCCGATGAAATTGGCGTTCATCAGCGCGCTGACCGGATTATCGACCACGCTCAGCAACAGGCTTTGCAGCACTTCGCCAATCCCGCCTGGCGCAGTGACCGCGACGTCCTGAGTCGACAGCACCAGGCTCGACGGAAACGTCATGCTGGCAACCACCGCGACCACGGCCGCGGCGAAAGTGCCCAGCAGATACAGGAACAGAATCGGCCGGATATGGGTTTCCTGACCGTGCTTGTGGTTGGCAATCGACGCCATGACCAGTACGAACACCAGAATCGGTGCGACGGCTTTCAGTGCCGAGACAAACACTTTGCCGATGAACGCCGTGGACTTCGCCATGTCGGGGGCAAACAGGGCCAGGGCAATACCGGCGATCAGGCCGATCACGATCTGTGTAACCAGGCTCAAGCCTTTAAGGCGTTGTAATAGAGAAGGGGATGAAGCAGTCATAAAACGGCATCTCTGATTTTTTATAAATGCATGATTTCGCTGCGGGGGCAGGCAGAAAACCGAGGGATATCGCGACATCGACGCCAAAAAATGGCCGACGAACACAGGGTGTACGTTTTTCAGGGCGCGGACTTTATCACAGCGTAGGCACGATCCTGCAGACCTGTGACGAACTGCCACCATGCCTTTCAACGAGATAGGCAGGTTCGTGCAACCGTGTGCGGAAACACTCTGTTAAGATTCGCCATCCTCATTTTCATGTCTGCCAGTGGGCCTTCGGGCTATCGCTGGTGTCGTCGTTTTTTCTGGAGTTCTGCATGCTGTTGCCCATTCTTCTGTTGTCTGCCGCCGGTTTCACGGTGCTGACCACGGAATTCATCATCGTTGGCCTGTTGCCGGCTATCGCCAGGGACCTGGAGGTCAGCATCCCGCAGGCTGGTTTGCTGGTGACGTTGTTCGCCTTCACCGTGGCCGCGTTCGGGCCGTTCCTGACGGCATACTTCGCCCGCTTCGAGCGCCGCAAGCTGTTCATTTCGGTGCTGATCATGTTTGGCTTGGCCAACACGCTGGCGGCGCTGGCGCCGAACATCTGGGTGATGGCGTTTGCCCGGTTGATCCCGGCGTTGGGGCTGCCGGTGTTCTGGGCGCTGGCCAGCGAGACGGCGGTGGACATCGTCGGGCCGGATTACGCCGGTCGCGCCATTGCCAAGATCGGTTTCGGCATTGTTTGCGCGACGGTGTTCGGGATTCCGGTGGGTACGCTGATTTCCGATGCGTTCGGTTGGCGCAGTGCCTTTGCCATTCTGGCGGTCATTGCCTTTGCCAAGGCGTTGCTGCTGTTTATCTATCTGCCGAAAACCAATTTGCACCAGCATCAGGTGAGCTTACTGTCGCAGTTCAAGATCCTGCGCAGCCCGCTGATGCTCGGTCATGTGTTGCTGTCGGTGGTGGTGTTCAGCGGTATGTTCACGGCTTACACCTACCTGGCCGACATCCTCGAACGCCTGGCCGGTTTCAATGGCACGGTGGTCGGCTGGTGCCTGATGGGCTTCGGTGCGGTCGGGCTGATCGGCAACTCCCTGGGTGGCCGGGCGGTGGATCGTCATCCGCTGATGGCGTCGATGATGTTCTGCGCGTTCATGACTGCTGGTTTGGTAGCGCTGGTGCCGAACATTCATTCGCCGGTCGGCTTGGCGGCGGCGATGGGTATCTGGGGCGTGACCCAGGCGGCGTTGTTCCTGGTCAGCCATGTGCGTCTGATGAAAGCCGCACCCGAGGCGCCGGCGTTTGCTGCGTCGCTGAACATCGCCGGGGCCAACCTCGGTATCGGTCTTGGCGCGATGATCGGGGGGCGGGTGATCGACAGTGTTGGCTTGCAAGGGCTTGGCTTTGCAGCCGCCGCTTTCATTCTGGCTTCGATCCTGCTGGCCATCGCCCTGATGACTTTCAAGTCGCGCGAAGAGGTCACAGCGCTGTAAACAGCTCGCGTCGGGCACCTTCGGTAATGGCGACAATGCCAGGGTGCTTGACCTTGCGTTCCACTGAGATGGCATAGAACGACTCACTCACGGCGTCGGTCTGGCCAATCACCTCCACGCCATATTGGCGTTGCACTTCATCGGCAATCACGCTCGGGCCGATGAAGATCCCGCTGCCGGATTGACCGAAGGCCTGCATCAGGGCGCTGTCGTCGAACTCGCCGACAATTTGCGGCTGGACCTGCTGCTCGGCAAACCAGCGTTGCAAACGACTGCGCACCACGGTTTCCGGGCCGGGAATCAGCAGCGGCGCACCGTGCAGGTTGCGCGGAAAGTCGTGACCGTAACGGGCCGCCAGCTCAGGGGTGGCGAAGAAGCTGATCCCGCACTCGCCGAGTTTCTGGCTGTAGCCCTTGATGTCCAGGTGCGACGGCATCGGGCTGTCGGAAATCACCAGGTCCAGACGCTGGATCGCCAGGTCAGCCAACAAACGTTCAAGCTTGTCTTCGCGGCACGTGATGCGCAGCGGTTCGCTCAGCTCCATGGTTGGTGCGATCAGGCGATAGACGATCGACTTGGGTACCACGTCGGCCACGCCGACGCGAAACAGAATCTGCTGTTCATTGGGTTGTGCCCGCAGCATCAGTTCCAGTTCGCCACCGAGCTGGAACATTTGTTCGGCGTAGGGCAGTGCCTGGCGGCCGGCCTCGGTCAGTTCCAGTTGCCGACCCACCCGGCGGAACAACTCGATGCCAAAGGTCTGTTCCAGCAATGAAATCTGCCCGCTGATGGTTTGTGGCGTGAGGTTCAGTTGCTCGCAGGCGCGCACGATGCTGCCGGTCTTGGCCACCACCCAGAAGTAATGCAATTGCCGATAGTTGAGCATGGCGTCTAACACTTCGTAAAAATCGAAGTATAACCGCTGAAAATACGAATTTTCCTGAAGTATTCACTTCCCTAGAATGCGTCGTTATCAACGGGCCATCGTTTAGGTCCCGTTTGTTCTATCGAGGAAAGCATCATGAAGCTGAAAACCACGGCACTGTTGATCACGTCTTTACTGGTACTGGCCGGTTGCGACCAGGCCGAGAAAAGCGCGCAGCAGTTGATGGGCAAGGCTGCCGAAAGCGCCAAACAGGCGATTGACGATACCCACAAGGCTGCCGAGCAAGCACTCAGTGACGCCACCAGCGGGTTGATCAGCAAAAAAGAATCATCGGAAAAAGAATCGGAAAAAACCGAATCTTCCTCCCAGGAAATCTAAACCGTATTACAACGAGTCAGGACTGACCCATGGACTACCTTTTACAACTTGCCGCCAGCCCCACCGCCTGGGTCGCCCTTGCCACCCTGATTGTGATGGAAATCGTGCTCGGCATCGATAACCTGATCTTTATCTCGATCCTGACCAACAAGCTGCCCTTGCACAATCGACAGCGGGCACGGCGCATTGGTATCGGCATGGCGTTGATTCTGCGCCTGGGCTTGCTGAGCACCATCGCGTTCATCGTCCAGTTGACCAATCCGGTGATCGAGATTCTCGGCCACGCGTTTTCCTGGAAAGACATGATCCTGATTGCCGGTGGCCTGTTCCTGTTGTGGAAGGCGACCACCGAGATCCATCACAGCATGGACCCGGCACCGGAAGATCCGAAGTCGGCGACCTCGACCGTGACCCTGGGCTTCGCGGCTGCGATCGGTCAGATCCTGATGCTGGACATGGTGTTCTCCATCGACAGCATCATTACTGCTGTCGGCATGACCGAGCATTTGCCGATCATGGTCATCGCGGTGGTGGTGTCGGTACTGGTGATGTTGCTGGCGGCTGATCCGCTGGCCAAGTTCATCAACGACAACCCGACGGTGGTGATGCTGGCCCTTGGCTTCCTGATCATGATCGGCATGACGCTGATTGCCGAAGGCTTTGGCGCCCATGTACCGAAAGGCTACGTCTATGCGGCCATGGCATTCTCGGCTTCGATCGAGGCGTTGAACATGATGTCCCGCCGGGCCAGGCAGAAGCGGGTAGCCACTGAGGCTTAACCCACGCTAAAAGAAACGGCCGCCTGAACTCCATGGAGTGCAGGCGGCCGTTTTTGTTGGTGTCGGGTAAATGTGTTTGTCAGTGAGCGTTGGCGTGTTGGCTCCGCGTTTTGTCCGCTTCCGGTGCAGGCGCCGGTTGAACAGGGTGATGGTGGCGACGGGTAATGCGTAGCACGCCCCACAGCATGGCGGCGGCTACCGCCAGCCAACCGGAAATCAACATCACAATGATCATTGCCAGGCTCATCTGTGCCTCCTTTTTGCCCTTCTGCGGGCACACGCGCTTCGCTGTCGTCCCTTCAGGGAACAGTCTAGCCGTTGCTGTATTTCAGGCTATTGACCGAAAGTCGGCAGTCACCAACCAGTTCGCTCTATCGAATGCACGCGACTACCGTTTAGAGCTATACCGTAGCGGCGCGGCGACCTATGATCGACGACCCAGCCGGGAATGGGATTGCCTGGCGTCTGAACCTGAACAAGAGAGAGATGATGGTGCGGGTATTTTCTCGAATTTTGTCGGCCATGCTGATCGCCGGTTGCGTGACAGGTCTGGTGGGCTGTGCCGGGAGCGTTGCGCCCGAGATCAAGCGTTTGCCGGAGCGAGTCGAGCTCAGCGGCCGATTCTACCGGGGCGATGCGTATCAAAGCGGGCCGCAGGTGCTGGCCAGCATGCTGTCCCAGCAGGGCATCGTGATTACCCCGGGGTTGCTCGACAAGCCCTTGCATCTGCCGGGGGGCGAAGCTCAGTTGCAACAGAACATGCAGAACCTGGCCCGCGAGTACGGGATGGTCGTTTATCCCCTCGACAGCAACCTTGCGGCCTTGTTGACGCAAGTCGCCGCCGGTTATCCGGTGATGGTGCGCTTCACTGAAGGTTCGGCCATGTGGGCCGAACCGCGTTACGCCATTCTGGCCGGCTACAACCGCCAGAAGCAGACGGTCCTGCTGCGGGCAGGGATGAATCGCCGCGAACTGATGAGCTTCAGTTCCTTCGAGTCGGCGTTCAAGGACGCCGGTGGTTGGGCCGTGCTGATCCAGAAACCGACGCAAATCCCGGCCCAGGTCGATCAACAGCGCTGGCTCAAGGCCGCCAACGATCTGGCTCAGGCCGGTCAGGAGCAGGCCGCCGCCAGGGCGAAAAAAGCCTTGGCCAGCCAGTAAGTCCGTTGGTCACCTGCCGGGCACCATCGCCTATCGCCAGCCTCTGATCTTAAGGGCCCGGAACATTGCTTCGGGCCGAGATCAGGAGGCACCCATGGCTCATTCCAAAACGCCCGTCGGTCCGCACTCGTCTGAACATTCGTCTGGCAATGAACTGGGTTTTGATCCTGACTCACCGGACCTTGCCGATCCTCAGGTTGACCCGATCGGGCCCGCCAAGGCGCCGAGGGACGTGAAGCCGGGTGACAACCCCAAGGCTCCGGCCAAGCCCTATGATCCACTGGGCAACCTGAAGCCTTAGGTCCAATGGAGGTGCGTATGTCTACCGATTCCAGTTTCGATGACAAACGTCCGGAAACTGTCCCCACAACCCCCGAGCAAAGCACTGATCCGGTGATGGATCCCGACAGCCCGTTGAGGGATCCTCTGGCGCGGCCAACGGTGGTACCCACTGAGCAGCCGAAGGGTTGGAGAGATCCGTGTACCGGTGACGGTATTCCGGATGACGACCAGATGCCGCTGCCTAACGACTAACTTTGCGACGAAAAAAAGCCCCGAATGTTCGGGGCTTTTTCATGCGTTTGCAGCAAGGTTACTTCGACGCTTCAACCACGCCGCTCTGCCGCTGCTTGAGGTTCTTGTCTGCCTTGTACTGCAAGGCTACGGAAGGCACGTCCGCGCTCTTGCCGCTCTCTACCCAATTACGAATGCGCGTGGCATCGGCAAAATGGGTGTACTTGCCATAGGCGTCAAGGATCACCAAGGCCACCGGGCGGTTACCCATTCGGGTCACCAGCACCAGGCAGTGACCTGCTTCGTTGGTGAAACCGGTTTTTGTCAGCTGGATGTCCCAGTCCGGCTTGCGGACCAAATGGTCGGTGTTGCGGAAACCCAGGCTGTAGTTCGGTTTGCGAAACGAAACGGTCTTTTCCTTGGTTGTACTCAGCTCGGTCAGCAGCGGGTACTTGTGCGCGGCAATCAACAGTTTGCTCAAATCGCGAGCGGTCGAAACGTTGCGCGGCGAGAGACCTGTCGGTTCGACGAAATGGGTATTGGTCATGCCCAAGGCCCGGGCCTTGGCGTTCATTGCAGCAATGAACGCGGCATAGCCACCCGGATAGTGGTGGGCCAAGCTTGCAGCGGCTCGGTTTTCAGATGACATCAGGGCAATCAGCAGCATTTCCCGGCGCGGCATTTCGCTGTTGAGCTTGACCCGGGAGTACACACCTTTCATTTCCGGGGTGTCGCTGATGTTGATATTGATGTATTCGTCCATGTTCTGGCGGGCTTCAACCACCACCAGGCCCGTCATCAGCTTGCTGACCGACGCAATGGGGACGACCACGTCAGGGTTGCTGGCGTAGATGACTTTATTGGTCTGCAGATCCATGAGTAAGGCGCTGCCGGAGGCGATCTTGAGATGTGAAGTATCTCGCGGTGCCGCCGTGGTTTCGCCAGCGCTGGCAACAGGCGTGATGAACGTCCCTGTAACTGCAAAAAATAGGCTCAGGATGGAAAGACGGATTTTCACGCTGGCAGACTCATAAGGTGTTGATAAGCCGTTTTGTAACGGGCTATTTCGTAAAAAGCGCGACATTCTGGAGTATGGCTGAATAACTGTCGATGGTTGTTCAAGTAACAGGTGAAAGTCCTGAGAAACATGAAAAAAATGTCATTTTCCGGCGGGTGGTCGAGGTTTTTTCGCAGTCAAAAAAACCCCGCCAAGGGCGGGGTTCTTTGACTCGCTGTCTGTGTCCGCGTTGAAACTTAGCTGTGCAGGGTTTCAGCGGCGTACAGGGTGTTTTCCAGCAGGCAGGCACGGGTCATCGGGCCAACGCCACCTGGCACCGGAGTGATCCAGCCGGCGCGGGGCAGGGCGGTTTCGTAGATCACGTCACCGACCAGCTTTCCGTCGTCCTGACGGTTGATGCCGACATCGATCACGATCGCGCCTTCCTTGATCCATTCACCCTTGACCAGGCCCGGCTTGCCGGCGGCGACAACGACCAGGTCCGCACGGCCGACATGGCCGGCCAGGTCCTTGGTAAAGCGGTGGGTGACCGTCACGGTGCAACCGGCCAGCAGCAACTCCATCGCCATCGGGCGGCCAACAATATTGGACGCACCGACAACCACGGCATCCATCCCGTAAAGGTCGACACCGGTGCTTTCCAGCAGGGTCATGATGCCTTTGGGGGTGCATGGGCGCAGCAGCGGGATACGCTGGGCCAGGCGACCGACGTTATAAGGATGGAAACCGTCGACGTCTTTATCCGGACGAATGCGCTCCAGCAGTCTGGAGGCGTCCAGGTGTTCGGGAAGTGGAAGCTGAAGCAGAACGCCGTCGATTGCAGGGTCGTCGTTCAGGCGATCGATCAGCTCGGTCAGCGCTTCTTGAGTGGTTTCGGAAGGCAGGTCATAAGCTTGGGATAGAAAGCCGACCTCTTCACAGTCTTTACGCTTGTGCGAGACATAAACCTGAGAGGCAGGATCGCTGCCGACCAGGATCACCGCAAGGCCGGGCGTGCGCAGGCCTTGCAGGCGACGCTCGGTGACACGTTGGGCGATCTGCTGGCGCAGGCTGGCGGCGATCGATTTGCCGTCGATTAGTTGTGCAGTCATTGCGCGTGATTAACCATCGAGAGGGGAAAAAAAGAGAACGCATTCTCGCATGTCATGCGGTGAGGGCAAAGGCGCTTGGTCTGCAAATTCCCCTAACTCCTTTAATTAAATGAATTTTTTTTAAAAAGGATTTGACGACCTTCGGGGGGCTCTATACTATTCGTCGCACTTGTCGGGCACAGCCTAGCACTGGTTAAGAAGGTTGAGCAGGATTACGGTTCTGCGAGACTGGAAAGCACTTAGTTTGTAGTCCTCCAAGGGTACAGCTAACAAGGCGCCCGTAGCTCAGCTGGATAGAGCATCCGCCTTCTAAGCGGATGGTCGCAGGTTCGAGTCCTGCCGGGTGCGCCATTAGGCAGCTTTGGCACAAGTAACGCGATATGGTGGGCGTAGCTCAGTTGGTAGAGCACGGGATTGTGACTCCCGTTGTCGTGGGTTCGATCCCCATCGTCCACCCCATATTTCGAAAGGCGCCAGATTAACAGTCTGGCGCCTTTGCTTTAAAAGCTTCAACCCGCGGATGTGGTGGAATTGGTAGACACACTGGATTTAGGTTCCAGCGCCGCGAGGCGTAAGAGTTCGAGTCTCTTCATCCGCACCAAATAAAGCTTCACTCAGGCTGTTGGCCTGGCTGGAGCTTGATAAAGAAGTTGTTTGACTTCTTTAACAGGCAATATGGTGGGCGTAGCTCAGTTGGTAGAGCACGGGATTGTGACTCCCGTTGTCGTGGGTTCGATCCCCATCGTCCACCCCATATTTCGAAAGGCGCCAGATTGAAAAGTCTGGCGCCTTTTTTGTTTCAGCGGCCGCAGGTTATGGGCTGCAGGGGCAGGGCGTTTCGTCGTATTTTTGTTTCTCGATGATGCCGTCCTGTCCGCCGGCCTTGCTTGCGAGACCGGCTGTCAGGGAAATGATTGGCGACTCATCTATATAGAAGGGTTGGCGCAGAGCCCTGGCGTGATTGGTTGTATTTGCCATCGGGGCGAGGTGCATTCGTGCATTCGCACCTATAAATTGCCTGCTGCGTTTTTACCCGTTTTCAGTAGGGTGACTTCTTGAGTTTGACCCACTAGAATGCATGCCCTTGATTCTGGGGTCGGAAACGGCCGGCTAACGTCTGTGCAACGAGGAATATCCATGCAAGTTTCTGTTGAAAATACTACTGCTCTTGAGCGCCGCATGAGCGTCACCGTGCCGGCTGAGCGCATCGAGAGCCAGGTCAACAAGCGTCTGCAGCAGACCGCCCAAAAGGCCAAGATTGCTGGCTTCCGTCCAGGCAAAGTGCCAATGAGCGAAATCAAGCGCCGTTTCGGTGCCGATGCTCGTCAGGAAGCTGTAGGCGACGTGATCCAGTCTTCCTTCTACGAAGCTGTGGTTGAGCAGAAGCTGAACCCGGCTGGTTCGCCTTCGATCGAGCCTAAATCCCTGGAAGCAGGCAAGGACCTGGAATACGTCGCTGTTTTTGAAGTGTTCCCAGAGTTCACCGTTGCCGGTTTCGAAGGTATCACCGTCGAGCGCCTGAGCGCTGACGTGGCTGATGCCGATCTGGACAAAATGCTGGAAGTCCTGCGCAAGCAGAACACCCGTTTCGAAGTGGCCGATCGCGCTGCCCAGAACGAAGACCAGCTGAACATTGATTTCGTCGGCAAGGTTGACGGTGAAGTGTTCGCTGGCGGTTCCGCCAAGGGTACTCAGTTGGTTCTGGGTTCCGGCCGCATGATCCCTGGTTTCGAAGATGGCCTGGTTGGCGCAAAAGCCGGTGAAGAACGTGTTCTGAACCTGACTTTCCCAGAGGACTATCAGAACCTGGACCTGGCTGGTAAAACCGCCGAGTTCACCGTGACCGTCAACACCGTTTCCGAGCCAAAGCTGCCAGAACTGACCGAAGAATTCTTCGCTCAATTCGGCATCAAGGAAACCGGTCTGGATGGCTTCCGTGCCGAAGTTCGCAAGAACATGGAGCGCGAGCTGCGTCAGGCGATCAAATCCAAGGTCAAGAATCAGGTAATGGACGGTCTGCTGGCCACCAACCCGATCGAAGTGCCAAAGGCTCTGCTGTCCAACGAAGTTGACCGTCTGCGCGTGCAGGCTGTCCAGCAGTTCGGCGGCAACATCAAGCCTGACCAGCTGCCGGCCGAGCTGTTCGAAGAACAAGCCAAGCGCCGTGTAGTGCTGGGCCTGATCGTGGCTGAAGTGGTCAAGCAATTCGACCTGAAGCCAGACGAAACCCGCGTTCGCGAGATGATTCAGGAAATGGCTTCGGCCTACCAGGAGCCTGAGCAGGTTGTGTCCTGGTACTACAAGAACGACCAGCAACTGAACGAAGTTCGTTCGGTTGTGCTGGAAGAGCAAGTTGTGGATACTGTTCTGCAGAAAGCTAGCGTGACCGACAAGTCGGTCTCTTACGAAGAAGCGGTCAAGCCGGTAGAAGCTCCACAAGCCGACTGATCACTTTTGCGGTAAGAAGCAAACACCATAAGCCAGCCTTCGAGCTGGCTTATGCGTATTCAAGACATAACTATTTGGGAGTGACTGCAGAGCATGTTCCGTAATTCGTATATTCAGCAGAACTCTGATATCCAGGCCGCAGGCGGCCTGGTCCCGATGGTTGTCGAGCAGTCCGCTCGTGGCGAGCGCGCCTACGACATCTACTCGCGCCTGCTCAAGGAGCGAGTGATCTTTCTGGTTGGTCCGGTAGAGGACTACATGGCCAACCTGATCTGTGCGCAACTGCTGTTCCTTGAAGCGGAAAACCCGGACAAGGACATCCATCTCTACATCAACTCCCCGGGCGGTTCGGTGACGGCGGGCATGTCGATCTACGACACCATGCAGTTCATCAAACCCAACGTGGCGACCACCTGTATCGGTCAGGCGTGCAGCATGGGCGCGTTTCTGCTGACGGCCGGTGCCCCTGGCAAGCGTTACTGCCTGCCGAACTCGCGTGTGATGATTCACCAGCCACTGGGCGGTTTCCAGGGCCAGGCGTCGGATATCGAAATCCATGCCAAGGAAATCCTCTTTATTCGTGAGCGTCTCAACACGCTGATGGCCCAGCATAGCGGGCGCACTCTTGAAGAAATCGAGCGCGATACCAACCGCGACAATTTCATGAGTGCAGAAGCTGCGCGTGAGTACGGGTTGATCGACGAAGTGATCAGCCAGCGCCCTGCTTAAAATAAGCAGCTCAAAATAGGGTTGGTCGGCGGGTCCGATCACCAGCGGGCTTGAAAAAGCCCGCAATAGCCTTCATCTTGTGTTGCAAGCCTATCGGATTTGGATCGAACGAATGACTGACACCCGCAACGGCGAGGACAACGGCAAGCTGCTCTATTGCTCCTTCTGTGGCAAAAGCCAGCATGAAGTACGCAAATTGATTGCCGGCCCCTCGGTCTTTATCTGCGACGAGTGCGTCGACCTGTGCAACGACATCATCCGCGAGGAGGTGCAGGAAGCACAGGCCGAAAGCAGCGCGCATAAATTGCCTTCGCCTAAAGAAATCAGCGGCATCCTTGATCAGTATGTGATTGGTCAGGAGCGTGCGAAAAAGGTTCTGGCCGTAGCGGTGTACAACCACTACAAGCGTCTGAACCAGCGTGACAAAAAGAATGACGACGTCGAACTCGGCAAGAGCAACATCCTGCTGATCGGCCCGACAGGCTCGGGTAAAACCCTGCTTGCCGAAACACTGGCCCGCTTGCTGAACGTTCCGTTCACGATCGCTGACGCAACCACCCTCACCGAGGCGGGTTACGTGGGTGAAGATGTCGAGAACATCATTCAGAAGCTGCTGCAGAAGTGCGATTACGACGTGGAAAAAGCCCAGATGGGTATTGTCTACATCGATGAAATCGACAAGATTTCGCGCAAGTCTGACAACCCGTCGATTACCCGGGACGTTTCCGGTGAGGGCGTGCAGCAGGCCCTGCTCAAGTTGATCGAAGGCACGGTCGCTTCCGTTCCGCCTCAAGGTGGTCGCAAGCATCCGCAGCAGGAATTCCTGCAGGTCGACACCCGTAACATCCTGTTCATCTGCGGTGGTGCGTTCTCTGGTCTGGAAAAGGTTATTCAAAACCGTTCCACCAAGGGCGGCATCGGCTTCAACGCAGAAGTGCGCAGCAAGGAAGAAGGCAAGAAAGTCGGTGAATCCCTGCGTGAAGTCGAGCCTGACGATCTGGTCAAGTTCGGTCTGATCCCGGAATTCGTCGGTCGTCTGCCGGTCCTTGCGACGCTGGACGAGCTTGACGAGGCTGCGTTGATGCAGATCCTCACCGAGCCGAAAAATGCTCTGACCAAGCAGTATGCCAAGCTGTTCGAGATGGAAGGCGTTGATCTGGAATTCCGTTCCGACGCTCTGAAATCGGTCGCCAAGCGTGCCCTGGAGCGTAAAACCGGTGCCCGTGGCCTGCGTTCGATTCTCGAAGGTGTATTGCTCGACACTATGTATGAAATCCCCTCGCAATCCGAGGTGAGTAAAGTAGTGATCGATGAAAGCGTGATAGAAGGCAAGTCCAAGCCACTGTATATCTACGAAAACAGTGAGCCGACCGCCAAGGCCGCGCCAGACGCTTAAGCGTCACGCAGCTTGAATAAAGAAGGGGCCTTCGGGCCCCTTTGCTATTGTGGGAGCCGGCCCGTAGGCGCTGGCTTGCCAGTGAAGACGGTCTTTGAAGACCTGTCCGGCCCATCGCAGCAGCTTTCGTAAGCTGCAATCTTTCAAGTGGTTCTTTTATCCGCTTGTTTTTTTCCAAAGCAGCCCCCATCTTGGTTTCAAGCTTACTTCCATCTGTTTACGGCCTTACGGCCGCCGTAGAGGCGAAATCATGAAGACAACCATCGAATTGCCTCTCCTGCCATTGCGTGATGTCGTGGTTTATCCGCACATGGTTATCCCGCTGTTCGTGGGGCGCGAGAAATCCATCGAAGCCCTCGAGGCTGCGATGACGGGTGACAAGCAGATTCTTCTGCTGGCCCAGAGAAACCCGGCTGACGACGATCCCGGTGAAGATGCCCTGTATCGCGTCGGTACAATTGCCACCGTTCTGCAGCTGCTGAAGCTGCCTGACGGAACGGTCAAGGTTCTGGTCGAGGGTGAGCAGCGGGGCGCCGTTGAGCGTTTCAGCGAAGTGGACGGCCACTGCCGTGCCGAAGTCTCCCTGATCGACGAAGTCGACGCGCCAGAGCGCGAGTCGGAAGTGTTCGTTCGCAGCCTGCTGTCTCAGTTCGAGCAATATGTGCAGTTGGGCAAGAAAGTCCCGGCTGAAGTCCTGTCGTCGCTCAACAGCATCGATGAGCCAGGCCGCCTGGTGGACACCATGGCCGCGCACATGGCCCTGAAGATCGAACAGAAGCAGGAAATCCTCGAAATCATCGATTTGTCGGCCCGGGTCGAGCACGTTCTGGCGTTGCTGGATGCCGAGATCGATCTGCTGCAAGTCGAAAAACGCATTCGCGGCCGCGTCAAAAAGCAAATGGAGCGCAGTCAGCGCGAGTACTACCTGAATGAGCAGATGAAGGCCATTCAGAAAGAGCTCGGCGACAGCGACGAAGGTCACAACGAAGTCGAAGAGCTGAAGAAGCGTATCGATGCCGCCGGCCTGCCGAAAGACGCCCTGGCCAAGGCGACGGCCGAATTGAACAAGCTCAAGCAAATGTCGCCGATGTCCGCGGAAGCGACCGTGGTGCGCTCCTACATCGACTGGCTGGTTCAGGTGCCGTGGAAGGCCCAGAGCAAGGTGCGCCTGGATCTGGCGCGTGCAGAAGACATTCTGGATGCCGACCACTACGGCCTGGAAGAAGTCAAAGAACGCATCCTCGAATACCTCGCCGTGCAAAAGCGCGTGAAGAAAATTCGTGGTCCGGTGTTGTGCCTGGTCGGTCCTCCCGGGGTGGGTAAAACGTCCCTGGCGGAGTCGATTGCTCACGCTACCAACCGCAAATTCGTGCGCATGGCCCTCGGCGGTGTACGTGATGAAGCGGAAATTCGTGGTCATCGCCGTACTTACATCGGTTCGATGCCAGGAAGATTGATTCAAAAGATGACAAAAGTGGGTGTGCGCAACCCGCTGTTCCTGCTCGATGAAATCGACAAAATGGGCAGCGATATGCGTGGCGATCCGGCATCGGCGTTGCTGGAAGTGCTCGATCCCGAGCAGAACCACAACTTCAACGATCACTATCTGGAAGTCGATTACGACCTGTCCGATGTGATGTTCCTGTGCACCTCGAACTCGATGAATATCCCGCCGGCGTTGCTGGACCGGATGGAAGTGATCCGTCTGCCGGGCTACACCGAAGACGAGAAGATCAACATCGCCGTCAAATACCTTTCGCCAAAGCAGATTGCTGCCAACGGCTTGAAGAAAGGCGAGCTGGAGTTTGACGCAGAGGCGATCCGCGACATCATTCGCTACTACACCCGTGAAGCCGGTGTGCGTGGGCTGGAGCGTCAGATTGCCAAGGTTTGCCGTAAGGCCGTCAAGGAGCACGCGCTGGAAAAACGCTTCTCGGTGAAGGTGACCGCAGACATGCTGGAGCACTTCCTGGGCGTGCGTAAATTCCGCTACGGCCTGGCCGAGCAGCAGGATCAGATCGGTCAGGTGACCGGGCTGGCGTGGACCCAGGTGGGCGGCGAACTGCTGACCATCGAAGCCGCTGTGGTGCCGGGCAAGGGCCAGTTGATCAAGACCGGTTCTTTGGGTGATGTGATGGTCGAGTCGATCACCGCCGCCTTGACTGTTGTTCGCAGTCGGGCGAAGAGCCTGGGCATTCCCCTGGACTTCCATGAGAAGCGCGACACGCACATCCACATGCCGGAAGGGGCGACTCCGAAGGACGGTCCTAGCGCCGGTGTAGGCATGTGCACGGCCCTGGTGTCGGCATTGACCGGCATTCCGGTACGCGCGGATGTCGCCATGACCGGCGAAATCACTTTGCGTGGTCAGGTGCTGGCCATTGGCGGCTTGAAAGAAAAACTGCTGGCTGCCCATCGTGGTGGAATCAAGACGGTGATCATTCCTGAAGAGAATGTGCGCGATCTCAAAGAGATTCCGGACAATATCAAGCAGGATCTACAGATTAAACCGGTTAAATGGATTGACGAGGTCCTGCAAATTGCGTTGCAATACGCGCCGGAGCCCTTGCCGGACGTGGCTCCGGAGATAGTCGCGAAGGATGAGAAGCGCGACGCAGATTCTAAGGAAAGAATTAGCACGCATTAGTACGTATTTGCCTGGGGGGCTTTCTTGACAGCTTTTTAGAGCCCTTGTTATAAAGCGGCTCTTAAGTGTCTGTAGGCCATTCAGCACTCGTTTTTGCTTTCACCAAAAAAACTTAGAATCATACTCAAATAGATATAAGGGGACTTAGAGTGAACAAGTCGGAACTGATTGATGCTATCGCTGCATCCGCTGATATCCCGAAAGCTGCTGCTGGCCGTGCGCTGGACGCTGTAATCGAATCCGTTACTGGCGCTCTCAAGGCTGGCGACTCTGTTGTTCTGGTTGGTTTCGGTACTTTCTCCGTAACTGATCGTCCAGCTCGCATTGGTCGTAACCCACAGACCGGTAAGACGCTGGAAATCGCGGCAGCCAAAAAACCAGGTTTCAAAGCCGGTAAAGCACTGAAAGAAGCTGTCAACTAAGTTCGATTCAGGTTTTTACCCATCCGGGTCGGGGTCATGCCTGACTTGGCAGCGGAGCGGCAGTCCTGACTGCAGGTCGCCGGTTCAAGACACCGAGGGTCGCCAGTTAGAGCCCTCGATCCGCTCCGCCAGTTACGAGAAGGCGCATCCTCGGATGCGCCTTTCTTCTATCCGGATTCTACCCACGCTCCACGGTTGCCTAATTTTGAAGTTCAACCGTTTCTGGGGGACGCATGCTGCAGAATATCAGGGACAATTCACAAGGCTGGATTGCCAAGACTATTATCGGGGTCATCGTTGTTCTGATGGCTTTGACCGGTTTCGACGCCATTTTCAAGGCCACGTCGCACAGTAATGATGCGGCCAAGGTCAACGGCGATGAAATCAGCCAGAACGAGCTGAGCCAGGCGGTCGATATGCAACGCCGTCAGCTCATGCAACAGCTGGGCAAGGATTTCGATGCTTCCTTGCTGGATGAAAAAATGTTGCGCGAATCGGCTCTCAAGGGCCTGATCGATCGCAAACTGCTGCTGCAAGGCGCAGAAAACTCGAAATTCGCTTTTTCCGAAGCGGCACTTGATCAGGTCATCCTGCAAACACCAGAGTTTCAGGTTGATGGCAAGTTCAGCTCCGAGCGTTTCGACCAGGTGATTCGCCAACTCGGCTATAGCCGCATGCAATTCCGCCAGATGCTGGCTCAGGAAATGCTGATTGGTCAGCTGCGTGCCGGTCTGGCAGGTAGCGGTTTCGTGACCGATGCACAGGTACTGGCGTTTGCCCGTCTGGAAAAACAGACCCGCGATTTCGCCTCCCTGAACATCAAGGCCGACCCGGCGGCTGTGAAACTGACCGACGATGAGGTCAAGGCCTATTACGACGAACACGCCAAGGAGTTCATGACGCCGGATCAGGTGGTCATCGATTACCTCGAGCTGAAAAAGGCCTCGTTCTTCGATCAGGTCAGCGTCAACGACGAAGACCTGCAAGCGGCCTATCAGAAAGAAATCGCGAACCTGTCCGAGCAACGCCGGGCTGCGCACATTCTGATTGAAGTGAACGACAAGACTACCGAGGCACAAGCCAAGGCGAAGATCGAAGAGATCCAGGCCCGTCTGGCCAAGGGCGAGAAATTCGAGGCGCTGGCCAAGGAATTCTCCCAGGATCCGGGTTCGGCGAACAACGGCGGTGACCTGGGTTATGCCGGTCCTGGCGTCTACGACCCTGCGTTCGAAAAAGCCCTGTATTCGTTGACCATGGACCAGGTCTCGGGGCCGGTTCGCACCGACTTCGGTTTCCACCTGATCAAGTTGTTGGGTGTTGAAGCGCCAGAAGTGCCAACGTTTGCCAGCCTGAAAGACAAGCTGACCCGTGGTCTGAAAACCCAACAGGTCGAGCAGCGTTTCGTTGAGGCGAGCAAGCAACTGGAAGACGCCTCGTTCGAAGCGTCCGATCTGGCTCAGCCAGCGCAGGACCTGAAACTGACCGTCCAAACGTCCAAGCCGTTCGGCCGTGAAGGCGGTGAGGGTATTGCAGCCAACCGTGCCGTGATCACTGCGGCGTTCAGCCCGGAAGTCCTGGATGAGGGCGCGAACAGCACCGCCATCGAACTCGATCCGGAAACCGTGGTCGTGTTGCGTGCCAAGGAACACCTGAAGCCTTCGCAATTGCCGCTGGAAAGCGTTTCTGCCGCGATCCGCGTGCAATTGGCCAAGGAGCACGCCAGCGCCGATGCCAAGACCAGGGCTGAAGCCCTGATTGCCAGCCTGCGCGACGGCAAGACCCCGCTGGATCGGGCGGTCGATGGCCAGGCCTGGAAAGTCACTGAAGCGGCAACCCGCGCTCAGGAAGGGGTCGACCCTGCTGTGCTGCAAGCGCTGTTCCGCATGGCGAAGCCAGCGGCCAAGGACAAGCCGACCTTCACCAGCGTGACGCTGGCTGATGGCAGCCTGATGATCGTGCGCCTCAATGGCGTGAACGAAGCAGCGGCACCGACCGAGGAAGAGAAATCACAGTATCGTCGCTACCTCGCTTCCCGCATCGGCCAGCAAGACTTTGCGGCTTATCGCAAGCAGCTGGAAAGCCAGGCGGACATCAAGCGTTACTGATGCCTGACCAGGTTTAGCGCTGCACAGGAGACCCCGGCCGAAATGCCGGGGTCTTTTTGTTTGGCCGTACGTCATTTGCCGCGGTGACTTTTCCGTAAAACCGGGGTCAATCAGCCTGTAACCGTTTTAAGACACGATCGATGCTCCGCTAAGCATCGATCTGTTGCACAATATGCCCCGAACCGTTTTCCTCAGGATGTTCAATGTTTAAATCACTTCCCATGCGGGTTGTCGGGCTGGCAGCCGTGCTTGCCACTGCGGCCGGTTGTTCATCGAACAAGGCCGCCATCTACGAGCATGAGAACTTCGACGATTCCGGAACCTTTTCCCGCAACTATCCGGTCACCGATACCCAGAGCTGTGAAGCCGCCCGTCGCGCCTTGCTCAGCCAGGGTTACATTATCACCAGCAACGATTCGAAGCTGGTCAGCGGTCACAAGAGCTTCCAGCAGACCGGTGAGAACCACATGGAGATCAGCTTCAGTGTGGTCTGTACCGATGACGGCAGCGAAGGGCATCACGCGACCGTATTCGCCAACGCCCTGCAGGATCGTTACGCACTGAAGAAAACCAACAACTCCGCCAGTCTCGGTGTGGGTGTGTTGGGCTCGGTGTCGATGCCGATCGGCTCCTCCGATGACTCGATGGTCAAGGTCGCCAGCGAAACCGTATCGTCCGCCAAGTTCTACGAGCGTTTCTTCGCACTGGTCGAGCTGTTCCTGCCGCCGGAAGCGAAAAAGGCTGCGCACATCCCCGAAAAGCCGAAAACAGACCTGGGCATGCCTGAAGCCAAGGCTGCACCGGCACCGCTGGCACCTGCCCCGGCAGCGGTACCCGCTACACAGCCTGCTGCAGCTGCCCCTGCACCTGTACCAGTTGAAGCGGCGCCTGCGGCTTCCGAGCCGATTGCCCCGCCTCCTGAAGCGGCGCCGATCACGCCGACCGGGAGTGTAGCGCCTGCACCGTCCCTGGAAATCGTCACGCCACCGGCGAACCCGAGTGACTTGCCACCGCCGAGCGAACCCATTCCGGCGATACCTGTCTCCGGCCAGTGAGGGTGATACCACAGGATCGGATCAGATGACCCGATCCTGTGACCACCCCAATGATTGACCCGCATCAAGCAAGCCCGCTGTTCTGCGATCTCCCGCGAAAAAACCAATGATAAATTCCTGACCAACTGCTACGTTTTATTCAGTAGCGACAGAGTGTCGTATCCGCGTCATTTTTCTTTCACGCGGGCACTTTATGCTCAAGGGATTGGTCATTTATTCAGACGTTTTTCAATAAGGGTTGGGGGATTCAAAAATGGACGATTATCAAGAAGAGCTGCTCGAGTACCAGGCATTCGAACTGGACCCATTGGAGCCGGCGGAAGACGCTACCGAGTTGTAAGCATCAGGCGGATTGGCGATGGCTGCGGCGAAATTCGCCGGGTGTCTGCCCGTTCCAGCGTTTGAATGCGCGTTGAAACGCTTCGGCTGAGGCAAAGCCCAACAGGTAGGCGATCTCTCCGAACGCCAGTTCGGTGTCGCGTATGTAAGTCATCGCCAGGTCACGACGGGTGTCGTTGAGAATCGCACGAAATTGTGTGCCTTCATCGGCGAGCTTGCGGCGCAAGGTCCAGGTGGGCAGCTTCAGGCGTGCCGCCACCTCTTGCAGGTCAGGCTCCCGGCCACCACTGAGCAACGGTCCCAGCAGCGCAATGATGCGCTCACGCAGGCTACGGGTGCGTGTCAGTTGTTCCAGTTCCCGCTCACACAGTTGCAGCAAATGTCGCCAGGTGCTCGGGCAATGCTCGGGGTTGCGCTGGGCGAGACTTGCCAGGCTCAAGCGCAGTTGATTGCGCTCGCCGCCAAATTGAATCGGACAGTCACCCAAAACGTCATAGGCCGCGCGGTAGCCGGGTTCTTCGAATTCGATCTCGATGCGTTCGGCGCGCAGCGGGGCAGGGCTGACACTGGATAATTGCTGCAACCAGCCGGCGATGATCGAATCCACCACGAAGCGGTTGTAGGCGTTATAGGGGCTGATCGAATAGAAACGCAGCCAGGCGCCCTGGGCGTCTTCGTGAAAGCTTGATTGACCCCGATAATTCGAACCATACAAGGCTTCGAACCGAATCAGGCAGCGCGCGGCTTCGCGTACGGTCGGCGCCTGGGCGGCGGTGACCCCTGCGAGGCCTGCCTGACACAGGCGACTGAGGTGGCCCATGCGCAAGCCAAGGGCCGGGTTGTCGGTCAGCTGAATGGCGCTGTGGCCCAGGCGCATGTAGCGCGGTATCGACAACCGGGCACCGGCTTCGCTCAGGCGCGCTGCATCGAGGCCGTATTGATCGAGCAGCGGCTGCGGATCGACGCCATGACTGCGCACGGCATCGGCCAGGCTATGAACAAAGCCCACCGACAGATCGCCGAGGCGCATCGGCTGCGGTTTCATGGCTTACAACCAGAGGTTCAGCAAACGCGCACCCTGGGCGTTGCCGTCGGCAAAGTGCTGGCCGTTGCTGCTGAGGAAACTGTGTCCGGCGCTGCCCTGATCCCAGAACTGGCCCCGCAGGAACACACTCATGCCAGCGACAGCCTGACTGACCGGTATCTGGGTCGTGAGGGTCAGGCGCTGCCAGGCCTGGCCTTCACTGACTTCTCCAGGCTTCAAGTTGACCGAGGCCGGCTCCGGCGAACCCCTGTAGCCACGCCACGGTTGATCCCAGGTTCCACGGCCGGTCACAAAGGCCGGTACTGCAACCAGCTTTACGCTTTGGTCGTTGAGCTTGAGGTAGTTTTCCGGGTACCAGCTGTCGTGGCCGATCAATACGCCCAGCCTTCCTGCGGGGGTATCAACGACGTTGAGCGAGTGCTCGCCGTTCGCCTTGATCCCGTTCTGTTCTGCGAAGAACGGGTGCATCTGGCGCTGGGGCTGGCCGATCGGCAGGCCTTCGCTGTTGAACACCACGCTGCTGTTATACAGCGCGCCGCGGCCGATTTTCAGGGTGCCGTCGATGATGCTCGGTTCGGGCAGCACGATGGAGCCCGCCACCAGTGTTACGTGGAATTCCCTGGCCAGCCCTCCGAACAATGCCTGGTAGTCTCTGGCCATCGCCTTGGCTTTCATGCGCAGGTGGGCATCGTCCAGACGGTTGCCACCCTCGGCGCTGATCAACGCCTTGGCGAACTTCAGGGGATTGCTCACCGCCAGCCAGTTCATGGCCTCCTTGAGGGTGCTGGCCTGATACAACTCATCCTTCTCGCCACTGACCATCAGCCATGTACCGACGTGTTCCGGCAACACCACGACGGTCTTGCCGTTCAACAAACCCTGGTCCCGGGCTGCTTGCAGATAGGCCGCGAGCTTGCGGTGCAAGCGCTCGGGACTTTGATAATCGGTAGGAAACAGTTCGGGCTGGATGCCCAACAGATTGCCACGGTCCGCAGGCGTACCCTGGTCGACAGCCAGGTTGATCCGCAGGTCTGAAAGGTAATGACCCACCGGCCGGTCCGCGGCCCACATCGCGTAGGTCGTGAAGGCGGCGAGCAATGCCATGGAGAATGTCAGGTACAAAAGTTTGCGCATGGGGAAACAGTTTACAGCCTGGAGCTGGGCGTGGCTTTTCATTTGGAACTGGATCGAGCATAAAAGGAATCAAGGGCTTAGTGGGCAAATTTCAACGTTGACGGTTTTTTCGCTGGCGGCTGCCTTTCTGCGCCGAGATGCAGCGATGAATGAACGGGTTAAACGAGAGGCGCATTGACTGGGTGGGGATCATGGGAGGAAAACGCCGGTCAGCCATCATTTGGCTCGACCGGCCGGCAGGTGAACGTTATTTGGTGACCAGCAGTTCCGGGCCGAGGTAGTCGTTGATCTGGTTGATATCGTCGTCGCCCAGGCTGCCCACCGATGAGGCCAGGCGCAGGCGCGACATCAAATAGCGCAATTTGGCATCGAACAGATCGTGGCGCGCAACGAAGAGCAGCTCTTCGGCATTGAGGACGTCCGAGTTGGTGCTGGTGCCGCCCTCTTTGAAGCCCTTGCGTGTCGATGCCAGCGAGCGTTCGTTGGACTCCACTGCCTTCTCCAGCGCGCGAATGCGTTTGGCGCCGCTCAGTATGCCTTGATACTCACGGGTGGTTTCGGTGATGACTTCCTGTCGCGCGGCGTCGAGTTCGTCTATGGCCTTATCGCTATTGGCACTGGCCTGGCGTGTCAACGCGCTGACGCCGCCACCGCTGTACAGTGGGATATTGACTTCCAGCCCGATTGAACCGTAGTGGTTGCGTTGATTCAACTCGGAGAGTGACTGGCTCTCACCCGCGGTGTAGCCGGCAATGAAATCCAGTGTTGGCCAGTGGCCAGCCCTGGCACGCTTCACTTCTTCTGCTGCGAGGTCGCTGCTATAACGGCGCGCATGGATCAGCGGGCTATCGGTCTGGGCTTTGACCAACCAGTCCTGCAGGTTGCTCGGTAGCAGCGGTGGTGTATCGAAGCTCGGGCGCAAGGTGGTCAGTGACTCCGGGGTTTCACCGATATATTCCTCAAGCTTGCGGCGCGCGTTGATCAGGTTGTCTTGCGCTTCGATCAGCTCGGCGTCAGCGAGGTCGCGGCGAGCGGCCGACTCGTCGATGTCGGTGACGGTGCCGGCCCCCAGCTCCATGCGCCGCTTCGCCGAAGCGAGTTGCTCTTCGAAGGCGGTCAGCTTGGACTTGGCCAGGACGATGGTTTCGCTGGCCAGGAGCACATCGAAATAGCTTTCGGACAAGCGCACCGCGGCGTCCTGGGTCTTGGCATCGAATACCGCGTCGCTGTAGTCGGCACGCTGCTGACCCTGGCGGTATTCGGCCATCTTCTGTTTGTTGAACAGCGGCTGGCGCAGGCGCACGTTAGCGCCCTTGGAGTCGTAGTGGAGATCTCTGTCGATGTTGTTCTGGCTTTGGGAGCCATTGACCTTGTTGTGGTAGCCCGAGGCATTGATCTGCGGTAGCAGGCCGGCCTTGCCGATGGCGCGGTTTTCCTCGCCAGCCTCTTTTTCATGCACGGAGGCCTGGTAGATAGGGCCCTGGAACTGCAACAGATCCCAGGCTTGCTTGAGGTCCATGGCGTTGGCCGGCAGGGCCAACCCCAGCAGGCAGAAGAGCAGGCAACGTCGTTCCATCTCATTGTTCCTTGAATGAGCTGTCCACACGATCGAGCATTGGTTTAAGAAGATAGCTGATCATGTTGCGTTCGCCGGTCTTTATGGTGACGCTGGCGGGCATGCCGGGGCGAATGTGATTGCTGCCAAGCAGGCCCATGCCATCGGGCGTGACCTCCACCTGAGCCAGATAGAACGGTTGCTTGCTTTCCTCGTCCATCAGGCGGTCGGCGGAAATGGTCTTCACGCGGCCGGGGATGTTTGGCGTCTTGGCGTGGTTGAAAGCCGGGAAGGAAATGTCCACGGGCAGGCCGGGGACCATCTTGTCGATGGCCTGCACGGGAATCATCGCGTCGACCTGCAGCGGTTCGTTGACCGGAACGATTTCCATGATCTTGAAGCCGGGCTGAATGATCCCGCCGACGGTGGCAATGCTCAGGCCCTGGACCATGCCATCGATCGGCGAACGAATCACCGTGTGGGTCACTTCATAGTCGAGCGAGCGCAAGCGGTCGGCCAGAGTGGTGTTTTCCTTGGCGGTTTCAGTCAGCTGCGATTCGACTTCCTTCAGGTAATCGTGCTGGCGCTGCAGGATGCGCAGCTTGATTTCGGTGGTCTGGCTACGCACGCGGGCGATGTTGTTGAGGTTCTCGGCCTGGCCGGCGGAGAGTTCGGCATTGCTGCGTTCCAGCTCAAGCAGGCGGTTGCGCGGCACATAGCCTTCGGCCGTCAGCACGCGGGTGCCTTGCAGTTCCTGGTTGAGGAAGCTGATCTGCGAGGCGCGGGCGCTATAGACCTGCTGCAGTCCCTTGAGCTGCACTGCCGAGGCTGCCAGGTTTTCCTGCAGGATGCTGATTTCACCAGCGAGTCCGGCGCGCCGGGTATCCAGCAGGCGCTGTTGCAGGTCCATGGCGGCCTCCAGGCGGTGGTCGTCCTTGAAGCGCTTGAGCAACTCGGGATCGAAGTTCACCACGTCGCGGCCGTCACGTTCCGCTTCCAGGCGGTTTTCCACGGTCTTGCTGACGATGTACTGGGCGCTGACCGCACCCTCTTCGGCAGCGGCACGCAACGAGTCGAGGCGGACCACCTCCTGACCTTTTGTCACTAGATCGCCTTCGCGAACGAGAATGGCCTCCACGGTACCGCCGGAGAGGTGCTGCACGGCTTTGCGATTGTTGGTGACTTTGACCGTGCCTGTCGCTACTACACCGGCATCCAGCGGCGCCAGCCAGGACCACAGGAGGAAGCCGCCGAAGCCGGCGAGCACCAGCCACACGCCCCATCGCGCGGGTTTACCGACGTCCAGATCTACCATGCTCCTGGTATCGGCTTTGATCATCTCGGTGTGTTGGCTCATTTGCATGATCGGTCACTCCCGTGCTTTGACGGAGGCCAGAGGGGTCGACGCGCCTGCAGGCATTACAGCGGCCTTGCGTAGCGCTGCGAATACTTCATCGCGCGTGCCGAGCATCTGCACGCCGCCGTCGCGCAGCATCAGCACCTTATCGACGGCGCAGAGTACGTTGGGACGGTGGGAAATCAGAATGACGGTGGCGCCGCGGCCCTTGAGTTCGGCCAGCGCATCGACCAAGGCCTTTTCGCCGACGTCGTCTAGGTTGGCGTTCGGCTCATCCAGCACGATCAGATTGGGTTCGCCATACAACGCGCGGGCCAAGGCGATGCGTTGCTTCTGGCCACCGGAAAGCGGGCTGCCATCGGTGCCCAGGCGGGTGTCATAACCCTGCGGGAAACGCAGGATCATCTCGTGCACGCCAGTGATCTTGGCGGCGCGGATGACCGCTTCGCTGTCCACTTCACCAAAGCGCGCAATGTTGTCGGCGATGTTGCCCTCGAACAGCTCCACGTCCTGCGGCAGGTAGCCGAGCCAGGGGCCAAGTTCGCCCTTGTTCCAGGTGAATATGTCCGCGCCGTCCAGGCGCACCTTGCCGGCCTGCGCCGGCCAGACGCCAACCAGCAGGCGGGCGAGGGTGGATTTGCCCGAGGCGGATGGACCGATAATGCCAAGGCTTTCGCCGGGGACAAGGCTGAAGCCCACCCCGCGCAGAATCGTGTTGTTGGTACCGGGGGCACCGGCATACACATTTTCCACTGCCAGCATGCCCATCGGCCGCTGCAGCGACATGCTCGGTGGCCGGCGCGGATAGTCGTGCAGCATTTCGTTAAGCCGGCCCCAGGCCGAACGGCAGCCGAGCAATTGCTTCCACGACGCGATGACCTGTTCCACCGGGCCCAGTGCGCGGCCGGTGAGGATCGAGCAGGCAATCATCATCCCCGGGGTGATCTTGCCTTCGATCGCCAGCAGCGCACCGGCACCGAGGATCAACGACTGCAAGGTGATACGCACGAAGCGGCCGGTGCTGCTGATCAAAGCGGCGCGGTCGGAGGCCAGGGTCTGCATTTCCAGAATGCGCAAATGGCTTTGGAACCAGCGCTTGCTGATCGACGGCAGCATGCCCATGGCCTCGATGACCTCGGCGTTGCGCAGGTTGTTGTTGGCGTATTGGGCGGAGGAGAGGGCAGCCTGATTGGCTTCGGACAGCGGCTTCTGCGTCGCCTTCTCGGTGAGCCAGGCCAGGGCCACCAGAATCAGTGAGCCGATCAGGGTGAGCAGTCCGAGCAGTGGGTGGATCAGATAGGCGACCAGCAGGTAGATCGGCGTCCACGGTGCATCGAAGAAGGCGAACAGGGAATTGCCGGTGACGAACTGACGAACCTGGGCGAGATCTTGCAGTGCCTGGGCCGGATTGCCTCCGGCGCGGCTCAGGTTGCGCTCGAATGCCGCGGTGAAAATGCGTCGGTTGAGGTCCATGTCGAGGCAGTTGCCGACCCGGATCAGTACGCGGGTGCGGACCATTTCCAACGTGGACATCAGCAAGAACAGACCTACCACCAGCACAGTCAACATCGCCAGCGTTGTGACGTTGCGACTGACCAGGGCTCGATCATAGACCTGCAGCATATAAACGGCTGGCGTCAACATCATGACGTTTATGACGCCGCTGAACCCTGCCAGCAAGTAAAAACTGCGGCGCATACGAAAGAGCGCGTCGGCCAGTTCGGAACGGATGCTCGACTGCTTGGGCATGTTGGTCCTCCCACTACGAAAAGCCGGTTGCCCTTGTGGCGCAACAGCTAACGGTAAATGTAGTTCCGTAAACAGCTTATGGACACGCAGGCTGGTCGCTCTATGGATGGCGAGTCTTCCGAAATCGCTGCGTTGCTCCCTTATGCAGCAGCGTAGGTGGCGGTGAAACAGTTAGAAATAACATTTCGCTCTATACCTGCACTCAACTTTCTATATGTCTTTTAAAAACAGCTAGTTGAGCTGCCAAGCACCGGTCTTCTGTTTTAGTGACGTTAAATTGACAAAGATTTGCTATGGAACTTTAGTCTTATGTTATCGGGAGTCCGCCCGCTGAAGCTTGCCATCGCTTTGGCAATGCAAGGCACGGTGATTCTCCCGAGAGGAGCCGAATCATGTCGTTCATTTCGTTCATTTGCAGAGGAAAGGGACTGTCCAGGACGTTCGCCTTCACTTCCAGATTCCATGGCCCGCCCAAGGCTCGGATTCGCTCTGCCTGATCACCCGGCGAGCAACTCACTTCGCGAATTCCAGACGTGTATCCCGGGTCCCGGGTAACGCCAGCTCTCGCTAAAAAACATAACCAACAAACTGCGCAAGCCAGCACTTGACTCGGCGCGGCGGGACTTTCTCGTCCTGTGCCTTTACCCAGACATATCGAGGGCAATCCAAATGGCCAACTTTAATCAATCCGATCTTGAGTTCATTCTCCAGCAGATTTTCATCGCGGAAGCGAATACTGCCGGCCAGTCGCTCGCCAGCCTGATACCGAACCCGGAATTTGCTTTCGGTCTGCGCACGGTCGACGGGACGTTTAACAACCTGAGACTGGGTCAGAGCGAGTTCGGCGCAGCCGACAACTTTTTCCCGCGCATGACCACTCCAGTCTTCCTCCCGGCTGAGGCGGGCACCTCTTACACCCAGACCAGTGGCCTGGTGATCGACTCGCAGCCACGCACCATCAGCAACCTGATCGTCGACAATACCGCCAGTAACCCGGCGGCGGTCGCGGCCGCGTTCGATCCCGGTCTGGATGGCATCCTCGGCACGGTTGACGATGTGTTGAAGGCCGGTGCGCAGGTCGTTACTGGAACCCGTACCGACGGCACGACGTTCCAGACCTTTTTCATTCCTAACCAGTCGCCGGACGCGGGCCTGTCCGCGCCGTTCAACCCGTGGATGACCTTCTTCGGTCAGTTCTTCGACCACGGCCTCGACCTGGTGACCAAGGGCGGCAGCGGCACAGTGTTCATCCCGCTGCAGCCGGACGATCCGCTGTTCGTCCCGGGCAGCCCGACCAACTTCATGGTGTTGACACGGGCCACCAACCTGCCCGGGCCCGATGGCATCCTCGGCACCGCTGACGACATCCACGAGGCTTCAAACACCACCACGCCATTCGTCGACCAGAACCAGACCTACAGCTCGCATCCCTCGCACCAGGTGTTCCTGCGCGCCTATGAACTCGATGCCGCCGGCAAGCCGGTGGCGACCGGCAAGCTGATCACCAACCGTGACCTGGGCGCCGATGGCCTGTTCGGTACTGCCGACGACGTCGAAATCGGCGGGATGGCCACCTGGAAAGTGGTGAAGGCGCAGGCGCGCGACATGCTTGGCATCGATCTCGACGATCTCGACGTCCTCGACCTGCCGCTGTTGGCGACCGACGCGTACGGCAACTTCATTCGGGGGGCGAACGGCTTTGCGCAGATCGTGACCACGACCGGCTTGGTCGAGGGCAATCCGCTGGCGCCGATCGACGCATCGCTGGCGATCCGCACCGGTCACCAGTTCCTCATCGACATCGCACACAATGCCAGCCCGGTGGACAGCCAGACGGGTGCGCCACTGACGGCCGATGCCGACCTCGTTGCCGGCGGCCCGCTGGCCGCAGGCTTCTACGACAACGAGCTGCTCGACGCGCACTACATCGCCGGCGACGGCCGGGTCAACGAGAACATCGGCCTGACCACCGTCCACTCCATCTTCCACTCCGAGCACAACCGGCTGGTCCAGCAGACCAAGGACACGGTCCTGGCCTCAGCGGCCGCCGGCGACCTGACGTTCCTGAACCAGTGGCTGCTGACGCCCGTCACGTCTGTTCCTGCTGATCTGTCGACCTTGAACTGGAACGGTGAGCGCCTGTTCCAGGCGGCGAAATTCGGCACCGAGATGCAGTATCAGCACCTGGTGTTCGAAGAGTTCGCGCGCACCATTCAACCGCAGGTCGATGCCTTCCTTGACTTCGATGACACAATCAATCCGTCGATCGTCGCCGAGTTCGCGCACACGGTCTTTCGCTTCGGCCACTCGATGCTGACCGAGACCATTGACCGGCTGGACCCCAATTTCGTCTCCAGCGAGATCGGCCTGATTCAGGCCTTCCTCAACCCGCTGGCGTTTGCGACCAGTGGCCCGACCCCGGAGCAGGCGGCCGGCGCCATCGTCCGCGGCTTGACGCGCCAGGTCGGCAACGAGATCGATGAGTTCGTCACCGAAGCGGTGCGCAACAACTTGCTGGGCCTGCCGCTCGACCTGCCCGCCCTCAACATCGCGCGCGGCCGCGATACCGGCATCCCGTCCTTGAACGCGGCGCGCCGTGAATTCTACGCCGGCACCGGCGACAGCCAGCTGAAGCCCTACACCAGCTGGGTCGATTTGGTGCAACACCTGAAGCACCCGGAATCGCTGATCAACTTCATCGCCGCCTACGGCACGCACGCCTCCATTACCAGCGCCACCACGCTCGACGCGAAACGCGCAGCGGCCACGCTCCTGGTGTTGGGCGGCGTCGGTGAGCCAGCGGATCGCCTGGACTTCCTCAACAGCACCGGCGTCTATGCCAACCTGGTAAATGGGGCAACCATTACCGGCGTTGATGCCATCGACTTCTGGATCGGCGGCCTGGCCGAGGAAAAAATGCCGTTCGGCGGCATGCTCGGCTCGACCTTCAACTTCGTCTTCGAGGACCAGCTCGAGAAGCTGCAAAACGGCGACCGGCTCTACTATCTGCACCGCACCCAGGGACTCAACTTCCTGAGCGAGCTCGAGAACAACTCGTTCGCCAAGATGGTGATGCTCAACACCGACGCAACCCATCTCCCGGCCCTCATGTTCTCGAGCCCGACCTTTACTCTCGAGGTCGACCCCACCAGGCAGTTCAACCGGAGCGTGATTGCCGGTCCGGACGGCATACTGGGCACCGTCGACGACCTGCCCGGCAATGCCGATCCCACTGGTGGCATCATCATCAACGGCGTCGTGATCACGCCGCTGGTCATCCGCGACAACCCCAACACGGTCGGGCCCGATACCAACTACCTGCAGTACACCGGCGAAGACCATGTCGTGCTCGGCGGCACCGCCGGCAATGACATTCTCGTCGCTGGCGACGGCGACGACACGCTCTGGGGCGACGCCGGTAACGATCGCCTCGAAGGCGGCTACGGCAATGACGAGATCGAGGGTGGCGATGGCGACGACATCATCACCGACATGGGCGGCGACGACGTCATCCACGGAGAGGCCGGCAACGACGTCATCCACGGCGGCAACGGCGCCAATATCATCCTCGGCGGCGCCGGCAACGATTTCATCGTCACCGGCGAGGACTTTACGGAGGTCTTCGCTGGCGCCGGCAATGACTTCATGCTCGGCAGCCGGCTGAACCTGCAAATGATGGGCGGCGATGGCGACGACTGGATCGAGGTCGGGACCCAGGACGGCGCCCCCGGCGACAATTTCGCCGGTAACCTGCCACTGGCTTTGCTGGCAGAGTTGACCGGCGGCAACGACGTCTTCAGCGGTGACGGCGGCTTCGATGAAATGATCGGTGAAGGCGGCGATGACATCTTCATCGGCAGTGAGGGCCCGGACAAGATGTTGGGCATGTCCGGTTTCGACTGGGCCACCTACAAGGATGACCCTTACGGCGTGACTGTGGACATGAGCCGCATCGCCTTCGAACAATCGCCCCTGTCGCCTTCGGTTGCAGGCGTGCATACCACGTTCCCCCAGGTGGAAGGTCTGTCGGGGTCGGTGTTCAGCGACATGCTGACCGGCGATGATGCCGACGCGGCCACGATCGCCGCTGCCGGTGTCCCAGGCAGCGTGCTCACCAATATTGACCTCGTCAACGGTCTGCGGGCGTTTCTTGGTGCGGCTGCAGCCGGCCCGGACGGTATCGTGGGCACGGCAGACGATCAGTTCGGCGCGGGCAACATCGTCCTCGGCGGTGGTGGCAGCGACATCATCGAAGGCCGCGGCGGTGACGACCTGATCGACGGCGACATGTGGCTGAATGTGCGCATCAGTGTGCGCCAGAACCTTGATGGAACCGGGCCGGAGATTGCCACCTTCGACAGCATGGAGCCCATGATCCCGTTTATGCTCGATGGTACCTTCAACCCCGGTCAGCTCGTCATCGTCCGCGAGATCCTGACGGCTGCCCCCGCCTTTGACACGGCCTTGTTCACGGGCAACCGGCTCGACTATACCGTCACCACTGTGGGCGGCGTGACCACCGTGGCCGACAGCGTCGTCGGGCGCGACGGCACCGACCGCCTGACCAATATGGAGCGGCTGCAGTTCAACGATGAGTCGCTCACCCTGCCAGACGGGGTCGGGCTCAACAACGACCCGCTGGGCTTGCTGACCATACTCGATGCTGCCAGCAACACCCCGGACGCTACGCCGACCACGGGTCAACTGCTGAGGGTATCGGCTGCCGACGTGACTGATGCGGACAACGTCGCTACCGGCGGTGCGATCGCCGGACCGATCGCCTTCTACTGGCAGTTCGAAGCAGTCCCGGGTACGGGCGTCTTTCAGGACATCACCCGTCTTGCGGACGGGGGCGCAGCATTGGCGCACATAACCGGGTCGACCTTCAGGGTGACCCCGGATCTCGCCGGGCTGGAGTTGCGCGTCAGGGCTGTCTATAAGGATGAAAATGGCGTGCTCGAGACGGCGTTCTCTGCTCCAACCGCAGCGGTCGTAGCCGGCGTTGCTCCGCCACCGGCAGCCCCGCTGCCGGTCGAGACTCCGGTCGCCAGCACCGGTGTGCACTATATCCGGGCCGATCTGCAGTTCATTCTCGATCAGATTCAGATCGCGGAAAGGAATGCGGCCGGTGAGGATCTCCTCAGCATGCTGCCGAATGCACGGGTGCCTTTGGGCCTGCGCACGGTCGACGGGTCGTTCAACAACCTGGTGACGGGTCAGAACGAGTTCGGTGCAGCCGACACGGTCTTCCCGCGACTGGTTCCGGCGCAGTTCGATACGGCGGAGGCGGGCACCTCTTACGCCCAGACCAGCGGCCTGGTGACCGACTCGCAGCCTCGCACCATCAGCAATCTGATCGCCGACAACACCGCCACCAACCCGGCGGCGGTCGCGGCCACGTTCGATCCCGGTCTGGATGGCATCCTCGGCACGGTTGACGATGTCTTGAAGGACGGTGCGCAGGTGGTTACTGGAACCCGTACCGACGGCACGACGTTCCAGACCTTTTTCATGGCTAACGAGGCGCCGGACGCAGGTCTGTCCGCACCGTTCAATACCTGGATGACCTTCTTCGGTCAGTTCTTCGACCACGGCCTCGACCTGGTGACCAAGGGCGGCAGCGGCACGGTGTTCATCCCGCTGCAACCGGACGATCCGCTGTTCGTTGCGGGCAGCCCGACCAACTTCATGGTGTTGACGCGGGCCACCAACCTGCCCGGGCCCGATGGCATCCTCGGCAACGCCGACGACATCCACGAGGCTGCAAACACCACCACGCCGTTCGTCGACCAGAACCAGACCTATACCTCGCACCCTTCGCACCAGGTGTTCCTGCGCGCCTACGAGTTCAATGCCACCGGCGATCCGGTGGCGACCGGCAAGCTGATTACCAACCGTGACCTGGGCGCCGATGGCCTGTTCGGCACTGCCGACGACGTCGAAATCGGTGGGATGGCTACCTGGAAAGTGGTAAAGGCGCAGGCACGCGATCTGCTTGGCATTAATCTTACTGATGCCGACTTCGACAACGTGCCGCTGCTCGCCACCGACGCCTACGGCAATTTCATCAAGGGCCCGAACGGCTTCCCGATGGTCATGATGAGGGGCGCGGATGGTATTGCTGATACCGCCGATGATGTTCTCGTCGAGGGTAATCCTGCTGCGCCGATCAGCCTGGTCAATGCCGTGCGCACCGGCCACCAGTTCCTCATCGATGTCGCCCACACCGCCGTTCCGGTGGACAGCCAGACCGGTGCGCCACTGACGGCCGATGCCGACCTCGTTGCCGGCGGCCCGGTGGCCGCAGGCTTCTACGACAACGAACTGCTTGACGCGCACTACATCGCCGGCGACGGCCGGGTCAACGAGAACATTGGCCTGACCACCGTCCACTCCATCTTCCACTCGGAGCACAACCGTCTGGTCCAGCACACCAAGGATGTGGCCATCGCCTCCAACGATGTCAACTTCCTGAACCAGTGGCTGATGCCCGATGCCCAATTGTTGGTGTTGCCAACAACCGCGGCTGAGATCGCTGCCCTGCACTGGAACGGAGAGCGCCTGTTCCAGGCGGCGAAATTCGGTACCGAGATGCAGTATCAGCACCTGGTGTTCGAAGAGTTCGCGCGTACCATTCAGCCGAACATCGATCCCTTCCTTGGCGAACACCAGAATTATCAAACCGAGATCGACCCGGCGATCGTCGCCGAGTTCGCGCACGCGGTCTATCGCCTCGGCCACTCGATGCTGGTCGAGACCATCGACCGGCTAGACCCAAACTTCGTCTCAAGCGAGGTCGGCCTGATTCAGGCCTTCCTCAATCCGCTGGCGTTTGCGGCCAGTGGCCCGACCCCGGAGCAGGCGGCCGGTGCCATCGTCCGCGGCGTGACGCGCCAGGTCGGCAACGAGATCGATGAGTTCGTCACCGAAGCGGTGCGCAACAACTTGCTGGGCCTGCCGCTCGACCTGCCCGCCCTCAACATCGCGCGCGGTCGTGATACCGGGCTTCCGACCCTGAACGAGGCGCGTCGTGAGTTCTACACCGCGACCGGCGACAGCAACCTGAAGCCCTACATCAGCTGGGCCGATTTGGTGCAACACCTGAAGCACCCGGAATCGCTGATCAACTTCATCGCCGCCTATGGCACGCACGCCTCCATTACCAGCGCCACCACGCTCGACGGGAAGCGCGCCGCAGCCTCTCTCCTGGTGTTGGGCGGCGCCGGCGAGCCGGCGGACCGGCTGGACTTCCTCAATAGCACCGGCGCCTGGGCGAGTGGCCCGACCGGCGTCACCATTACCGGTCTGGACAACATCGACCTCTGGATCGGCGGCCTCGCCGAGGAAAAAATGCCGTTTGGCGGCATGCTCGGCTCGACCTTCAACTTCGTGTTCGAGACCCAGATGGAGAAGCTACAGAACGCCGACCGCTTCTACTACCTGGAACGCAACGCGGGGCTTAACTTCGTCACCGAGTTGGAGAACAACTCGTTCGCGAGGCTGGTGATGGCCAACACCGATGCGACCCACCTCCCAGCCGTCATGTTCTTGACTCCGGCCTTTACCCTCGAGGTCGACCCGACCAGGCAGTTCAACGAGAGCGTGATTGCCGGGCCGGATGGCATACTGGTCGACAATCCATTGACGCCAGTCAATGAGGCCGCCGACAACCTGCCGGGCAATGCCGACCCTGTCGGCGGCATCCTCCTCACGCCGCTGGTCATTCGGGACAACCCTGCGACGGTCGGCCCTGATACCAACTACCTGCAGTACACCGGCGAAGATCATGTGGTGCTCGGTGGCTCGGCCGTCAATGACATTCTCGTTTCTGGCGACGGCGACGACACGCTCTATGGCGACGGTGGCAATGACCGCCTCGAGGGTGGCTACGGCAACGACTTCATGGTCGGGGGCGACGGCGACGACATCATCGCGGACATCGGGGGCGACGACACCATTCATGGCGGCGACGGCAACGACGTCATCCACAGTGGCAACGGCGTGAATCTGAACCTCGGCGGCTTCGGCAAGGACTTCATCGTCACCGGTGAGGACTCCTCGGAGGTCTTCGGTGGCGCGGGCGACGACTTCATCATGGGCAGTATCGCCGACGAACAACTGATGGGTAACGAAGGTGACGACTGGATCGAGAGGGGAACGGCCGATGGTGCTCCCGGCGACAATTTCGACCCGAACGGGCTCGACCTGATACGCGGTAACGACATCTTCATCGGCACCGGCTCGCCCGACAGATTCATGGCCGAAGGCGGCGACGATATCATGTACGGCAACGGCGGTGCGGGCGACCGCTACCTGGGCGGTTCCGGTTACGACTGGGCCGGCTTCAAGGACGACCCGTTCGGCGTGAGCGTCGACCTGGGCCTCGCCGACATCGCTCTCGCGGCGCCACTGCCGGAGTTGGGCGCAACCGTGGCTCGGTTCCGTCAGGTGGAAGGTCTGTCGGGATCGCACTTCAGTGACATCCTGCGTGGCAATGAAGCCGATGCCACCGTGATCGCGGCTGCCGGTGCTCAGGGCAGCGTGCTCACCAACTTCGACCTGATCAGCGGCCTGCGCTCGTTCGTCGGCACCGCCGGCAACGGCGCGGATGGCATCGCCGGCACAGCCGACGATCAGTTCGGCGCCGGCAACATCGTCCTCGGCGGTGGCGGCAGCGACATCATCGAAGGTGATGGTGGCGATGACCTGATCGACGGTGACAAGTGGCTCAACGTACGTATCAGCGTGCGGCAGAACATTGATGGCACAGGTCCGGAGATCGCAACGTTCGACAGCATGGTCCCGTTGGTGCCGCTCATGCTCAATGGTACCTTCAACCCCGGCCAACTCGTCGCCGTCCGTGAGATCCTGACGGATGCGCCTGACCCCCTTAACCCTGGCCATTCCTTCGACACGGCCCTGTACACCGGCCTTCTGGCCGACTACACCGTCATCGAGAACGTCGACGGCACCGTTACGGTCACCGACAGTGTCGTTGGCAGGGACGGGATCGACACGCTCAGCAATATCGAGCGGCTGCAGTTCGCCGATCAGTCGCAGGTTCTCGTCGCTGGCTTGAACACCGAGCCGGTTGGCTTGCTGAGGATCAGCGATGGCACGCCGGCCGTTGGCCAAGTGTTGACGGTGTTGGCCGACACCGTCAGCGATGCGGACAATGTCACTACGGGCGGTGCGATCACCGGTCCCATCGCCTTCGTATGGCAGGTCGAAACAAACCCGGGCTCCGGTATCTTCGACGACATCGGTATTGCGCTCGGAGGCGGACTAGGAACCGCGACCGGTCCGACCTTCACGGTGACCGCGGCTGAGGAGGGACTGCTGCTGCGCGTCAGGGCCGTCTATCAGGACGCCCACGGCGTGCTGGAAAGCGTGTTCTCGGCGCCGACCGCGCCAACTGCGCCGCTCGGCGGCAGCCCCGTCAACGTCCTACCGGTTGGCACGGTGCTGATCAGCGATACGACCCCGACGGAAGGCTCCGGCTTGACCGCCACGGATGCGTTCACCGACGCCGACGGGACCACGACCTCGGTGATTACCCGTCAGTGGCAGGTGGGGAGCGGTGCGGTCTTTGCCGACATCGCCGGCGCGACGGGCACGACCTTCACGCCCGGCCAGGCGCAGGTCGGTCAGCAACTGCGTGTCGTCGCGAGTTACACCGATGACCTCGGCACACTTGAGCGAGTCACCTCTGCCGCAACGACAGTGGTCGGTGATCTGTTTGTCGGTACCGCCGGTGCCGACATATTCACCGGCACGGCAGGCGACGACGTGGCCAGCGGAGGTGATGGCAACGACATCCTGAACGGCTTGGGTGGCAACGACATCCTCAATGGTGACGCGGGCAATGACATTCTCATCGGGGGAGCGGGTGTCGACACCATGGCTGGAGGTCTCGGCGACGATATCTATGAAGTTACCGACCTTGGGGACGTGGTGACCGAGCTCGCCGGTGGCGGCAATGACACGGTCTGGACCTCGCTCGCGAGCTACACCCTGGGTGCCAACGTCGAAAATCTGTTTTTCGGCGGCAGCGGCAACTTCGCGGGCACCGGCAACGCGCTCGACAATACGCTCGTGGGCGGTGCGGGTATTGATGTCCTCATCGGTGGCGCAGGTGCCGACACGATGGCCGGCGGTGGCGGCAACGATGTCTACGAAGTCACCGACCTTGGGGACGTGGTGAGCGAGCTCGCCGGTGCCGGCATCGACACGCTCTGGACCTCGCTGGCGAGCTACACCCTGGGTGCCAACGTCGAGAATCTGTTTTTCGGCGGCAGCGGCAACTTTGCGGGCACCGGCAACGCGCTCGACAACATCATCGTGGGCGGGGCGGGTAACGACGTCCTCATCGGTGGCGCAGGTAACGACACCATCATCGGTCACGCAGGTGCCGACACGATGGTCGGTGGCGTCGACAACGATACCTATGAAGTCGACGACCTTGGGGATGTGGTGACCGAGCTCGCCGGTTCTGGCAGCGACACGGTCTGGACCTCGCTTGCGAGCTACACCCTGGGTGCCGACGTCGAAAATCTGTTTTTCGGCGGCAGCGGCAACTTTGCGGGCACCGGCAACGGGCTGGCCAACATCATCGTGGGAGGGGCGGGTAACGACGTCCTCAGCGGCGGCGCAGGTAACGACACCATCATCGGTCGTGCAGGTGCCGACACGATGGTCGGTGGCGTCGGCAACGATACCTACGAAGTCACCGACCTTGGTGACGTGGTGACCGAGCTTGGCGGTGAGGGTATTGACTCGGTCTGGAGCTCGCTCGCGAGCTCCACCCTGGATGCCAACGTCGAGAATCTGTTTTTCGGCGGCAGCGGCAACTTCGCGGGCACTGGCAACGCGCTCGGCAACGTGATCGTGGGTGGTGCGGGCAACGACGTTTTCACCGGCGGTGGCGGTAACGACACGCTGCTCGGCGGCGGCGGCAACGATATCTTCGCGTTTGGCCCGAGCTTCGGCAACGATGCGATCCTGGACTTCGGAGCCAATCCGGCCGCAGGGCAGGACTTGCTCGATGTCACGGCGCTGGCGATCAGCAGCGCGACGTTCGCTGCCGACGTGAGCATAGCGGCTGACGGGGCGGACACGGTGGTTGGGATCGGAGTGGACTCCATCCGCCTTGTGGGTGTCAGCAGCGCGACCGTTGATCAGACGGACTTCATTCTGGTCGCCTGAGGTCCTGGTCAGTACTGTCGCAGGGAGCGTGGACCGCGGAGGGGAGGGCAATGGATGCCCTCCCTTTCTCCTTTCACTCAATTGCCTCATGAAATGCATTCGGTGTGGGAATTCAGGGAGGGCTGAATCGACCAGGGTTTTGCAGCGATAGCGATGATCATGGCGTTGCGAGCTGCTCTCGCATAATCGGAGACGTTTTTCTATTTTTCCGGCGTGAAATAGCTCTTTTCAATAGCTTTGCGGGTCGAGGCAATGATTTCCTTGCGAGTTCGTTCTTTCTCGACTGCTCGGGACAGGACTAGCGCTTCCACACATTGAGCGATGACGGCCCATGCCGCATCAGGGCTACCGAGACGATCGGCCCAGGCTTTCTGTATTTGCTTCAGGCCTTTTTCGACGGCCACCCGTACCTCCGGTTCGGCGCGCGCAATCTCTCCACCCAAGGCTGGAGGGACACAACCTCCTTCTGAATGAAGGACATGAAAGGTACTTAGGTAGTTACGCGCTGCGACGTTATTCCTTTGTTATTTGCACTCCCGGTAGTTAGAAATAACATTTCGCTCTATACCTGCACTCAACTTCCTATATATCTTTTAAAAACAGCTAGTTGTGATGCCTAGCGCCAGTCGTCAGTTTTAGCGACGTAATATTGACAAAGGTTTGTTATGGAACTTTAGTCTTAGTTATCGGGGGGCCCGCCCGCCTGAAGCTTGCCATCGCTTTGGCAACGCAAGGCGCGGTGACTCTCCTGAGAGGAGCAGAGTTATGTCGATCATTTCGTTCTTTTGCAGAGGGAAGGGGCTGACCAGGACGTTCGCCTTCACTTCCAGATTCCATGGCCCGCCCAGGGCTCGAATCCGCTCTGCCTGATCGCCAAGCGAGCAATTCATTTCGCGAATTCCAGGCGCGTATCCCGGGTCTCGGGTAACGCCAGAGCTCTCTCTAAAAAACATAACCAACACACTGCGCAAGCCAGCACTTGACTTGGCGCGGGAGGATTTTCTCGTCCCGTGCCTTTACCCAAATAGATCGAGGGCAATCCAAAATGGCCAATTTCAGCAAGTCGGACCTGGAGTTCATCCTTAAGCAAATCTTTATCGCAGAAGCGAATGCCGACGGCGCAAGCCTCATTGATTTGCTTCCCAACTCTCAGGTGCCATTCGGCCTGCGTACCGTTGATGGCAGCTTCAACAACCTGGTCACCGGCCAGACCGAGTTTGGCACTGCGGACAATGCCTTCCCGCGCCTGCTTGATCCCTCGTTTCTGGATGCATATGCCGGGACAGGGACGGTGATCGATCCGCAACCACGGATTATCAGTAACCTGATCGTCGACCAGACCGCCAACAACCCGGCGGCCTATGCCTCAGCGTTCGACCCGGGCCTGGACGGTGTGCTCAACTTCGGCGTGGTGGGTGCGGGTAATGACGACGTACTCAAGGATGGCGTTCAGATAGTCACCAGCCCCGGGCTGGATGGCGTGTTCGGCACGGCCGATGACAAGGATGTGTTCTTCTTTCCCAATGTGTCGCCGGACGTCGGCCTGACCGCCAGCTTCAACTCGTGGATGACCTTCTTCGGCCAGTTCTTCGACCACGGACTCGACCTGGTCACCAAGAGCGCTACCGACTTCGTGTTTATTCCGCTGCAAGCGGACGATCCGTTGTTCGTAACGGGTGGCCCCAACTTCATGGTGCTGCCACGTGCGGTGCGTACCGCCGGCGCGGACGGAATAGTCGGCACCACCGATGATGGCCAGACCAACACCACCTCGCCATTCGTCGACCAGAGCCAGACCTACAGCTCGCACCCGTCGCATCAGGTGTTCCTGCGCGAGTACGTCCTCAACGCGGCCGGCGATCCTGTTGCAACGGGGCGCTTGATTACCAACCGCGACCTCGGCGCCGATGGCCTGTTCGGCACTGCCGATGATGGCAGCGGCGAAAATGGCGGCATGGCGACCTGGAAGGTGGTCAAGGCCCAGGCCCGTGACATTCTCGGCATTGACCTGACTGACGCCGATGTACACAACGTGCCGTTGCTGGCAACCGATGCGTACGGCAACTTCATCCGCGGGCCGAACGGCATGCCGCAGGTGGTGATTCGCATCAGCAACGGCGCTGACGGCATCGCCGGGACAGCTGATGACGTCACTCAACTGGTCGAAGGCAATCGGGCTGCTCCGATCAGTCTGGCCAACGCCGTGAGCACCGGGCATGGCTTCCTCGACGACATCGCCCACAATGCCGCGCCAGTCGTCGCCAATGGGGTTCTGCAGGCGGATGCTGATGGCGCTATCGGCAATGCGCAGCCAACTGACGGGGTCGGCAACAACCTGACCTATGACAACGAACTGCTCGACGCCCACTATATTGCCGGCGACGGCCGGGTGAACGAGAACATCGGCCTGACCACCGTGCACCATGTGTTCCACTCCGAGCACAACCGCCTGGTCCAGCAAACCAAGGACACCCTCATAGCCGCCGGCGACCTGGCCTTCCTCAATGAGTGGCTGGCGGTCGACGTGGCCGCGATTCCGACTACACCCGCCGAGATTGCAGCGTTGGTGTGGGACGGCGAACGCCTGTTCCAGGCCGCCAAGTTCGGCACCGAGATGCAGTACCAGCACCTGGTGTTCGAGGAGTTCGCGCGGACCATTCAGCCGCAGGTCGACGAATTCCTTGCGCCCAGCGGGTATGACACCTCGATCAACCCGGCAATCCTCGCCGAGTTCGCCCACGTGGTGTACCGCTTCGGTCACTCGATGTTGACCGAGACCGTCGATCGCTTCGACCCTGCGTTCAATCCGCTCCTCACTGACCCGGCCAACCCGGACTCGCAACTCGGCCTGATCGCGGCCTTCCTCAATCCGCTGGCGTTCGCCAGCAGCGGGGTGACTGCGGACCAGGCGGCAGGGGCGATCGTTCGCGGTGTGACCCGCCAGGTCGGCAACGAACTCGATGAGTTCGTCACCGAAGCGTTGCGCAACAACCTGCTCGGTCTGCCGCTCGATTTGCCGAGCCTGAACCTGGCGCGTGGTCGCGACACCGGCATCCCCACCTTGAACGAGGCGCGGCGTGAGTTCTACGCATCCACCGGCGACAGTCAACTCAAACCGTACATTAGTTGGGCTGACCTGGCGGACAGCCTCAAACACCCCGAGTCGCTGGTCAACTTCATCGCGGCCTATGGCACGCATAGCACGATCACGGCGGCGCTCACGCTGGCAGACAAACGCGCTGCAGCCTTTGCGCTAGTATTCAATGTTGCGGGTTCGCCGGCTGACCGCCTGGACTTCCTCAACAGCACCGGTGACTATGCCAACGTAACGACGGCCGGCAAGGATGGGGTACTGGGTACTGCAGATGACCTGACGGGCGTGACGATCACAGGCGTCGACGACATCGACTTCTGGGTCGGTGGCCTCGCCGAACAGAAGATGCCGTTCGGCGGGATGCTCGGCTCGACGTTCAACTTCGTGTTTGAAACCCAGATGGAGGCGTTGCAGAACGGCGACCGCTTCTACTACCTGTCGCGTACCGCGGGCCTGAACTTCGGCGCCGAGTTGGAGAACAACTCCTTTGCCAAGCTGATCATGCTCAATACCGATGTCACCCACCTGGCGAACACCGTGTTCCTGACGCCGACGTTCACTCTCGAAGTGAATCAGGCCACTCAGTTCACCGGCCTTGGCCTGGATAGCCGCGCCGATCCGACGGGCGGCATCATGATCAACGGCGTGGAAGTCGTGCCGCTGGTGATCCGCGACAACCCCGACACCCCCGGTGCGGACACTAACTATCTGCAGTACACCGGTGAAGACCATATCGTCATGGGCGGCACCGCCGGCAATGACATCATCATTTCCGGTGAAGGCGATGACACCGTTTACGGCGACGCCGGCAACGACCGCCTCGAAGGCGGTGCCGGGAACGATGCGGTACTGGGCGGCGCGGGCGATGACATCATCTCCGACTCGTTCGGCGACAACCGGCTGGAGGGCAATGCCGGTAACGATGTGATCGTGGCCGGCAGCATGCTTGCTGCAGGCAACCTGATCCTGGGTGGCGATGGCCAGGACTTCATCATCACCACCGAAGACATCAGCATCACCTTCGGCGGTCAGGGTGACGACTTCATCCTCGGTGCCAAGACCAACCTGCCACCTACCGGCAACGAAGGTGATGACTGGATCGAGAAGGGCACCCAGGACGGTGCGCCTGGCGACAACTTCTCGCCGTTGCTCAATGACGATGTGATCGGTAACGACATCTTTGTCGGTGGTGGCGGCTTTGACGAAATGATCGGCGAGGGTGGCGATGACATCTTTGTCGGCAGCGATGCCCAGGACAAGATGGACGGTATGTCCGGCTTCGACTGGGTGACCTACAAGAATGACAGGGTCGGCGTGACCGCTGACCTGAGCATGGCCGCACTGGCGCAGCCACACGGCAATACACCAAATCAGAATGCCGGGGTGTTCAATCCGGTCGGCGCCTCGCCAGCCTCGATTCTCGACCGTTTTGCCGAGGTCGAGGGACTGTCCGGTTCGAGTTTCGGCGATGTGCTCAAAGGCGATGATGTCGATGCGGACACTATCATCAACCACGGTGGTGCCACGGGCAGTGCGCTGACCAATGTCGCGTTGATCCGCGGACTGGACCAGTTCCTGGCCGATGCCGGATTGCCGACCACCGGATTTGCCACTGGCAACATCATCCTCGGCGGTAATGGCAGCGACCTGATCGAGGGCCGCGGTGGCGATGACCTGATCGACGGCGACAAATGGATCAACGTCAGAATTGCCGTTTATGCCGCCGGCGACGTCAACCATACCGGTCCCGAGATTGCCAGCTTTGACAGCATGGTCGACATGATCCCGTTCATGCTGGACCGCACCTATAACCCTGGTCAGCTCAAGGCCGTGCGGGAAGTCATGCCCGGCACCTCGACGGGCGGGGCGGCCTTCGACACCGCCATCTTCTCCGGGCTTCAGGACGAGTATACGGTTACTGTTGACGACCGCGGCACGGCCACTTTGGCGGACGATGTCTATACAGTGATAGATAGCGTAGTGGGGCGCGACGGCACCGATACCCTGCTGCATATCGAACGCCTGCAATTCGCCGATGATCAGCTAGTGCTGGTGCCGGGGCAGAATCTACAACCAACTGGCAGCCCGACCGTCACGGATGGCAACGGCGGGGCGATAACGGTGGGCGACACGCTGACGGTCAGCGTGGCCGGGGTGCGCGATGGCAACAACATCGCGGCGGGTAATCCGCTGGGCTTGATCACCAACTCCTCGGTGTCCTACATCTGGCAGTTCGAGGCAACCCCAGGCAGCGGCGTATTCGAGGACATCATCCTGTTGCCGGCAGGCGACCTGGCGTTCCAAAGCGCCGACGGCACCGCGTTCAAGGTCTCTCCTGACCTCGCCGGCTTGTCGTTGCGGGTCAAGGCGATCTATCAGGACGGTCACGGCACCACGGAGATCCTGTTCTCCACGCCGACGGCTACCGTAGTTGCCGGTGCACCGATCACGCCAACGCCGCTGGTACCTGTAGTCGATGCCACCGCGGGTGGCGCGGGCCTTAACATGGTCCGCTCCGACCTCAACTTCATCCTTGACCAGATCAAGATTGCCGAGGCTGATGCGGCCGGTCAGGACATCCTCTCGCTGATCCCGAACATCCGCGCGCCGTTGGGCCTGCGTTCGGTCGACGGGTCGAACAACAACCTGATGAACCTCAACGGCAACAACCACACCGAGTTTGGTGCCGCCGATAACGTCTTTCCGCGATTGACCGATCCGGTCTTCAATCCGGCCGAAGGTGTTCCTGCCGGCTTCTTTGGCCCCGGCTCGCCGGCTGTCCCTGGATCGTCGTATGCGCAGAACAGCGGCAATGTGTTTGACTCGCAACCACGCACCATCAGTAACCTGATCGTCGATCAGACGTCGAACAACCCGGCGGCCTATGCCACGGCTTTCGACCCGGGCTTGAACGGGCATCTCGACTTCGGCGTGGTGGGTCCGCTTAATGACGACGTACTCAAGGATGGCGTACGGATAGTCGCCAGCCCCGGACTGGATGGTCAGTTCGGTACTGCCGATGATCACGATGTGTACTTTTTCGAGAACGTCGCGGCGGACGCGGGGTTGTCCGCGCCGTTCAACGCCTGGATGACCTTCTTCGGGCAGTTCTTCGATCATGGCCTGGACCTGGTCACCAAAGGCGGTTCGGGCACCATCTTCATTCCGCTGAAAGAGGATGATCCGTTGTTTGTGCCAGGCGGCAGTGCCAACTTCATGGTGCTGACCCGCGCGACCAACCTGCCAGGGGCGGATGGGGTTCTCGGCACTGCCGACGACATCCATGAGCAAACCAACACCACCACGCCATTCGTGGACCAGAACCAGACCTATAGCTCGCACCCGTCGCACCAGGTGTTCCTGCGTGCCTATGGGCTCAACGCAGCTGGCGATCCGGTGGCCACCGGCAAGCTGATCACCAATCGTGATCTGGGCGCCGATGGCGTGTTCGGCTCTGTCGACGATGTCGAGATCGGCGGCATGGCCACCTGGAAAGTGGTCAAGGCGCAAGCCCATGATCTGCTCGGCATCAATCTCACGGATGCCGATTTCGACAACGTGCCATTGCTGGCGACCGACGCCTACGGCAATTTCATCAAGGGGCCGAACGGCATGCCGCAGGTGGTGATTCGCATCGGTAACGGTGCTGACGGCATTGCCGGGACAGCTGATGACGTCACTCAACTGGTCGAAGGCAACCGGGATGCTCCCATTGATCTGACCAATGCTGTGCGCACCGGTCACCAGTTTCTCATCGACGTTAACCACAATGCAGTGCCGGTGGACGGCCAGACCGGCGCAGCGCTCGCGCCCGATGCGGACAATATCGTGGGTGGTACACCTGCGCCGGGCTTCTACGACAACGAGCTGCTGGATGCGCACTACATCGCTGGCGACGGCCGGGTCAACGAGAACATCGGCCTGACCGCGGTGCATGCGATCTTCCACTCCGAGCACAACCGCCTGGTCCAGCAAACCAAGGATACCGTGCTCGATTCGGGTGACGTGGCCTTCCTCAACGAGTGGTTGCTCACTCCGGTGAGTGCGTTGCCAGCTAACCAGGCTGAGTTCGATGCGCTGGAGTGGAATGGCGAGCGCTTGTTCCAGGCGGCCAAGTTCGGCACCGAAATGCAGTATCAGCACCTGGTGTTCGAGGAGTTTGCGCGGACCATCCAGCCCAACATTGACCTGTTCTTCGCACCGACCCAGGTCTATGACGTCGACCTCGATGCCTCGATCGTCGCCGAGTTCGCCCACACCGTGTACCGGTTTGGCCACTCGATGCTGACCGAGACCGTCGATCGCTTCGATATCGATTTCAGCGTGGTAGGCGATCCGGCCAGCGCTAATCCCGATCAGCAACTGGGCTTGATCGCGGCGTTCCTCAACCCGTTGGCGTACGCCGCCAGTGGCGTGTCGCCAGAGGATGCGACCAGTGCGATCATTCGTGGGGTGACTCGGCAAGCCGGTAACGAAATCGACGAGTTCGTCACCGAGGCGCTGCGCAATAACCTGCTCGGCCTGCCACTCGACTTGCCGGCGATCAACATCGCCCGTGGCCGTGATGTGGGGATACCCTCACTCAACGCGATCCGCCGCGACATCTACAGCCAAACCGGGGATACCCAACTCAAGCCGTACAACAGCTGGGTCGATCTGGTGCAGCACCTCAAGCATCCGGAGTCGTTGATCAACTTCATCGCGGCCTATGGCACGCATGACACGATCACTACGGCGACCACGCTGGAAGGCAAACGCGCTGCGGCGATGTTGCTGGTGTTTGGCGATGGTGGTGTTACTGAGCCATCCGATCGCCTGGACTTCCTCAACGGCACCGGTACCTGGGCCAACGTGACGCTGCCCGGCAATGATGGAGTGCTGGGTACTGCCGACGACCTGAGGGGGGTGACGATCACGGGCGTCGATGCCATCGATCTCTGGATCGGCGGCCTGGCCGAACAGAAAACCCCGTTCGGCGGCATGCTCGGCACGACCTTCAACTTCGTGTTCGAGAACCAGCTGGAAAAACTGCAGGACGGCGACCGCTTCTACTACCTGGAGCGTACCTCTGGCCTGTCCATGAATGCCGAACTTGAAAGCAACTCGTTCGCCAAGCTGATCATGGCCAACACCTCGGCCACGCACTTGCCGGGCCTGGTGTTCTCGGATCCTGGGCTCTACCTGGAAGTGGACCAGGGCAGGCAGTTCAACGAAGGTCTGCTCACAGTCGATCCGCTCGGGCCGAACGGAGAGCAGGTGGTGTTCCGTGACAACCCGCTGACCGTGGGGCTGGACACCAACTACATCCGCTACAACGGTGCCGAGCACATCGTGCTGGGTGGCACAGACAACGCAGACATTCTCATCTCCAGTGAAGGCGATGACACGGTCTGGGGTGATGCCGGCAACGATCGCATCGATGGCGGTGACGGCAACGACCAGCTGCGCGGTGGTGCCGGCGACGACATCATCACCGACACCGGCGGCGACGATAACCTCCAGGGTGGCGACGGCAACGACGTACTGCACGGAGGCAACGGCATCAACCTGATCATTGGCGGGTTCGGCAGCGACTTCATCGTGACCGGTGAGGACGCCTCCGAGGCCATTGGTGGCCAGGGTAATGACTTCATCCTGGGCAGCAAAGCCAACGAACAGGACATGGGTAACGAAGGCGACGACTGGATCGAGAAGGGCACTTCGGACGGTGCACCTGGCGACAACTTCGACCCGCTCGGCAACGATCCGGTGATCGGCCACGATGTCTACATCGGCGGCAACGAGAACGATAAGTTCAACGGAGAAGGCGGCGACGACATCATGGTCGGCAGTCTCGGCTTTGGTGACCGCTATATCGGCGGCTCCGGCTATGACTGGGCGACCTTCAAGGATCTCGCCCAGGGCGTGACCATCGATTACAGCGACCGCTTCTTCGATGTGCCAGTGCAGCCGGGTTCGGGAGCCTCGGCGCTGGTGCGTTTCGACATCATGGAAGGTCTGTCGGGTTCGTCCCACGGTGACTTCCTGCGCGGTGATAACGAAGATGCGACATCGTTACCTACCGCGGGTGCAACCGGCAGTGTGCTGACCAACATCAGTCTGATCAACGGTCTGGCGGGTCTGTTGCCAGTCGGAGCGACGTTCTTCGACGGCGGCAACATCATCCTCGGTGGCAGCGGCAGCGACCTTATCGAAGGCCGCGGTGGTGACGACATCATCGATGGTGACAAGTGGCTGAACGTACGCATCAGCGTACGGGAAAACGCTGATGGCACTGGCGCGGAAATCGCCACGTTCGACAGCATGGCGCCGATGGTTCAGGCAATGCTGAACGGTACTTACAACCCGGGCCAGCTGGTCATCGTGCGGGAGATTCTGACCGGCACTGACAGCTTTGACACCGCGGTGTTCTCCGGTAATTTTTCGGAGTACAGCGTCGCTGTCGATGGCAACACCGTCATCGTGACCGACCTGGTGGCTGGGCGTGATGGCGCCGATCGCCTGACGGGCATCGAACGTCTGCAGTTCGCAGACCAGGCGCAGGCGTCCGGCGTTGGCACCGCCCTGAACAGTGGTCCTGTGGGGCGTCTGGCAATCCTCGATGCTGCCACCGGTGCGCGTACGGATGCGCCTGTCGCCGGCCAACTGTTGCGCGTCAGCGATCAGTCGATACGCGACGCGGACAGCGTGAGTGCGGCCAATCCCACCGGCGCGGTTACCGGTCCGGTGGCTTACTACTGGCAGGTCGAAAACATCCCTGGTTCGGGCGTCTTTGAGGACATCACCTTTATCGCCGCAGGTGAGGCTTCGCGGGCGATCGGCGCCACCTATCTGGTGGCGGACGATGTCGCCGGTCTGAACATCCGTGTTCGGGCGGTGTATCAGGATGCCCAGGGTACGCTGGAGATCGTCGACTCGTCGGGGAACAACGCACCGACTGCAGGGCCGACCATCCTCGGGGTTGCGTTTCCGGACCAGGTGTTGACCGCCGACACGTCGTCCATCATCGACGTCGATGGCCTCAGCAATGCGCAGTTCACCTTCCAGTGGCAGGAGACCAACGGGGTCACCTTCGTCGACATCGTCGGAGCCACCGCCAGCACGTTCACGCTTGGCCTGGCTCAGGTCGGCGATCAGGTGCGCGTGGTGGTCAGTTACGTGGATGACTTCGGTGCGGCCGAAAGCATTGCGTCCGACGCTACAGCCCCGGTGGCCGCCGGTGATGTGTTTGTCGGTACTGCCGGTGTCGACATATGGACCGGCACGACAGGCGACGACATTGCCAGCGGAGGTGCTGGCAACGACATCCTGAACGGCTTGGGCGGCAACGACCTCCTCAATGGTGACGCGGGCAATGACATTCTCATCGGGGGTACGGGTGCCGACACGATGGTCGGCGGTGATGGCGACGATATCTATGAAGTCACCGACTTTGGGGACGTGGTGACCGAGCTCGCCGGTGCCGGCAACGACACGGTCTGGACCTCGCTCGCGAGCTACACCCTGAGTGCCAACGTCGAGAATCTGTTTTTCGGCGGCAGCGGCAACTTCGCGGGCACCGGTAACGCGCTCGACAACACGCTCGTGGGTGGTGCGGGTAATGACGTCCTCATCGGTGGCGCAGGTGCCGACGCGATGGCCGGCGGTGGCGGCAGCGATGTCTACGAAGTCACCGACCTTGGGGACGTGGTGAGCGAGCTCGCCGGTGCAGGCAGCGACACGGTCTGGACCTCGCTTGCGAGTTACACCCTGGGTGCCAACGTCGAAAATCTGTTTTTCGGCGGCAGCGGCAACTTCGCGGGCACCGGTAACGTGCTCGGCAATACGATCGCGGGCGGTGCAGGTAACGACGTCATCATCGGTGCCGGAGGTGCCGACACGATGGCCGGCGGTGCTGGCAGCGATATCTACGAAGCCACCGACCTTGGGGACGTGGTGATCGAGCTCGCCGGTGCCGGCAGCGACACGGTCTGGACCTCGCTCGCGAGCTACAGCCTGAGTGCCAACGTCGAGAATCTGTTTTTCGGCGGCAGCGGCAACTTCGCGGGCTCCGGCAACGTGCTCGACAACACACTGGTGGGCGGTGCTGGTAACGACGTCCTCATCGGTGGCGCAGGTGCCGACACGATGGCCGGCGGTGCTGGCAACGATATCTACGAAGTCACCGACCTTGGGGACGTGGTAGGCGAGAATGCCGGTGGCGGCAACGACACGGTCTGGACCTCGCTCGCGAGCTACACCCTGGGTGCCAACGTCGAAAATCTGTCTTTCGGCGGCAGCGGCAACTTCGCGGGCACCGGCAACGTGCTCGGCAATAATATCGTGGGTGGTGCGGGTAACGACGTTCTCATCGGCGGTGGCGGTAACGACGTGATGAGTGGCGGCGTCGGCAACGATACGTTCGTGTTTGCTGCCGCGGGTTTCGGCAACGATACGATCCTGAACTTCGGAGCCAATTTGGCCGCAGAGCAGGACTTGCTCAATGTCACGGGGCTGGGGATCACCAGCGCGACGTTCGCTGCCAACGTGAGCATAGCGGCTGACGGGGCAGACACGGTGGTTGGGTTCGGGGCGGACTCCATCCGTCTTGTTGGTGTCAGCAGCGCGGCCGTTGATCAGACGGACTTCATTCTGGCCACTTGAGGTCCTGGTCAGTACCGTCGAAGGAGGGCGGAACAGAAGAGGGGAGGGCAATGGATGCCCTCCCTTTCTCCTTCCATTCAATTGCCCGCCAGGTATCGGGGTGCCAGCAACGTACTGGTGCTCATCAAAGCAGGTTGGAACCGAGCTGCGAAACCAAAGAAACAATGGAAAAAGGAAAACCTGGCCTTGAACATTTCAGTCATCTGCGTCTTGAGCGGCCTATTGGTTGCGGTCGCGGCTTCTGCTACCGGGGTTACTTCGGTCTTCGACCTGGACTTCACCAGGTCAGCCACAGAAACGCTGAAAAAACTGGACATCAACGACGCTGGTATTATCGCCGTCTCAAGTCCTGTTGCGTTTACCTTCTGCCGCAAAGGTTCGTCAACGCTCTGGAAGTATCAGGTGTTGGATCTAGAGCAACAGGCGGCGATCCAGATTGGCCAAAAGCGGTTTTCGACGGACTATCAACTAATTACCGTTGCGCAAGTCGATAGCATTGCCTGCGAACGGGATCACCTTGCACCATCGGTTAAACCGCCTATCAGGCGTGGACTTGTCCTCGGTCTGATCACCCTGTTTCTGTTAATCGGCCTCCGACAAACCTACCGGGCAATCATGGATTGCCGTTATGACCAAACCGGGTTTTTGAAGCCTGGCTTGCAGCGATTGAGCGAATCCCGATTACCGTACAATTCAACAGTCATGGCGTTGGCCGCATGGGGCATAGCGGCAGCTACGGCATTTTTTTACTTCGGGTTTTGAGCATGACCAGAGTTAGCGGATAGACCGTTTCGAGGTATTCGCCATCCGATGCACTTTGATCGCGTGCAGTTACCTGTAACCAAAACGTGTTGAATGTCTGCAAAGAGCCTTGGCTGTGTAAAAAACGCGCCAGGCGCATTTAGAATGTTTCAATTAATCCTGCGTTGCTGTCAGCCTGAAAGGGTGTCCGGAATACCGTGGGATCCGCAGTTGGAATTTGCTCTGGATGAGAGTCGCTCGCTATTGCGCGCGTTGTCGGATGTATAACAACTAGCGGATCCAATATGCAGTTGTAAAACTGCATGTAATCAAGCAAGCCAGTTGTGGTGGGGCATAGCGCGAAAGTTGGCTCATTACTGTCGCTTCAGGCGCACTTGCGCTACGCGCCGTTTGTCGGTGGTTTGTTCGAAAAGTGAACATTGGAGCGTCTGTGGCCTCTGATTCTCAAGCACGTCAGCCATGACCTGCCCCCGCGATCGCAAAAAAAGAAGTGGAAGTTGGATCTCAAATGCAGTGAGTGCAAATTGGGGTTTATTATCTGAAGTTCAGGGAGGTGATAAACAAGCCGTTCATTGATTTGCCGAGCGAGTCAATGAGGTTAACAGTGCCGAGTCCATGATTTGGCTTATCTTTTAGAAGTAAGGTCGCACAGGGTTTTGAATAAGTAAAAATCCTGTCAAGTAGTCGATCTGTACTGTCGAATAAGGTGGAGAAAATACCGTGGCGATAAATACAATTATGAATCTGCTGGAAAATAAAGAATTCCTGGAGTTTTTACGTCTGGGCGTTATTTACGTTCATTTAGTGGCGTGTTGTGTGGCCATTGGATTGGTGTTGACCAGTGATGTCGCTATGGTTAGAGACCTGTTAAGGCGCAAAGTATTTACTGAGCATGATAATGCTCATATGGAAAGTCTTCAGAAGTCTGTCATCGTTGCACTAATAGCTCTGTGGGTAACGGGTGTTGCTGTCGTCGGTATTGATTACCTGGGTAAAGGTGTCGAATACTTTATGAATCCAAAGCTTCAAGCCAAAGTCATTATTGTCGCGCTGCTGAGTTACAACGGCGTCTTGTTGCATCGCCTGGTACTGCCGGCACTGCAAAAGGCAGGCTCGTTGCTCAATCTCGGATTCAGTGCGCGGATGCTGGCGTTGGCCTGCGGGTCGTTGTCGGCAGTGTCCTGGATGTATGCCGCCATGCTGGGTGTCGGACGTCCTCTGGCCTGGAAGTTCTCCCTCTCCGAACTGTTGATGGCTTATCCGGTACTGATTGTGCTTGGGTTCCTGACGATGCTGGCGCTGACTCAGCGAGCGAAACAACAGAACGACTACGTTGCGCCTCAGCGGACAGTCGCAAGCGCATGCTGAGCCGGTTCTGCGCGTAAATCTTGCGGGCTTGTCCAGAGTCCGAAAAATAGCGACCTTCATGGTGCCGGTTTCAACCCGGACCTGCACCGGAAGGTCGTTTTCGTTTTGAGTTGTAGCTGCTCATTTCGATCAATAAGTTGTCAGTTTCAGTCATTGAGGGATGGCGGCGCGACTCTTAGTCTGTCGAACATGACTGATGGGGGCCGTAGAGCTCCTGCACTTTCCGTGATCGCTCGATGTGGAGTTACTGATGACCGCCGCTCAATACCCGCACCTGTTGGCTCCGCTGGACCTGGGGTTCACCACGCTGCGCAATCGCACCCTGATGGGGTCGATGCACACTGGCCTTGAAGAGAAACCGGGTGGCTTCGAGCGCATGGCCGCCTACTTCGCCGAACGTGCCCGTGGCGGTGTCGGCCTGATGGTCACCGGCGGTATCGGCCCGAACGATGAAGGCGGCGTGTATTCCGGTGCGGCCAAGCTGACGACCGAAGAAGAAGCGCTGAAACACCGCATCGTTACCCGTGCCGTGCACGGCGCAGGCGGCAAGATCTGCATGCAGATCCTCCACGCCGGTCGTTATGCCTATAGCCCGAAACAGGTTGCGCCAAGCGCGATCCAGGCGCCGATCAACCCGTTCAAACCCAAGGAACTGGACGAGGAAGGCATCGAGAAGCAGATCAGCGATTTCGTCACCTGCTCGGTACTGGCGCAAACCGCCGAGTACGACGGGGTGGAAATCATGGGCTCCGAAGGCTACTTCATTAACCAGTTCCTCGCAGCCCACACCAACCACCGTACCGACCGCTGGGGCGGCAGCTACGAAAACCGTATGCGCCTGCCGGTGGAAATCGTTCGTCGCGTGCGTGAAGCGGTCGGCCCGAACTTCATCATCATCTTCCGCCTGTCGATGCTCGACCTGGTCGAAGGCGGCAGCACCTGGGAAGAAATCGTGCAACTGGCCAAGGCCATCGAGCAGGCCGGTGCGACCATCATCAACACCGGTATCGGCTGGCACGAAGCGCGGATTCCAACCATTGCTACCAAAGTGCCGCGCGCGGCCTTCAGCAAGGTCACGGCCAAGCTGCGGGGTTCGGTCACTATTCCGCTGATCACCACCAACCGCATCAACACGCCGGAAATCGCCGAGCAGATTCTCGCCGAGGGTGATGCCGACATGGTGTCCATGGCGCGGCCGTTCCTCGCCGACCCGGATTTCGTCAACAAGGCCGCTGCTGGTCGCGCCGATGAAATCAACACCTGCATCGGTTGCAACCAGGCCTGCCTCGATCACACCTTCGGCGGCAAGCTGACCAGTTGCCTGGTCAACCCGCGTGCCTGCCACGAAACCGAACTCAATTACTTGCCCGTGCAGCAACTGAAGAAAATCGCCGTGGTCGGTGCCGGCCCTGCCGGTTTGTCCGCCGCGACCGTGGCCGCCGAGCGTGGCCATCAGGTGACGCTGTTCGATTCGGCCAGCGAAATCGGCGGTCAGTTCAATATCGCCAAGCGCGTTCCGGGCAAGGAAGAGTTCTACGAAACCATTCGCTATTTCAACCGCAAATTGCAGACCAGCAACGTCGAGGTGTGCCTGAACACCCGCGTCGACGTGGCCAAACTGGTCGAAGGCGGCTACGACGAGATCATTCTGGCTACCGGCATTGCGCCGCGTGTGCCGGCGATTGCGGGGGTGGAAAACGCCAAGGTGCTGAGCTACCTGGACGTGATTCTGGAGCGTAAACCGGTCGGCAAGCGTGTCGCAGTGATTGGTGCCGGTGGTATCGGTTTCGACGTCTCCGAGTTCCTTGTGCATGAAGGCGTCGCTACCAGTCAGGATCGTGCTGCGTTCTGGAAAGAATGGGGCATCGATACGCACCTTGAAGCACGCGGCGGTGTTGCCGGAATCAAGGCAGCGCCCCATGCGCCGGCCCGCGAGGTGTTCCTGCTGCAACGCAAGAAGTCCAAGGTCGGCGACGGCCTGGGCAAGACCACTGGCTGGATTCATCGCACCGGTTTGAAGAACAAGCAGGTACAGATGCTCAACAGCGTTGAATACCTGAAGATCGACGACGAAGGCCTGCACATCCGCATCGGCGAAACCGGCGAGCCGCAGGTGCTGCCAGTGGACAACATCGTGATTTGCGCCGGGCAGGACCCGCTGCGTGAATTGCATGAAGGCCTGGTGGCGGCAGGGCAGAGTGTGCACCTGATCGGTGGCGCGGATGTCGCGGCAGAGCTGGATGCCAAGCGTGCGATCAATCAGGGTTCGCGGTTGGCGGCGCAGTTGTAATCCACTTAATCAGGCTGTTCACAAAACCTGTGGCGAGGGGGGCTTATCGGAACCCGCACCGCCACAAGTCAGCTGTTAAGATGCTGGCTCTTCACCCAGAGCCGGCATCGATGCTCCTCCCTTCCGACACCTGGCTACCCCAGGCTCCACTCGAACGCCTTGATCTCGACTGGCTCACTCACGCCGGTATCGAAGTGGCAATCCTGCGTCTGGACCAGATCGACCCGCTGATCAGCGGCAACAAATGGTTCAAGCTCATCGAACATCTGAAGACCGCCGAGCGCTTGGGTGCCGAAGGCATCATCAGTCTCGGTGGCGCGCATTCCAATCACCTCCATGCGTTGGCGGCGGCAGGCAAGCGTTTCGGCTTTTCCACCGTCGGCCTGTTGCGCGGGCACCCTCAGGAAACCCCGACGGTCAGAGACTTGCACGCGTTCGGCATGCAGTTGCACTGGCTGGGTTACGCAGGCTATCGAGCGAGGCATGAAGCCGGCTTCTGGCAACCCTGGCAAACCCGCTACCCGACGTTGCATCCGGTGCCTGAAGGTGGAGGCGGATTGCCCGGCGCTGAAGGGTGCATGCAGTTGCGTGCTCAAGTTTGCGCGCAATTGGAGGGCTTGGGCTGGACCGACTACGACGCCTGGTGGCTGGCCTGCGGAACCGGCACGACTCTGGCGGGCCTGGTAATGGCCGAAGCGGGGGATCACCCGGTTTACGGTGCGCTGGCGGTGCCTGGCGATCATGGCGTGGCGCAGCAGGTCGAGCGGATCGTGCAGGAAGCCGGTGTAGTCAATGCGAGGTATGAACTGATCGATGCCAGCCGCGGCGGCTTCGCCAAGGTCGATCCGCTGCTGCTCGACTACATCGAAAAGACCGAACAGGCCAGCGGCATTCCCCTGGAGCCGATGTACACCGGCAAAGCGCTGCTGACACTCAAGCAGCAAGTCGAGGCGGGCAAGTTCGCTCGAGGATCGCGGCTGATCTTCGTCCACACCGGCGGCTTGCAGGGGCGACGGGGGTTTGATTCACAAGCCTGAAACGCACCGCAAATCAATGGGGGTTGCCGTCAAGTTCAGGTATCGCGGTTCACGCCCTTGGGCATCATCCGCAGCAAGGTGTTGTCGCCCACCACATAGTGGTGATACAGCCCGGCCACGGCATGCAGGCCAATCAGCCAATAGCCGATAGTGCCGCCGAGCTCGTGCCAGCCCTGGAGTTGTTTGGCCAGGTCCTTGTTTTCCGCTACTGGCATCGGCAGGTCGACACCGTAGAACATCACCTGATTGCCCTTGGCGCTGGTGACCAGCCACCCGAGAATCGGCGTGACGATCATGAAAATGTACAACGCCCAGTGCATCAGCCTGGCCAGCGTCGTTTGCCAGTGCGGCGAGGCCGGGAAGACCTGCGGGGCAGGGCCGAGACTGCGTGCGAACAATCGCACCCAGACCAGAACGAATACGGTCAGGCCAAGCATGAAGTGTGATTCGACGATCAGCGTGCGCCCGCCACTGCCCTTGGGAAAGATCCCGCGAAACTCGATACAGGCGTAAACCAGCACCAGCAGGACCAGCATCAACCAATGCAGTGCGATCGATACGGTGCTGTAGCGCGATTCAGAGTTTTTCCACGGCATACGGTGTTCCTCAGAGGTCCGGTTTAAAGCCACCGTTCTTGTCCGACGGTGTGCTTTAACTGTAATCCTGTTTCACCGGATTTGTCTGTGGCGATCGGTCGCGGGATGCTCTGGTTCGGGTAACAGGCAGAAAAACATTGTAGGAGCGAGCTTGCTCGCTCCTACAGGGGGGAGTTGCGTTTTTTAGCTGGACTGTGGCATTTCGCCGTTGGCCAGACGCTTGTTGATGTCGGCGATCACTTCCGGCAGATCGGTGATGGTGTCGATCATGTAGTGCGGACGCGAACCTTCGAACATGGTGTGAATGCGCTTGCGCTCGCTGTCCAGTTGGTCGCTGCCCAGCGCGCGATAACCTTCGTAGTCCAGGCCCAGGGCGTTGCCCGAGCAGATCAGCGCCACGGTCCACATGCCGGCGCGACGACCTTCGAGAATGCCCGGCACGGTGTCATCGATCTTCACGCACGCGGCGACATCGTCGATGCCCAGGGCGATGACGTTGGCCAGCGCCTGGGCGGGCCATGGGCGGCCGCTCGGGACTTCGTCGGTGGCGACCACGTGATCGGCGACGTAGCCGTTGGTGGCGGCCAGTTCGACCACTTTGTCCATGACCTGTTTCGGGTAACCGGAGCAGGAACCGATCTTGATCCCTTGCTGGCGCAGGTTGGCGATGGTCTCCAGCGCCCCCGGAATCAGCGCCGAGTGTTCGGCGATTTTTTCGATCTGCAGCGGCATGAAGCGTTGGTAAATCGCGGTGACGTCATCATCGGTCGGCGTGCGGCCGAACACTTTGCGATAACGCTCGGCAACTTCCGGCAGATCGCACAGGGTGCGGATGTGGTCCCACTTGCCCATGCCCATCGGGCCACGGGCTTCTTCGATGGACACCTGGACGTCGAACTCGGCGAAGGCCTCGACGAAAATCTGCGTCGGGGCGAAGGAGCCGAAGTCGACCACGGTGCCGGCCCAGTCGAGGATGGCGGCTTGCAGTTTGGTTGGGTTGGAGTAGTTCATGGCGTTTGGATTCCTGTGATATCGATCTATTCGGAAATTCAGCTTTTCTGTGGGAGCGAGCTTGCTCGCGATAGCGGTCTTACATTCAACATGTGTGTCGACTGATCGGGCCTCATCGCGAGCAAGCTCGCTCCCACAGGGGATGTGGTGTGGTTTAGATATCGAGTACTTCCATCTCGCGTAACACTTCGCCAATCGCCGCCACGGCTTCGCGCATTTCGGCTGGCTGGACATGGCCGATGCAGCCGACACGGAAGGTTTCGACCTGGGTCAGTTTGCCGGGGTAGAGGATGTAACCCTTGGCCTTGACCCGTTCGTAGAACTCCTTGAACTGGTAGCGAGGATCTTTCGGGGCATGAAAGGTGGCGATGATTGGTGCCTGGATAGCCGCCGGCAGGAAGCTGCGCAGCCCCAGTTTGCCCATCTCTTCCATCAATGCCTGGCAGTTGGCGGCATAGCGTTCGTGTCGCGCCGGCAAGCCGCCTTCTTCGTTGTATTGCCGCAGGGCTTCGTGCAGCGCCGCGACCACGTGGGTCGGCGGGGTGAAGCGCCACTGGCCGGTCTTGGCCATGTAGGCGTGCTGGTCCTGCAGGTCCATCGCCAGCGAATGCGAGTTACCGGCGGCGCTGGCCAGGGATTCTTTGCGAGCAAAGACGAAGCCCATGCCCGGCACGCCTTCCAGGCATTTGCCCGAGGCGGCGATCAGTGCGTCGAACGGCACTTGCTGTGCATCCACTGGCAGGGCGCCAAAGGAACTCATGGCGTCGATGATCAGACGCTTGCCGTGTTCTGCGACGACCTGGGCGATTTCCGGCAGCGGATTGAGGATGCCGGTGCTGGTTTCGCAGTGAATCAGCGCGACGTGGGTGATGCCTTGATCGGCGCGCAGCAGGCGGTCGACATCGGCGGCGGTGGTGGGCTCGTCTTCGGCGGTTTCGAAGGTGCTGAAGGAGCGGCCCAGCACTTCGCAGATTTTCGCCAGGCGTTTGCCGTAGGCGCCGTTGATCAGTACCAGAATCTTGCCATCGCGAGGCACCAGCGTGCCGATCGCTGCCTCGACCGCGAAGGTGCCACTGCCTTGCAGGGGCACGCAGTGGTGAGTGGCGGCGCCGTTGATGATTGCCAGCAGTTGCTCGCAGAGGCTGGCGGTCAGTTGATTGAAGCGGTCATCCCATGAACCCCAGTCGACCATCATCGCCTGGCGGGTGCGGGCCGACGTGGTCAACGGGCCGGGGGTGAGCAGGATGGGTTCGGCAGTACTCATTCTCGTGTCCTCGCAATCGATGGGATGAAGCTACGGGGCTTAAATTGCAATTTGCCGTGTTATCAATCAAATTGTTTGTTGTTATGCCAACCATCAGTGAGAGTTATTCATGAACCTGTTTCAGCTGCGCGCCTTCGATGCCGTGGCCCGGGAAGGCAGCTTTACCCGGGCAGCGGCGCGGCTGTTCATCAGCCAGCCGGCGGTTACCGGGCACATCAAGGCCCTGGAGGAGCACTACCAGATCACCTTGCTGCGTCGCACAGCCCGTCGAGTGGAGCTGACGGAGGAGGGCACCAAACTGGCGGCCATCACCCGGGCGATGTTCGGCCTGGCCGAAGAGGCGCAGGTGATGCTCGAAGCCAACCGGCAGCTGCTGACCGGGCGCCTGGAAGTGGCGGCGGACGGTCCGCACCTGGTCATGCCGATGCTCGCCAGCCTGCGCGCGCGCTATCCGGGGATCACGGTGAACCTGCGCCTGGGCAACGCCCAGGAAACCCTGGCGGCGCTGCTGTCCGAACATGCCGACGTGGCGGTGTTGACCGAAGTCGAGCCGCGCAAGGGCTTGCATCTGCAAGCGCTGAACGAATCACGGATTTGCGCGCTGGTGCCCGACGGGCATCCTTGGGCGCAGAAGACCAAAGGCGTGCAGCTCAAGGAGCTGGATCAGGTGATCATGGTGCTGCGCGAACCGAGTTCGATTACCCGGCGCACCTTCGATGAGGCTTGCGCCCAGGCCAGGGTCAATCCACGGGTGTTGCTGGAACTCGACAGCCGCGAAGCGGTGACCGAGGCGGTGGCCGCCGAGCTGGGAGTGGGGGTGGTGTCGTCGGTGGAGGTCAGCCACGATCCACGGGTGGCGGCGATACCGATCATTGGTGAAGGGTTGGTGAATCGGCACATGATCGGGTGCATGGAGCGGCGCAGGGATTTGCGTTTGATACAGGCGTTTTTCGGGTTGGCGCCGGACGGGTAGACCGAGTCGCCTGCATCGCGAGCAAGCTCGCTCCCACAGTGTTTTGCGTCGTACACAAAGCGTGTGTCCACCCTCAATCCCTGTGGGAGCGAGCTTGCTCGCGATGGGGCCGAACCTGCCTACACAAGACTCTCGCGAACCATCTCCAGAAAAGTCGCCACCACCCGCCGCGAACTCTGCTCGCGCAGGCACACCAGGGTTTCAGTCAACCGTCGCTTGCAATCAGTAATCGGCAACGCACACACCCGCGAATCCGCGCCAAACTCGGCAGCCGACACCACGCCCACCCCAATCCCGACCACCACCGCTTCCCGCGCCGCCTCCCGACCTTCGACCTGAATTGCCGGGCGAATACGGAACCCGGCGCGTTGCATTTCCTCTTCCAGGGTCTGCCGGGTCACCGAACCAATCTCCCGCAACACCAGTGGCGTGTCGTCGAGGTCCGCGAGGGTGATGGATTCGCGGTCGGCCCACGGGTGGTTGCGCGACACGAACGCCACCATCGGGTCGTTGCGCAAGGGCAGTGAGATCAGGCGTTCATCGCTGACATCACGGCCCAGCAGCGCCAGGTCGGCCTGATAGTTGAACAGTCGAAACAGCGACTCATCGGTGTTGCCGGTTTCGATCTTCACGCTGATGCCGGGGTAGCGTTCGCAGAACCGGGCAATCTGCGGCAGCACATGCACCGGCGCATCCACCGCCAGGATCAGGCTGCCGGTCTGCAAGGCCTGGGAATCCTGCAACAGTTCCTGAGCTTCCGCTTCAATCACAAAAAGCCGCTGGGTAACGCTCAGCAGGCGCTCGCCCAGATCGGTCAGGCGCACCGAACGCTTGTTACGGTGAAACAGCAAAACCCCGTAGCGCTCTTCAAGTTTGCGCACTTGGTCGGAAATCGCCGGTTGCGTCAGAAACAGGCGCTCGGCGGCTTTGGTAAAGCTTCCATGGACCGCCACGGCATGGAACGCTTTGAGTTGGGCGTGGGAAACCGACATGGGAATCTCCAGTAACAAGCTGAGCTTATTTTGGAAATACGATAAATCGATTTCACTTATTAATCAGTAATTGTTTTTATCCACCTCAGCGCCGCTGACTGGTCAGTCGAACAGCAGCGGGTGCCATGAGTCTGAGCGTGCAACAACAGGACTCATCTGACCGGTATCCGCCGTAGGGACAGGGCGATATCGCAGTGCTCAACAATAAAAACACAGGCGTTTTCTTCCAATTCTGCCGGCACACTCACACCCTGAGGTCAGAACCACAATGAACAAGCACATCGGCACCATCAAGCGTTGGCGCGTGCAGATCTTCGCGATCACCTGGCTCGCCTACGCCGCTTTCTACTTCACCCGCAAAGCATTCTCGGTCGCCAAACTGGGCATCGGCGAAGACCCGACCTTCATGCTCGACAAAATGGCCATGGCCAACCTCGACGCCATCTACCTGACGGCCTACGCCGTCGGCCAATTCACCTGGGGCATCCTCGCCGACCGCTTCGGGCCGCGGGTGGTGGTGCTTGGCGGGTTGCTGATCTCCGCCTGTGCGGCGCTGGTGATGGGTAACTTTGCAACGTTACCGATTTTCGCTACCTGCATGCTGATCCAGGGGCTGGCGCAGTCCACCGGTTGGTCAGGGTTGTGCAAGAACCTCGGCAGTTTCTTTCCCTCCGAGCAGCGCGGGCGGGTACTGGGCCTGTGGAGTTCCTGCTACGCCTTTGGTGGGCTCGTGGCGTCGCCGTTTGCCGGTTGGTGGGCGTATACGCTCATCGGCACCTGGCATGCGGCGTTTGTTTCCAGTGCGGCGGTGGTTGGGCTGGTCGCCGTGCTGTTTTTTATTTTCCAACGCAACAAACCGGAAGACGTCGGCTTGCCGGCGGTGGAGCCGGAACCTGAGCTGACCGCCGAACAAGCTGACGCGCAAAGCAAAATCAGCATGTGGGAGCCGTTGAAGGAAATCCTGCGCAACCGCACGGTGCTGGTGCTGGGGTTGGCGTACTTCATGCTCAAGCCGGCGCGCTACGCGATTCTGCTGTGGGGGCCGGTGATCGTTTTCGAGCAGATGCCTTCGGTGGGCAAAGTCGGCGCGGCGATCATTCCGACCGCGTTTGAACTGGCCGGATTGCTCGGGCCGATCCTGATTGGCCTGGCCTCGGACAAACTGTTCGGCGCCCGGCGCATGCCGGCCTGCGTGATCAGCCTGTTGGCGCTAACGGTGTCCCTGGCGTTTTTCATGGGCGCCCTGCATACAGGTAGTGTGCTGCTGGTGGTGGCGCTGCTGTTCGTCATGGGCCTGACCCTCTACGGACCGGACTCGATGATCAGCGGCGCGGCGGCCATCGACTTCGGCACCGCCAAGGCCGGCGCCACAGCAGCCGGTTTCGTTAACGGCTGCGGCTCGGTCGGGGCGATTCTCGGTGGCCTGCTGCCAGGCTACTTCGACACCGTTACCGTGTTCATTGTCTTCGCCGGCTGCGCCATGTTCTCGGCGCTGGTGCTGATCCCGCACTGGAACAGCCGCCCCGGTGGCCTGGGTACTCACTTCGCCTATGTACCCAATCAAGCGATCACCATCAAACCCCTGCGCACCTGAATCCTGTCCCGCGTCGCCTGCTGCGTCTGCGGCAGGCTGGCGTGTGGGCCACTGACTGGAGATTGACCCATGAGACCCTTTTGGCTGGACCAGGCCTTGAAGGCTGATGCATCCGAAACCTGTCCGCCACTGGCACGCGACAGCCGCGCCGACGTGTGCATCGTCGGCGGTGGTTACACCGGGTTGTGGACCGCGATCATGCTCAAGGAACAGAACCCCGAGCTTGATGTGTTGCTGATCGAAGCGGACATCTGCGGTGCCGGGGCCAGTGGACGCAATGGCGGTTGTGCGTTGTCGTGGTCGGCCAAGTATTTCACCCTTGAGCGTTTGTTCGGCGTCGAAGAAGCGGTGCGTCTGGTCAAGGAGTCCGAGCGCAGCATCCATGCCATCGGGGCCTTCTGCGAACAGTATGCGGTGGACGCCGATTACCGCCTCGACGGCACGCTCTACACCGCCACCAACCGTGCCCAATGCGGCTCGACCGATGCGGTCATCGCCGCACTGGAGCGCCACGGCATCAACTCGTTCACCCAGCGGCCGGTGGCCGATGTGCAGCGCATGGCCGGTTCCAGCAAGCACCTGGAAGGCTGGTTTTCCCCGGCAGCGGCCAGTGTGCAGCCGGGCAAGCTGGTGCGCGGTTTGCGCCGGGTCGCCCTGGAATTGGGCGTGAGGATTCACGAAAACACCGCGATGACCGGGCTGGAAGAGGGCAAGCCGGCGGGTATTCAAACCCCCAACGGCACGATTCGCGCCGACCGTGTGGTGCTGGCGATGAACGCCTGGATGGCCCGGGCGTTCCCGCAGTTCGAACGCAGCGTGGCGATCGTGTCCAGCGACATGCTGATCACTGAGCCGCGGCCGGATTTGCTCGATGGAATCGGCTTGACCAGCGGCGTCACGGTGCTCGATTCACGGATTTTCGTGCACTACTACCACAACACCCCGGACGGCCGGATCATGCTCGGCAAGGGCGGCAACACCTTCGCTTATGGCGGGCGCATGCTGCCGGTGTTCGATCAGCCTTCGCCTTATGCCGGTTTGTTGCAGAGCAGCCTGGCGGATTTCTTCCCGGCGTTTGCCGACGTCAAGGTCGAGGCGACCTGGAATGGTCCGTCGGACCGTTCGGTGACCGGGCTGCCGTTCTTCGGGCAGATGAGCGCCAGTGGCAATGTGTTCTACGGTTTCGGCTACTCCGGCAGCGGTGTCGGGCCCTGCCATATGGGCGGGCAGATTCTGGCGTCGATGGCCCAGGGCCTGGACAACCCCTGGACCCGCTCGCCGCTGGTTAATGGACCGCTGGGTTTTTTCCCGCCGGAGCCGATTCGCTACATCGGCTCACTGATGGTGCGCAACGCCATCCGCCGCAAGGAGCGTGCGGAGGATCACGGGCGTCGGCCGCGGCATCTGGACGTGCGTCTGGCGAAGTTCGCCGCAGCAGCCGGCAAGGCTGACAAGGGCTGAGCGTCAGGGCGCAAGGTCCGAGCGGCTGAGCAGCCAGTCGAACAGCAGGCGGGTATCGCCACGGGGCTCACGCGGGCGAGGGTGGCGAGGTTGTGGCCGAGGGCCCATGGCTGTACACAGCACCGGGCGATCCGGGTCACTGTCGAGGAAAATCACCAGTACCTCGCTGCCAGCCACGGGCAGGCGGGACGGATCGATCCAGTCCTCGGCGGTGGTCAACGCCAGCGGTAACCACAGGCCATCGGACGCCTCTGCGGCTGATTGTGTGGCGGGCCAGAGGTTCACCTGAGCCCGGCCATCCTCATCCACCGTCGGCGGTTGCCCGACCGGGCCGCACACCTGGCCGGGCTGATACCCGGGAATGCTCGGTCTGGGTTGTTTGAGCGCTGGCCTGAACACCGTCGACCAAGGGATGGCGCTGAATTGATTGCGGTAACCCGGGGCCATGTCGGGTGGGTCATCGAGCAGAATGGATGACTGACACCCCTGATGGCGGATTTCGGTGACCAGCCATTGATCATTGAAATTCGCCAGCGGATGCTCGGCCACCTGCAGGATCCGGCCACTGCGTAATGCCCTCTGGTTACTTTGACCGTGGATCTGCAGGTGTCGGCAGCGCAGGCGTTCCAGTTGTCGACGGCTGAGCTGGTCGCGATGTTGTTGTTCGCCAGCGGGACAGTGCCTCGCCGTGGCGAACGAGTGATTGGCTGCGCCTTCGCTGATGTCCGCTGCACCCGGATTCCTGGCGCCTGGGCGCACAGGGGAGAGTGGGGCATCATGACGCTGGAACAATTCGCTGATCACCAGTTCCTGGTGGTCGCCGAGGGCATCGCTGCTCATCGACATGAGCAGGGGTTCCTGGGGAAAACTCAGGCTGTCATCGGCGAGTACCAGCACATGATCGTCGCGTTGATGCTCGAAGTGGTAGTGGATGCCTTCTTCCTCGCACAGCCGTTGCAGCAACGCCAGGTCGGTTTCTTCGTACTGAATGCAAAAAGGGCGCAGAGGATAGTGCCCGGTTGCCAGTTCAAAGCGATAGCTGCCGGCGGGCAGTCCATGTTCTTCCAGCAATTGGCGCAGGATCATGGGCACGCTGGCGCGCTGGAAAATACGTCGGCATCGTTGCTGTTCCAGCGTCTGGACACGGGGCACCAGCACCAGCTTGTAAGCGACCCGGTGCGCGCTTCGATGTTCACAGCTGGCGCTGTGCAGCACGCCATGAATGCCTTGGTCGTGGCCAAACTCGAGCAGCGCCGGTTGCTGCAGCAATCGTTCGAGGCTCAGGGCCGGTGCCAGCCCGATAACCTCGATGTCGAATCGATAGGGTTGGTTGAGTGCTTCATGACCACTGAACCGGACCACCTGAAAACTCAGCTGGTCGTCGAGAAGCGTCAGGGTGGTAGGACTTTCCTTGTCGTTGTGCATCGAACACGCTGCTGCCGTGGAATTAGGGCGCAAAGCGTACGAAACCCCAGCGCTTTGCGGGCATCGTAAATCGACATTTCAGAATCGCCCTACAACCGCTGGTGAAGATGTCGATGCAAGTCGGGATTTTTTGGTCGATTGCCAACTTTAGGCCGTATAAACTTGTGCAAAGCGTCGGCCAATAGATGTCTCGGCGCCACAGATGCCACAGATAAGAGAGTGAGAAATGGGCGCACAGTGGAAGGTTAAACACAAAGAAGCGGCAGCCAATGCCAAGGGCAAGATCTTCGGCAAACTGGTGAAGGAAATCACCATTGCTGCGCGCAACGGCGCTGATATTGCTACCAACGCGCACTTGCGTCTGGTGGTTGAACAGGCCAAGAAAGCTTCGATGCCCAAGGAAACACTGGATCGCGCCATCAAGAAGGGCGCGGGCCTGTTGGGCGAGACCGTGCAATATCATCGCGTGACTTATGAAGGGTTCGCCCCGCATCAGGTGCCGTTGATCGTTGAATGCGTGACCGACAACATCAACCGTACCGTCGCTGAAATCCGTGTTGCATTCCGCAAGGGCCAACTGGGCGCTTCCGGTTCCGTGGCCTGGGACTTCAACCATGTCGGCATGATCGAAGCGTCGCCGGACACCCCGGACGCGGATCCGGAAATGGCCGCCATCGAAGCCGGTGCACAGGATTTCGAACCGGGTGAAGAGGGTGCGACCCTGTTCCTGACCGAACCGACCGACCTCGACGCGGTACAGAAAGCCCTGCCGGAACAAGGCTTCACCGTGCTGTCGGCCAAACTGGGCTACCAGCCGAAGAACCCGGTCAGCGGCCTGAGCGATGAGCAGATGGCGGAAGTCGAAGCGTTCCTCGAAGGCCTCGATAACCACGACGACGTGCAGGACATGTTTGTCGGGTTGGCGGGTTAAGTCTTTGTGTCTATGACGGTTCTGTTGTCTGGCGGGCCGTCATCGCGAGCAAGCTCGCTCCCACATTAGATCGCACCCGACCAGGCAACTCGGTCAACTGTGGGAGCGAGCTTGCTCGCGATTGACCGCATAGCGGTCACAGATTTTCCAATTGCTGCACGACTTCGCTAAACCCCGGCCGCTCCAGCACTCGCGGCTGGCAGCAACGCTGCTGCAAATCTTCCAGCGCCCGACGCTGCTCATCGCTCAACCCCGAATCAACCCGCTCCAGCAATTCCCCCAGCAGCACCCCGAACGCCCGCACCTCGATCCGCTGCAAGGCACGGCTTTCAAGGCTGTTGGAAATCGCGTGGAACGACGCCGCACCAAAGTCCCCCAGCAAGCAATCACCCTGTTCATTCCACAGAATATTGTGCCCATAGAGGTCACCGTGGGTGATGCCATGGCCGTGCAGGTGTTCGGCAACCGAGGCAATGCCCGAGGCAATACGCAGCGCCACCGCGGCACTGAAACACAAATTGTCGGGGTAAATGTCGCGGCTGCACGATGCCAGGCTCGGCAGCGCGGCGAGGTTGCGGTAGCTCGGTGCGATCAGTTGCATCACCAGTCCGGCGGTTTGCTGCGGGTGATCGACAATCCGCCCTTCGACGCGAATCAGGTTTGGGTGCAGGCCAGCGGTGATGCAGGCGTTCATCTCGTGCAGTGGCGAACCGTCGCTGGTCATTTCGCCCTTGTAGAGCTTCACCGCAACGGCCATGGGCGGCTGCCCGGCGGGTTGCCAGACGGCCTGATGAATCACTCCGGACGCACCTTCGCCGAGTTTCTTCTCCAGACGTAACGCCGACCATTCAATGCGCGGAGTGGCGTCGAGGGCCGCGGCATCGGCTTCGGTTTCCAGCGGGTTACCGGCATAGGCCAGCCAAGTCAGGCTCGGCAATTCCAGCAGCCATTGCGGCAGCTCGGTCAACTGGTTGGCGGCGATGCGGATCAGTTCCAGTCGATGGCACTGGCGCAACGACTCTGGCAGTGCCTGCAAACGGTTGCCGGCGAGCATGAGCTTTTGCAGGAATGGTCGCTCTCCCAGTTCGCTCGGCAAGCTCTCGATGCAGTTGTCGGTCAGGATCAGCCAGCGCAGCAGCGGTGGCAGCGCTGCGGCGGGTACGTGGGCGATACGGTTGGCCTTGAAGCCGATCATCGTCAGCGCGGCGCATTGGCCCAGGCAGGCCGGCAACTCGGTGAAGCGGTTGTCGGAACAGAACAGCACGCGCAAACGGGTCAGGCGATGCAAGTCCTCCGGCAGGGCGCTCAAGGCATTGCCGCTGAGGTTGAGCACTTCCAGCGAGTCCGCCAGATCGAAAATCTCCCGAGGGAATTCGGTGAGGCTGTCGACCAGATCCAGCCGCGTGATGCCTGATAACTCGCCGGCGCGCAATTGAGCAAGGGTATGCATGAACAGATTCGCTATTGATCAGGGAAAGGCGCGTGGCCCCGGAAATGCGCGACATGATAGCGGTAAAGACAGGTTGGCTGTCAGCCCGCGCAGCCGACAAACACCGATCATGCCGGTTCGCTGACTTCGACCAGTTGCCCCAATCGACTGCGGGTACGCGCCAGATCAATGGCATCGCCGTCCAGGCTTTCGCGCAGGGCGTGCTGTCCGAGCAGCGTCAGATGCTTGTCCTGGTCGTACAGCACGTCGATGAGGTTGATGAAGCGCTGTTGGGCGGCAATCGAGCACTCACCGAGAGGCGGCAGGTCATCAATGATCCAGCGGTCAAAACGCCGGCACAACTCCAGATAGTCCATCACGGCCGTGGGTTGGTCGCACAGGTCGGCGAAAGTAAAACCGATGCGGCGCTCATCGCAGAAACGGGCCTGGAAATGCCGGGTGCCGACGGGTAACGACACGGCCGGGGCGTCGCGATCCGGCAGGTTCAATGACTGACGCTGCGCCGCGCTGGCCGGCCACACGTAATGGCCTTGGGTGAACAGCTGTTGCGCGTGGCTTCGGACCTGGCTTCGATAGTCGTGCGGCCCGCCGACTTCCATCACTTGCATGCGCGCATTGATCAAGTCGATCACCGGTTTGAAGCGCGCGTGGTAAAGAGGATTGGGCAGCAGGCCTTCGGGCGGGTAATTGGAGGTGATCAGCAACAGGATGCCGCGCTGAAACAGCGCCTTGAACAAACGGGTGATGAGCATCGCATCGCCGATGTCGTGCACATGGAACTCATCGAAACACAGCACCCGACAGTCGCTGAGCAGTTCATCAAGGGTAATCGCCAAGGCGTCGGCCTGATCGCGATGCTTGAACATGCCCTGGTGCAGTTGAGCGAAAAACTCATGGAAGTGCAGGCGTTGTTTTGACGCGAGGGGAATGGCCCGAAAAAACCCGTCGAGCAGCCAGCTTTTGCCGCGCCCCACGGCACCATGCAGGTAAAGACCCGGAAGGGGTTTCGCCGGAGCACCCATCAGCATGCAGGCATGCCGGGCCATGCAGTCGATCACGCGCTGTTGGCTGTGACTGAGGGTGTAGCCCCGGGCATGGGCCTGGTGGCGAAAGTAGTCGTGGATGACTTGGCCTGCCGCGGCGCTGCCAGCAGCCGGTACCTTGCCGAGAAGGCGACGCAACGTTTGCCAGCGCGATTTGATTCGCGAACGGTTGGGCGGTCGAACGGCCACTGAGATATCACCTCTGGTGTGCGGGCAGGCTCTCCGAGCTGCGGCGGCATAGTGTAACCAGAGCAGGGAATTTGCTTCCAGCGGTGTCGGCGTATCCGGGCCACCGTCACTGGGTTCTAAAGGAACGCCGCAAACCCTGTGGGAGCGAGCTTGCTCGCAATAGCGCTCTGTCAGGCAATGTCTCAGTGACTGTCAGGCCGTCATCGCGAGCAAGCTCGCTCCCACAGGGGGGTGTGTTCAAAACTGTGCGGTTTTGCTGAGCATCCGCGCCGCGGGCGTATCCGTCGGGCTGACCATCGCATAGTTGTAGCCACTTCCCGACCAGTACTCGGCCTGCAGCTCGCCATCGCTGCGACTGCCCCTGGGCAGCAGGAAGTTTTTCGGCCCTGGCGGGCGCACATAGAAACTGATTTTCTGCCCGCCCTGATTCTCGTAAACCACCATTGCAGCAGGGCCTTGCTCGGTACTCAGCAAGCGCCCGCTGGCCGGTTTGAACCCGGCACCCGAGAGGTCGGGCAGGCGATTGGCCTGGGTGAAGTAGCGGTCGAGCCAACCCTGCATGTCGCCGTCGTCACTGGCCTGGAAATCCGCCGGCAAGAGGCCTTGCTGGGCGATCAGCCGATACGCCTGCAGGGCATCGGTCATTGGAAGCTGGGGGCTCGCGAGTGTCATCTCCCGCGCTTGCCAACCGCTGAAACCGCCGACGCTGACGGCGATGAGCAACACCGCCGCACTGGCCAGGTGCCGACGGGATTGGCGTTTGAGGCGCAGGCGTATCACGGCCGGATCCAGGTCCGGGTTCGACGGTTGTTGCAAGGCACCACCCAGGGCTGCGCGCAGTGTCTGGGCATCCTGCTGCCAGGCGCGCACTTGCGCGGCCATCTCCGGGTTACTGACCAGAAAAGTCTCCACAAGGCGTCGATCGACGTCGCTCAGTTGGTGGTCGACGTAGGCGTGCAGGTCACGCTCGCTGGGGGGCATGCTGATCATTTGAGTCTCCGCAGGGATGGGCGGTTGATTTCGCCATCGCTGAGTTGGCGCAGGGCCTGGCGAGCCCGGGACAGGCGGGACATCACGGTGCCGGTGGGGACGTCGAGAATCTCGGCGACCTCTTTGTAACTCAAGCCTTCTACCGACACCCAGAGCAGCAGCGCGCGTTGCTCGGTGGGCAGTTGATCGAAAGCGCTGAGGGTCGATTGGGCGATAACGGTGCGCTCCACTGAGGGCTGGGCATCGTCTCGGCCAGTGAAAAAATCGAGCATGCGCGCATAGCGTCGGGAGCGGCGGTGCGCATCGAGAAACTGTCGGTAGAGAATCGAGAACAGCCAGGCGCGCAAGTCGCCCTCGGCGCGTTTGCCGCCCCAACTCGACAGCGCTCGCTCCAGACTGGCCTGCACCAGGTCGTCAGCGCTGCTGGTATTGCGCGTCAGCGACACGGCAAACCGTCGCAATCGGGGAATGATTTCTCTCAGTTGTTCGTCGATATCGTTCATGAAGTTCTGACTAGTCGCTACGCTGGACAGTGGACCAGGAAGACGCTCGGTATTCGAGGTTATTCCACGTCAGAAAAAATAAAAACCGCGTGTGGGAATAAACCTGTGTGCGGTTCGTCTGCTTGATTCTTCTCACTTGTGGCCGACGGCCCTGGAGTCTTTCATGGTAGATCGATCATCACCGCCAACCCGGCCACCCTTGAGTGCGGCGAGCCTGGCGTTGCGCCTGGCTGGCATTGCCGTGGTCGTTGCCGCAGTGGCTGGGGCATTTGCCTACGTCAACGGCACCTTAGACCCACAGCGCCTGACCCCGAAAAAACTGATCAACCTGCTGGAAGCCAACAACGGCGTGCATCCGGGTTTCCGTCGCAACCATTCCAAAGGCGTGTGCGTGATCGGGCATTTCGAGAGCAGCTCTGATGCGCGCAGCTATTCCACCGCTCAAGTGTTCAACGAAGCGCGGACACCGGTGGTGGGGCGTTTCGCCTTGGGGTCCGGCAACCCTTACGCGGCGGACAGTGCCGTGCCGATCCGCAGCATGGCCTTGCGTTTCACTCAGGCCAACGGCCAGCAGTGGCGCACCGGGATGAACAGCATGCCGGTGTTCCCGGTGGGCACGCCCGAGGCGTTCTATCAACTGCAAAAAGCCCAGTCGCCAGACCCGGCCACCGGCAAACCGGACCCCAAGGCGGTACCAGCGTTTTTTGCTTCGCACCCGGAAGCCGCACCGTTCCTGGCCTGGATCAAGACCGCCAAGCCGTCGGCCAGTTACGTGACCGAAAACTACAACAGCGTGAATGCGTTCTACCTGGTCAACGCGGCCGGCCAACGCCAGGCCGTGCGCTGGAACATGGTGCCACTGGCACAGGACGCTCCGGGGGGCACGGCACCGGAGGGCAATGATTTCCTGGAGAAAGACCTGGTTCAGCGAATCGCCGCCGGCCCGTTGCGCTGGCAGTTGAACATCACCCTGGCCAACCCCGGCGATCCGGTCAATGACGCCAGCAAGGCGTGGCCCGAAGGGCGCAAGGTGTTGAACGCTGGCACCCTGGTGCTTGAAAAGACTCAACCGCAACTCAATGGTGAATGCCGTGACATCAACTACGATCCGCTGGTGTTGCCTGCCGGGATCGAAGGTTCCGACGACCCGTTGCTCGCCACCCGTTCAGCCGGTTACGCCAATTCCTACCTGCGTCGCACCAGCGAAGTCAGCCAGTTGCCCGCCGCCAAACAGGAGGCCCAGCAATGAGCAACCAACCGAACCACTTCGCCCCGCTGGCGCGCCTGCTGCACTGGCTGATGGCGCTGATGATTATCGCCATGCTGTTTATCGGCGCCGGAATGGTCGCCTCGGTGTCCGAGCGTCATGAATGGCTGATTCATCTGCACAAACCCTTGGGCGTCGCGATCTTGCTGTTGGTGATCGTGCGGCTGGTGGTGCGCTTTTCCACCACGCAGCCACCGCTGCCTGCGGACATGCCGGGTGTGCAAGTACTTGCGGCCAAGGCCTCGCATGTCTTGTTGTATGTATTGATGCTGGTTTTGCCGCTGCTGGGCTGGGCGATGATTTCGGCCTCCGGTGAACCGGTGATGCTCAGCAGTTCGCTGCAGTTGCCGTCGATTGTGCCGGCGAATGCGCAGGTGTTTGCGTTTTTGCGCAAGGCGCATGGGTATCTGGCGTATCTGCTGTTCCTGACCGTGTTGCTGCATTTGGCGGCGGCGTTGTTTCACGGCTGGGTGCGTCGGGATGAGGTGCTGGATAGCATGTTGCGGGGCAAGGATCGCGGATAATAGCCGGGCAAAAAAAGATCGCAGCCTGCGGCAGCTCCTACAGGGAAACGCATTCCAATGTAGGAGCTGCCGCAGGCTGCGATCTTTTCATCTTAAAGGGCAATCAACGCAAGGTGTCGACCATATCCGCAATGGTGGTGAGTACATCCTTCCCCAACTGCTTCGAGCGCTTGCCCGACCAGCCCGTCAACGGGTTCGGATGATCATCGTGATCCTTGAACGGCATTTCCAGGGTCAACGACAGGCAGTCGTACTTCTGACCCACACTGTTGCAGGCCAGCGTCATGTTGGCCTGGCCTGGTTCGTCGCGGGTGTAGCCGTACTTGGTCTGGAAGTCTTTGGTGGTGTGCTTCAGATGACTGCGGAAGTGTTCCTCAAGCTTTTCGATTCGCGGCGTGTAACCGGGGTTGCCCTCGCAACCGGCGGTGAATACGTGAGGGATTTCCTCGTCACCATGGGCGTCGAGGAACATATCGACGCCGTACTTTTCCATCTGTTGCTGAACGAACAGGACTTCCGGGCTGGTCTCCTGGCTGGCGTTCTGCCAGGCGCGATTGAGGTCCTGGCCCATGGCGTTGGTGCGCAGGTGGCCGTGGAAAGCACCGTCCGGGTTCATGTTTGGCACCAGGTACAGGTCGGCGCTGGCCAGCAGTTTATTCAGCACAGGGTCGTCGTGTTTTTMCAGGCGCTCGATCACGCCTTCCATGAACCACTCGGCCATGTGCTCGCCCGGATGTTGCTGGGCAATCATCCACACCTTGCGTCGGCCTTCGGCCCCGGTGCCTTTGCGCAACAACTGGATGTCGCGACCTTCGACACTTTTGCCGGTGGCCAGCAACTCGGTACCGGCTTTGCTCAGCGCCTGCTCGATCAGCCAGTCGTGACGGCCACGGCTGTAGGGTTCGAAGTAGGCAAACCAGGCGTGGGTCTGCTCGGCTTCGAGACTGAATCGCAGGCAGTCGCCTTCGAAAATGGTCGGTACGCGAAACCAGTTGACGTGATCGTAGGACGCCACTGCCTGATAGCCGGTCCACGCCTTGTTATAGGAGGATTGGCTGGCATTGTTCAGGCGAAACCAGTGCTCCTGACCGACGTGCAGGCCGCTGGCCTTGAAGTGGAACCACTGGAAATGGGGACTGCGGGTGTCCGGGCGAATAGCCAGAAGCGGTTTGAGCGGATCGCTGAGGTCGATGACCTGGATGTTGCCGCTGTCGAAGTTGGCACTGATGTCGAAAGAGGATTTAGCCACGGCCATAATCGGGTCCTGAATATGATTTTTATGGCGGCTACTTTACACGCAAGAGTGGGGTGAAACCGAGGGAAATTGCGGGGTGCAAGGGTGGGGGCGTCCTCCTTGACGCTGTCGCAGCTTAGAGACTGTGCGATTGATTCTCAAGTGCTATCTGTCGCTGGTTTGAACCCATGATGCCGGGCTTCTCTTGCCAACTAGTATTCTTTTGATATCATCCGCGCCATCGAATTTGCGACACCTGAAGACTTCATTAGCCTGAAGCCAAAAGCCAGAAAACTGGCAAAAAAAACCCGGCAAAAAGCCGGGTCAAAAACCGTGATTAGCCTGATGAGGAGATAGTCCAGGAGACCGACCTAAGGTCACCTGGTCCATCGACTGATCTCGCGACCAGCTGATGCAATAGTAATCATTCTCGTTTGCAAGTCAAACGTTTTTACCTGCGCGATAGGAAAATTCTTTCCTGTCCTCTCGATTTGCCTTCTCACCTCAACCGTTTTCATACTTCTCCAGTGATCGATCGACCATCGCCTTGGCCATGTCGATCATGTGCACCGTCGAAAACGCCAGATCGCGGTTTGCGCCTTGCAGGTGATTGGCTGACTCGTACGCGGTGGCGGCAGCACAGCGCAGCAGGTCCAAAGCATGGACCAGCGCCTCTTCGCCGCTGATGTTGCGATTCACATCAAAAAAACGCGGCTCGGTCACTTCCTCCGAAATAGCTGGTTTCAAGTAATAGTCCAGCGCGCGTTGTGCCGCCGCTGAATCCAGGGGCGAGGTGAAGGTGGTGTCGATTTGCATGTCCGGCAGGTCATTGGCGGGTGGGTTCATGGCGATGGCAAGCTCCGTGTTGGATTCAGATCCGTGAGTCGATCCTAATACGAACTGTATTTGTGACGAGTATTTAAATACTACAATTTGTGTTTTGATGGTCGGAGTCGCCCACGTATCGTGCCGCACATGGATAAATGGATTGAATTGGTCAAGGCCAAGATGAGTGAACTCAAAATCACTCAAGAGATACTCGCCGAGCGCCTCGGGATGTCCCAGGGCGGCATTGGCCACTGGCTCAACAAACGTCGTGAACCCGGCATCGAAGACATGAACCGTGTCTTGCGGGCACTGGGCCTTGAGTTTCTCGAAGTGGCGCTGGTAATCCGGGAACCGCAGGCGTCAACGGACGACGAAATCCCCCTGACACAGAAGTACAACCCGTATTTTCGCTACCCGGTCAGTGACTGGCGCGAACCTGCCGAAGTGCGCGACGGCGAGGTCGCGGTGTATGGGAAAGGGCACTTTGAATTGTCCGACTATCACGCCCGGGGGCCGGCATTCTGGTTGAGAGTGGCAGGCGATGCGATGACCGCACCCAATGGCATCAGCATTCCGGAAGGCATGCTGATCCTGGTGGACCCGGCCGTGGAGGCCGTGCCTGGCAAACTGGTTATTGCCCAGTGGCCGGACAGCGCCGAAGCCACGTTCCGCAAGCTCATCGAAGAGGGCGGGCAGCGTTATCTGGTCCCGCTCAATCCGACGTATCCGAAGGCCTTGTACGCCGAAGAATGTCGAATCATCGGCGTAGTGGTTCAGGCAACAGCCAAGTTCTGATCAGATCGGTCCTCGCGATGCGTAGGACCGATCTTCATTTCACGCTTCTTCCAGTTCGACCAGCGCACTGCCTTCGCTGACCATCTCGCCTTCCTGGCAATACAGCGCCTTGATTACCCCGGCGTGGGGCGCGCGGATGCTGTGCTCCATTTTCATCGCCTCAAGTACCACCAATTGCGCCCCGGCTTCGACCGATTGCCCGGCCTCCACCAACACACGGACGATGCTGCCGTTCATCGGTGCGGTCAGTCCGCCCTGATGGCTGTGGCTGGCCTCGACGGCGCTGATCGGGTCGTAAGCCTCGATGCGACGCAACTCGCCATCCCACTGCAAATACACATGTTCGCCACGGCGTATTGCGCGGTGCTGACGGCGCACGCCCGCCTGCTCGGTCAGCAGATGCTCGCCCTTGAGCTGAGCGCTGTGGGCATTGATGTCGCCCAGCGTCAGCGCACGGTCCTGGCCTTCACAACTCAGGTGAAGGGTGATTTCTCTCGGCAAACCGGCACGCAACCCATTACGCGCCGCCCACGGTGAGCTCGGGTCATCGGCGCGGGTTGCATGTGGCTGGCTCTGGGCAAACGCCTGGGCGGCGGCTTGCCAGAAATCGTCGCTGAGTTCCGCTGGCGTCGGCAGCAACTGTTCCTGATAGCGCGGAATGAAGCCGGTATCCAGTTCGGCAGCGGCAAACGCCGGGTGGCCGATGATGCGCCGCAGGAAATTGATGTTGGTCTTCAACCCGCCGATGGCGAACTCGTCCAGCATGCTCAGCAGGCGCAAGCGCGCCTGTTCACGATCTTCGCCCCAGGCAATCAACTTGCCGAGCATCGGGTCGTAGAACGGCGAGATTTCGTCGCCTTCTTCAACGCCGCTGTCCACTCGACGCCCAGGCCCCTGGGCGGATTCGCGATACAACTCCAGGCGACCGGTCGCCGGCAGGAAATCATTGCCCGGATCTTCGGCATACAGCCGCACCTCGATCGCATGTCCGACCAGCGGCACCTGATCCTGAGTCATCGGCAATGCTTCGCCGCGTGCCACGCGAATCTGCCAGGCCACCAGGTCGAGGCCGGTGATGGCTTCGGTGACCGGGTGTTCCACTTGCAGGCGGGTGTTCATCTCCATGAAGAAGAATTCACCGCGCGCATCCAGCAGAAACTCCACGGTGCCAGCGCCGACATAGCCGATGGCCTGCGCTGAACGCACGGCGGCCTCACCCATGGCGCGACGCAGCTCCGGGCTCAGGCCCGGTGCCGGGGCTTCTTCGACGACTTTCTGGTGCCGCCGCTGAATCGAGCAGTCACGTTCATTGAGGTACAGGCAGTTGCCGTGTTGGTCGGCGAACACCTGGATTTCCACGTGACGTGGCTTGAGCAGGTATTTCTCCACCAGCATCCGCGAATCGCCGAACGACGATTGCGCTTCACGTTGGGCCGAGGCCAGTGCTTCGGCCAGTTGGCTGACGTCGTCAACCACTTTCATGCCTTTGCCACCACCACCTGCGGTGGCCTTGAGCAGCACCGGGTAGCCGATGCGTTCGCAGGCGGCGCGGAAGGTTTCCAGGTCCTGGGCTTCGCCGTGATAACCGGGCACCAGCGGCACGCCGGCGGTTTCCATCAAGGCTTTGGCGGCGGACTTGCTGCCCATGGCGTCGATGGCCGAGGCGGGTGGGCCGAGGAATATCAGACCGGCGTTTTCGATGGCGCGGGCGAACCCGGCGTTCTCCGACAGAAAACCATAGCCGGGGTGAATCGCCTGGGCCCCGCTGGCCTTGGCGGCGGCGATCAGTTTGTCGATCTGCAGATAGCTGTCGGCGGCTTTGCTGCCACCCAGGTCGACACGAATGTCGGCTTCTCGGCTGTGCCGGGCGTCACGGTCGGTGGCGCTGTGCACGGCCACGGTGGTCAGGCCCAGGGCCTTGGCGGTGCGCATCACCCGGCAAGCGATTTCGCCACGGTTGGCCACCAGCAGGGTGGTGAGGACAGGTGCGCTCATCAACGGGGCTCCTTGGTGGTTTCGGCTTGCCAGCTCGGTGGACGTTTTTGCAAGAAGGCGCGCAGGCCTTCCTGGCCTTCGGGGCTGACGCGGATGCGGGCGATGGCGTTTTCGGTGTAGCGGCGCAATGCCGGGGTCAGTGAGCCGTCGCCGACTTCGCGCAACAGGTCCTTGCTGGCGCGCATCGCGGCCGGACTGTTGAGCAGCAGATTGTCGATCCATTGATCGACTTTCTGTTCCAGCTCGGCACTTGCATAGCTCTCCGACAACAGGCCGATTTCCCGCGCCCGTTGCCCGCCAAAGCGCTCAGCGGTCAAGGCATAGCGACGGGTAGCGCGCTCGCCGATGGCTTGCACCACGAACGGGCTGATCACCGCCGGCGCCAGGCCGATGCGCACTTCCGACAGGCAGAACTGCGCGTCATCGGCACCGATGGCCATGTCGCAGCAACTGATCAGGCCCAGCGCGCCACCAAAGGCTGCACCTTGCACCACCGCCAGGGTTGGGACTTTCAGTTTGGCCAGGTTGTACATCAACTCCGCCAGTTCCCGGGCGTCATCGAGGTTGGTGGCGTAATCGAGCTCGGCGGATTGCTGCATCCAGGCCAGGTCGGCGCCAGCGCTGAAATGCTTGCCGCGACCGCGCACGATCAGAAACCGCAGGCTGGCATCGCTCGCGACTTTGTCGAGAGCGAGGATCAGTTCGCGGATCATTTCGGCATTGAAGGCGTTGTTCTTTTCTTCACGGCTGAGCCAGAGAGTCGCAAAACCCCTTGGATCGCTCAGCAGTTCGAGGGTGTTGAAGTCGCTCATATTCGTCCGTCTCCACGGTCCCTGTAGGAGCGAGCTTGCTCGCGATGGATTACAGGGCGGCGCGTTTATTCAGAAAACGCGCGTTATCGTTAACGTCCATCGCGAGCAAGCTCGCTCCTACAAAAAAAATCACATCCGGAACACGCCGAAGCGGCTCGGTTCGATTGGCGCGTTCAACGACGCGGACAAGGCCAGGGCCAGTACATCGCGGGTCTGGGCCGGGTCGATGACACCGTCGTCCCACAAGCGCGCGCTGGAATAGTAGGGGTGACCCTGTTCTTCGTATTGGTCGAGGATCGGTTGCTTGATCTCGGCTTCCTGCTCGGCGCTGAAACCATGGCCACTGCGCTCGGCCTGTTCGCGCTTGACCTGCACCAGCACGCCTGCAGCCTGCTCGGCGCCCATCACGCCGATGCGTGCGTTTGGCCACATCCACAGGAAACGCGGATCGTAGGCGCGGCCACACATGCCGTAGTTACCGGCACCGAAGCTGCCGCCGATGATCACGGTGAACTTCGGCACCTTGGCGCAAGCCACCGCCGTCACCAGTTTCGCGCCGTGCTTGGCGATGCCGCCGGCCTCGTATTTCTGGCCGACCATGAAGCCGGTGATGTTCTGCAGGAACAGCAGCGGGATGCCGCGCTGGCACGCCAGTTCGATAAAGTGCGCGCCTTTCTGCGCCGCTTCAGCGAAGAGAATGCCGTTGTTGGCGAGGATCGCGATCGGGTAACCGTGCAGGTAAGCAAAACCGCAGACCAGCGTTGTCCCGAACAGCGCCTTGAACTCGTCGAACACCGATCCGTCCACCAGCCGCGCAATCACTTCGCGCACGTCAAACGGTTGCTTGGCGTCGGCCGGGACCACGCCGTACAACTCGTCGCTGCTGTAGAGCGGGGCGATCGGCGTGCGTTGCTGAACCTCACCTTGCTTGCGCCAGTTGAGGTTGGCGACGCTGCGGCGGGCCAGCGCCAGAGCGTGCTCATCACTCTCGGCGTAATGGTCGGCCACCCCGGAAATCTTGCAATGCACATCGGCCCCGCCGAGGTCTTCGGCACTGACCACCTCACCGGTCGCGGCTTTCACCAGCGGCGGGCCGGCGAGGAAGATCGTCGCCTGTTCGCGGACCATGATTGCTTCATCGGCCATCGCCGGTACATAGGCGCCGCCAGCGGTGCAGGAACCCATGACCACGGCAATCTGCGGAATGCCCATGGCGCTCATGTTGGCCTGGTTGAAGAAGATCCGCCCGAAGTGCTCGCGGTCGGGAAACACTTCATCCTGGCGCGGCAGGTTGGCGCCGCCCGAATCCACCAGATAGATGCACGGCAGACGGTTCTGCTGGGCGATGGTCTGGGCACGCAGGTGTTTTTTCACCGTCAGTGGGTAATACGAGCCACCTTTTACCGTGGCGTCGTTGGCGACGATCATGCATTCGACGCCCTCCACACGGCCGATCCCGGCAATCACGCCAGCCGCTGGAACGTCTTCGCCATACACCGCGTACGCCGCCAGCTGGCTGATTTCCAGAAACGGCGAGCCCGGATCGAGTAAACGGTTGATGCGCTCGCGGGGCAGCAGTTTGCCCCGCGAGGTGTGGCGTTCTTGAGCCTTCGGCCCGCCACCTTGCGCCACTTGGGCGAGCAGGGTGTGCAGGGCGTCGACCTGTTTGAGCATCGCCGCGCTATTGGTGGCGAACTCCGCTGAACGGGGGTTGAGCTGGGTATGCAGGGTAGCCATGGGCAGCTCCGTTTAGCGGGTTTCGTTGAACAGTTCGCGACCGATCAGCATGCGACGGATCTCACTGGTGCCCGCGCCGATTTCGTACAGCTTGGCGTCACGCAACAGACGCCCGGCCGGGAATTCGTTGATGTAGCCGTTACCACCGAGAATCTGGATCGCGTCGAGGGCCATTTGCGTGGCGCGTTCGGCGCTGTAGAGGATCACGCCGGCGGCGTCCTTGCGCGTGGTTTCGCCGCGCTCGCAAGCCTGGGCCACGGCGTACAGGTAGGCGCGGCTGGCGTTGAGTTGGGTGTACATGTCGGCGACCTTGCCCTGGATCAGCTGGAATTCGCCGATGCTTTGGCCAAACTGCTTGCGGTCATGGATGTACGGCACGATCAAATCCATGCACGCCTGCATGATCCCGGTCGGGCCACCCGAGAGCACCACGCGCTCGTAGTCCAGACCACTCATCAACACTTTCACGCCGCCGTTGAGCACGCCGAGGATGTTTTCTTCCGGCACTTCAACGTCATCGAAGAACAGCTCGCAGGTGTTCGAACCGCGCATGCCGAGCTTGTCGAACTTGTTGCTGCGGCTGAAGCCTTTCCAGTCGCGCTCGACGATGAAGGCGGTGATGCCATGGGGGCCTTTTTCCAGGTCGGTCTTGGCGTAGATCACGTAGGTGTTGGCATCCGGACCGTTGGTGATCCAGGTCTTGCTGCCGTTGAGCACGTACTTGTCGCCGCGTTTGTCGGCACGCAGTTTCATCGAGACCACGTCGGAACCGGCATTTGGCTCGCTCATGGCCAGGGCGCCGATGTGCTCGCCGCTGATCAGCTTGGGCAGGTATTTGGCTTTCTGTTCGTGGTTGCCGTTGCGGTTGATCTGGTTGACGCACAGGTTGGAGTGCGCGCCATAGGACAGGGCCACCGAGGCCGAGCCACGGCTGATTTCTTCCATCGCCACCACGTGGGCCAGGTAACCCAGGCCGGCACCGCCGTACTCTTCCGGCACGGTAATGCCCAGCAGGCCCATGTCGCCGAATTTGCGCCACAGGTCGGCGGGGAACAGGTTGTCGATGTCGATCTGAGCGGCGCGCGGGGCGATCTCTTTGGCGACGAAGGACTGAACCTGATCGCGCAGCATGTCGATGGTTTCACCGAGGGCAAAGTTCAGGGATGGATAGCTCATGGGTCACCTTTTGGCTTTTTTTGTAGGGCGGGGAGGGCCGTGATTTGGTTCTCACCTTTACGTTAACGTAAGCCTGTGACGAATGGCTGTCAATCACCCTTTACGTTAACGTCAACTTGGGTGATTCTGTAGGAGCGAGCTTGCTCGCGAAGGACGTCAACGATAACGCGTGTTGTCTGGATAAACGCGGTGCCCTGACGTTCTTCGCGAGCGAGCTCGCTCCTACAAAATAAAGACAATAGGGGTCGTCATGGATCAACCCAGTGCAAGCCCGCAACGCAGTTACACCCGTGGTTCCCAGGACAAAGCCTTGCTGGCGATGACCATCGGCCAGGCGTTCGATAACACCGTCGCGCAATACCCGGACGGGGAGGCGCTGGTAGTGCGCCATCAACAGCTGCGTTACACCTGGCGGAAATTGGCCGAGGCCGCGGACCTGCACGCCAGAGCCCTGCTGGCGCTGGGGCTGCAACCCGGAGATCGCCTCGGCATCTGGGCGCCGAATTGCGCACAATGGTGCATCACTCAGATCGCCACCGCGAAAATCGGCGTGATCCTGGTCAACATCAATCCCGCGTATCGCAGTTCTGAACTCGAGTACGTGCTGAAGCAATCCGGTTGCCAATGGCTAGTCTGCGCTGGCGCCTTCAAGTCCTCCAACTATCACGCGATGCTGCAAGGCCTGGTGCCGGAGCTGGCGGAGCAATCCATCGGCATACTGCACTGCGAGCGACTGCCGCAGTTGCGTGGCGTCATCAGCCTGGATGCGCAGCCACCGTCGGGGTTCCTGCCATGGTCGCAACTGGCCGATCTGGCGGGCAGCGTGACGGTCGAGCAACTGCATGAGCGCCAGGACAGCCTGCATTTCGATCAGCCGGTGAATATCCAGTACACCTCCGGCACCACCGGTTTCCCCAAGGGCGCGACCCTCAGTCACTACAACATTCTCAACAACGGCTACATGGTCGGCGAAAGCCTGGGGCTGACGGCGGCCGATCGCCTGGTGATCCCAGTGCCGTTGTATCACTGCTTCGGCATGGTCATGGGCAACCTCGGCTGCATCACCCATGGCAGCACGATGATTTATCCAAACGACGCGTTCGATCCATTGCTGACCCTTGGCGCCGTGGCGGAAGAAAAAGCCACGGCGCTGTACGGCGTGCCGACCATGTTCATCGCCATGCTCGATCAACCACAACGTGCCGGGTTCGACCTGTCGAGCCTGCGCACAGGGATCATGGCAGGCGCAACCTGTCCTATCGAGGTGATGCGCCGGGTCATCAGCGAAATGCACATGAGTGAAGTGCAGATTGCCTACGGCATGACGGAAACCAGTCCAGTGTCGTTGCAGACCGGTCCTTCAGACGACCTGGAGCTGCGCGTGACCACCGTCGGCCGCACCCAGCCACAACTCGAAAGCAAGATCATCGATGAAGCGGGCAACCTGGTGCCGCGTGGCACCATCGGTGAGCTGTGCACCCGCGGTTACAGCGTGATGCTGGGTTACTGGAACAACCCCGAAGGCACGGCAGAAGCCATCGATCAGGCAGGCTGGATGCACACCGGTGATCTGGCGAGCATGAACGATGAGGGGTACGTGTGCATTGCCGGACGCAACAAGGACATGATCATCCGCGGCGGTGAGAATATTTACCCGCGGGAGCTGGAGGAATTTTTCTTCACTCATCCGGCCGTTGCGGACGTGCAGGTGATCGGCATTCCTTGCTCGCGCTACGGCGAAGAGATCGTCGCCTGGATCAAGTTCCACCCCGGCCACACCGCCACCGAGCAAGAACTGCAAACCTGGTGCAAGGAGCGCATCGCGCACTTCAAGACGCCGCGTTACTTCAAGTTCGTCGAGGAGTTTCCGATGACGGTGACCGGCAAGATCCAGAAATTCCGGATGCGTGAGATCAGTATCGAGGAGCTCAAAGCGATACGGTAGGAGCTGCCGAAGGCTGCGATCTTTTAGGGTTGGCGACGGTCAGATCAAAAGATCGCAGGCTGCGCCAGCTCCTACAAGGTTGTAATTCTCTTGGAGATCTCAAACGCCAGACAGCACAAAGGGGAGCCGAAGCTCCCCTTTAATTTCGTTGCGCGTGCTCTTTTTTTATTATTGAGGGTCGGTCTGTTGTTGTTTTTGGCAACCGTTGCCCTTTACCGCTGTTTTTGGCGATCCCCATTCAGGATCAAGAGCAAACGTATTTTTTTGAGCGCTGATCTACTTTCTCGCTGAGCGATCCAACCAGTACGGGAGCTACCTGAAGGTAGTTTTATTATTCTCTGTCTGGTCGCGGGTGACTCCGAAAAGCACCCTGAAAAGCACATCTTCTCCAAAAAAATCTGTTAGCTGCGTCTCTGCCGTGTTGTTTTTGTTATGTCAGAGTCGTTACGTCTTGTTTTTATTAGGTTTGCCGCAATTTTTTTATTCTTGTTGTGCGATAGAGATAGCAGGAGCCGTGCCAACTTTTTAAAAGCCTTTAAAATCAATGGTTTGTAGTTTTGTAGGGTTTTGCGCCTCAGGCAAAACCCTACATTTTGTTTCCGTGTTACTCGCTTGCGCCCACGTTTGAGTCCGTGCGGTAACACCCGGACACACACGCCCCACTCACTGTGCGCTGCGGGCCTTGGCCACGCGGGAACCGGTAGGGCGACCCAATACTGTGCAAATCTGCTGGCCGGCGAGCATCAAGGCGTCGAGGTCGATTCCGGTGTCGATGCCCAGGCCGTTGAGCAGGTAAACCACGTCTTCGGTGGCGACGTTACCGCTGGCGCCCTTGGCATAGGGGCAGCCGCCCAGACCTGCGATGGAGCTGTCGAACACCGAGATGCCTTCCAGCAGGCTGGCGTAGATGTTGGCCACAGCCTGGCCGTAGGTGTCGTGGAAGTGCCCTGCGAGTTTCTCCCGGGGCACATCTTTCGATACCACTTCAAACATCCTGCGGGTTGCGCCAGCGGTGCCGGTGCCGATGGTGTCCCCCAGCGAGACCTCATAGCAGCCCATGGCATACAGCTCGCGGGCGACCACGGCGACCTGCTCCGGGGCGACGTTACCTTCATAGGGACAGCCCAGCACGCAGGACACATACCCGCGTACGGTCACTCCATGTTGTCTGGCGGCGTCCATGATCGGCCCGAAACGCTCCAGGCTTTCGCTGATCGAGCAATTGATGTTGCGCCGGGAAAACGCTTCGGATGCCGCCGCGAACACGGCCACTTCCTTGACCCCGGCGGCGAGGGCATCTTCGAAACCGCGCAGGTTGGGAGCGAGCGCGCCGTAGACCACGCCCGGTTTGCGCTGGATCTGCGCGAAGACCTCGGCGGAACCGGCCATCTGCGGCACCCACTTGGGCGAAACGAAACTGCCGACTTCTATATAACCAAGTCCGGCTGCGGTCAGCGCATCGACCAGTTGCACCTTGTCGGTAACACTGATGGGCTTGGCTTCATTTTGCAGGCCGTCGCGCGGGCCGACTTCGACGATGCGTACGTGGGTGGGGAGGGGCATGGGGTTCGACCTGTTGTAATTGTCTGAATGCGCTGAGAACCCTGTGGGAGCGAGCTTGCTCGCGATGAGGGCATCACATTCAACATTTTTGGTGACTGACACTCCGCTATCGCGAGCAAGCTCGCTCCCACAGTGGATAGTGTGGATTTACTGAATCGATTCCTGGCTCTTGAGGGTCTGCTCTAGCGCCTGCACGCAGCGCTCCTCGGCGGTATCCAGCTCCAGTTTCATCTGTTCGATGTCCAGCAACTGCTGTTCAAGCTGTTCACGGCGCTCGCTGATTTTCGCCAGCATGCTGTGCAACTGTTTGGTGTTACCGCTGGACGGGTCGTAGAGCTCGATCAGCTCGCGGCATTCAGCCAGCGAGAAGCCGATACGCTTGCCCCGCAGGATCAGCTTCAGGCTGACCTTGTCGCGGGGTGAGTAAATGCGTTCCTGGCCACGACGCTCGGGGCTGAGCAGGCCTTGCTCTTCATAAAAGCGAATGGCGCGGGTGGTGATGTCGAGCTCGCGGGCGAGATCGGAAATGCTGTAGGTCTGGCTGCTCATGGGCGCGCTCGCAAAAGGTCATGGCGCTAAGCTAATGGCAGGTTGACGTTTACGTCAAGTGGCGAAAAACGATCGCAGCCTGCGGCAGCTCCTACAGGAAAATGCATATCCATGTAGGAGCTGCCGCAGGCTGCGATCTTTTGAACGGCTTTACACCGTTTTAGTGTCGAGCTTCTTCTCCTGCGCCGTCACCTGCTGGCACAACTCGATCATCTGCTCGCGCATCCAGCGGTTCGCCGGGTCCTGGTCAGTGCTTTCGTGCCAGTAAAGATGGGTTTCCACTGGCGGCACATCGTTGACCGGCAGATAAAAGGCGTGCAGGTCGTTGCGGCGGGCGAAGCGCTCCGGCACGGTCATGACCATGTCGGTCTGCTGCAACACTTGCGAGGCCATCAGGTAATGCTGGGAGCGCAGAGCGATCTTGCGCTGGATACCCATCTTGCCCAGCGCCAGGTCGACATAGCCGAGGCCGCTGCGGCGACTGGAAATATGGATGTGGGTCAGGCCCAGGTAATCATCCAGCGTGAGCTTCTCCTTGCCCGTCAGCGGATGCCCCTTGCGCATGGCGCACACGTAGCGGTCCTCCATCAACTTGACGTGACGCACCTGCGGGTCGGTGTTGAGCGGTGCATCGACCGCAAAGTCGAGGCGTCCGGCTGCAAGCTCCTTGGTGGTTTCGCGGCGTTTGGACAGAAAACTTTCGATGATCACCGTCGGCGCCAGGCGACGCAGGCGCTGGAACAGCGGCGGCAGGATCACCGCTTCGGTGAGGTCGGTCATGCTGATGCGGTAGGTCTTGACCGCTTGCTGCGGGTTGAAAATGCGACTTTCCTGCACCGACACGCGCAGCAGCGAAAGCGCGTTGCGCACCGGGCCGATGATGTTCTGGGCCATGGGCGTCGGCACCATGCCTTGGGCGGTGCGCACGAACAGCGGGTCGTTGAAGGTCTCGCGCAACCGGGCCAGAGCGTTCGATACCGCCGGTTGGGTGATGCCGACGATTTGCCCGGCGCGGGTCAGGTTGGCTTCGGTGTAGATCGCGTCGAAGACGATGAAAAGGTTGAGATCGACCTTGCTCAGATTCATTACGCGGCTCTCTTATTGTGTGGGCGGACTAACCTTGACGATCAGTCGATCATATATCGGTGATGAATGTTTATACACGCCGAGAATAGGCTAGGTAAATTTTCATGGCTGTTCTAGCATCGATTGCATGATCTAAACAACCTCCCCCCAGAAGGTATCTTGCTCATGGATTTCGCTTATTCGCCCAAGGTTCAGGAACTGCGCGAGCGCGTGACTGCGTTCATGGACACCTACGTTTATCCCGCCGAAGCCGTGTTCGAGCGCCAGGTCGCCGAAGGCGATCGCTGGCAGCCGACCGCGATCATGGAGGAGCTCAAACTCAAGGCCAAGACCGAAGGCCTGTGGAATTTGTTTCTGCCTGAGTCCGAACTCGGTGCCGGCCTGACCAACCTCGAATACGCGCCGTTGGCGGAAATCATGGGCCGCTCGCTGCTGGGGCCAGAGCCGTTCAACTGCTCGGCACCGGACACTGGCAACATGGAAGTGCTGGTGCGTTACGCCAACGAGGAGCAGAAACAACGCTGGCTCGAACCCTTACTGCGCGGCGAGATCCGCTCGGCATTCGCCATGACCGAACCGGACGTTGCGTCCTCCGATGCCACCAACATGGCCGCCCGTGCGGTGCGCGATGGCGATGAGTGGGTGATCAACGGCAAGAAATGGTGGACCTCGGGTGCTTGCGACCCGCGCTGCAAAATCCTGGTTTTCATGGGGCTGAGCAATCCGGACGGGCCACGTCACGCGCAGCACTCGATGATTCTGGTGCCGGTGGACACCCCCGGGGTAAAAATTCTGCGTCCGCTGCCGGTGTTCGGCTACGACGACGCTCCTCACGGTCACGCCGAAGTGCTGTTCGAAAACGTCCGGGTGCCGTACGAAAACGTCCTGCTGGGCGAAGGACGCGGCTTCGAAATCGCCCAAGGTCGCCTTGGCCCTGGCCGGATTCACCACTGCATGCGTTCGATCGGCATGGCCGAGCGTGCGCTGGAACTGATGTGCAAGCGCTCGGTGAACCGCACGGCGTTCGGCAAGCCTCTGGCACGCCTGGGCGGCAACATCGACAAGATCGCCGACTCGCGGATGGAAATCGACATGGCACGCCTGCTGACGTTGAAAGCGGCGTACATGATGGACACCGTCGGCAACAAAGTGGCGAAAAGCGAGATCGCGCAGATCAAGGTCGTCGCGCCAAACGTGGCGTTGCGGGTGATCGACCGGGCGATCCAGATCCATGGCGGGGCAGGGGTTTCCAACGATTTCCCGCTGGCCTACATGTACGCGATGCAGCGCACCCTGCGCCTGGCCGACGGCCCGGACGAAGTGCACCGTGCGGCGATTGGCAAGTTTGAAATCGGCAAGTATGTGCCGAAAGAGATGATGCGCAGCGGGAATTAAGAAAAGCTAAAAGATCGCAGCCTTCGGCAACTCCTACAGGATATGCGTACATCTGTAGGAGCTGCCGAAGGCTGCGATCTTTTCAATACACCCAAACCTCAACCCGCCGATTCTTGATCCTTCCCTCATCGGCGCTATTGGCCGCCACCGGCATTTCGGCACCGAATCCACGAATCTCGCGAAACACCACGCCGCTCTTCACCAACTCCCGCCGTACCGCCATGGCCCGCAGCTTCGATAACAGATCGGCGCGCGCCGGGTCGCTCTTGGTATCGCCAAACCCCACCAGCGTGACCTGTCCATCGGTCTTGTCGTGCTGCTTTATATAGTCGAGCACCCGCCACAGGTCTTGTCGGGCCTTGTTGTCCAGGGTGGCGCTGCCTTCCTCGAAACGGAAGTTCACCGACAGCCGTTGAGCATGTCGACTCAGCGCCTGATAACCCTTGGGCATCAACGCATTGGGGGGCACGGCCATGGCCTGGACGGTTTGGGCAATAAAACCGTTGGACGCGACTATGGCCTGACCGTTACTGCTTTGAGCAAAGGCCACCAGCGCATTGGCCCAGGGATTTTTTCCGTTGGGTGGCAGGTAGAAGAACAAACGGCGGGACAGTGGATAGTCTTCTGTGGCAATCAGGCTGTTGAGTGGCAGCATGGCTTGCGATTGCCCGTCGACAATGGCCACGGCTTTGGCCAGGCGCACGTAGGGCAAACCGATAAAACCGATGCCTTGTGGGTCTGCGCTGACTGCATCGGACAGTTGTTCACTGGATTCGAAGCGTTTCGCTGCGCTGCTTAGGGTTTTTCCGCGGCCACTGAGCACCAGTTCCTTGAACGTATCGTAAGTTCCGGACTGATCATCGCGCGCATACAGGTGAATCGGCCCGCCGCGGCCACCGATGTCTTCCCAGGTTTTCACTTCGCCACTGAAAATTCGCGCCAGTTGCTCGGTGTCGAGTTGGTTCAGCGGGTTATCCGGATGCAGGATGATCGCCAGGCCGTCGATGGCAATGACCTGTTCGGCGCTCGGGCTTTTCAGGTCACCGAGGGATTGCAGGCTGGCCAGTTCGCTGTCCTTGATCGGGCGCGACGAGGCCGCAAGATCGGCGCTGGCTGCTTTTAGCGCGGTGAAACCGGTGCTGGAACCATGGGCCGCCACTTCCACGACGACCCGCCGGCCCTGAACGGTTTCGCCGACAATTCGCAGTTCGTTGGCGGTGGCCGGGGTTTCGCGGCGAATCCTGCGCAGGCCCTGTTCGCTCAGCAGGCCCTCGACCAGTGCCGGCCCCAATGCCGCGCCGATGGTGTTGGAACCCTGGATGCGCAGCACCGTGCCGTGTTCGGGTATCGGCAAGTCGCCGGCCGAGGCCGCCCGCGGCAAGCCCATGCACAGCATCAAAAGGAACAACACGCGCAGCATCATGCCGGCACCTTATATAGCCAAAGGAGGTGTCGGGAGATTAAGTCAGTAAGGTTTCCGAAAAATGACACTTGTAGGAGCGAGCAAGCTCGCTCCTACAAGGTCTTGATGTGGCCGTTAGAAATCAGCTCAATTCAAGCCAGATCGGCGCATGGTCCGAAGGTTTTTCCATGCCACGCAGTTCGTAGTCCACCCCCGCGGCCTTCACTCGTGGCAGCAAGCCGTGGGAGGCGAGGATCAGGTCGATGCGCAGGCCACGCTTGGGTTCGTCTTCGAAGCCACGGCTGCGGTAGTCGAACCAGCTGAAGGTGTCGGTGACATCCGGGTTCAGGTGCCGGAAACTGTCCACCAGGCCCCAGTTTTTCAGACGGGCCATCCATTCGCGTTCTTCCGGCAGGAAGCTGCATTTGCCGGTTTTCAGCCAGCGCTTCATGTTGTCCGGGCCAATGCCGATATCGCAGTCTTCCGGGGAAATGTTCACATCGCCCATCACCACCAGTGGCTGGTCGTTCTTGAACTGGCCTTCCAGCAGTTGCTGCAAGTCGCTGTAGAAGCGTTCCTTGGCCGGGAATTTGGTCGGGTGGTCGCGGCTTTCGCCCTGTGGGAAATAGCCGTTCATGATGGTCACCGGCACGCCGTTGGCGTCGGCGAAGGTGCCCCAGATGAAGCGCCGTTGGGCATCCTCTTCGTCGGTGGCGAAACCCTTGTGCAGGGCCAGCGGCTCCTGGCGCGAGAGCAGGGCGACGCCGTAATGGCCTTTTTGCCCGTGGAAATACACGTGATAGCCCAGTGCTCTGACTTCATCAAGGGGAAACTGGTCGTCGTGGACCTTGGTTTCCTGCAAGCCGATCACATCGGGTTGGTGCTTTTCGATCAGCGCCGCCAGCTGATGGGGGCGGGCGCGCAGCCCGTTGATGTTGAAGGAGACGATCTTCATGGTCGGCAGTCCTGGCAAAAGGGCGATGCTAGCTGACATGTGGGAATCGGGCCAGTGTGGGGTGGGGGGATTTACTGTGTTCTGTCAGCTTTGTGCCGGCAACAATGGCCTCATCGCGAGCAAGCTCGCTCCCACACTGGTTTGTATTGACCACAAGATCTGAAACGGCACGAAACCTGTGGGAGCGAGCTTGCTCGCGAAGGCGATTTCATTGCCTACACTGATTGCGAATCTGTAAGGAACTGTGTCAGCGCCGATCAGTTCGTACCAACAAGAGCGCAGCCACCCGAGCTGTGCCGGGGAGATCAACCGTCATGCCCGAAACCTCGACCGCCATCGCCGATATACATATGCTCGACAGCGGCTACGCCCGCGAAGCGCGTTCGCTGCTGTACCAGGCTTATCGACACGAGCCGACTTTCGGCTATTTGTTCGAAGCCGAACGCCCCGGTTACGAACAGCGGGTTCGCGCCACCGTGCGTGAGCTGGTGACCCAGCATTTTCTCCAGGACCTGCCGGCCATTGGCCTGCTGGTCAACGACCGCTTGATCGGCATCGCCCTGATTGCACCGCCGCAACGTCGCCTTGGCGTCACCGAAAGTTGGGCCTGGCGCCTGCGCATGGTGCTCAGTACGGGGTTTCGCTGCACCCGTCGCTACCTCGAATATCACGCTGCCGTGGAGGCCTGCGTGCCAAACGACTCGGTACACGTCCTGCCATTGCTGGGGGTGCATCCACAATTCCAGGGCAAACATTTCGGCGAGCAGTTGCTGCAAGCCGTGCACAACTGGTGCGCGGTGGATGAAAACTCCCAGGGCGTGATTCTCGACACCGGGAATCCGCGTTATCTGGAGTTCTACAAGCGTCAGGGCTACGAGGAAATCGGTGAGGTCGCCGTAGGACCGATTCGCGAGCACGTGTTTTTTCACCCCAATCCCCAGGTGTTGCATACCGCATCGGCTTAAGTGACGAACTTTCCGGGCATGTCAGGCTCTATCACGCTCTCAAGCTCGTGATAGCATCCGCGCCTATGAAGTTTCCAGGAAGAATTACCAGCAGCGTACTGATGCTGATTACCAGCTGTGCGGCGCTGGCTCAGAGTGAATTGGATGTACGGATCAAACCGTCCAATGATGAGCTGAAGGCCAACATAGAAGGCTATATCGGCAGCCTCGGCGATCGCGACGAACAGGCGTTGCTGCGCTTCAGCCGTGGCGCCGAAGAACAGGCGCGCAAGGCCGCCCAGGCCTTGGGTTATTACCAGCCGCACATCGACAGCGAAGTGAAGGGTGGCGACAAGCCGCGCCTGGTGCTGACGGTCGACCCCGGCGAGCCGGTGCACTTGCGTAACGTCACGGTGCGTGTCGACGGTCCGGCAGCCTCCCTCAAGTCCTTTCGAATCCCCAAAAGCGACGCGCTCAAGCCCGGCGCCGTGCTCAATCATGGCCGTTACGAGGACGCCAAGCGCCTGATCCAGAATCAGGCTTCGCGGTATGGCTTTTTCAGCGGCCACTTCACCCGTTCAAAATTGTCGGTCGACCCGCGGGCCGGCGTCGCCGATATCGAACTGATCTATGAAAGTGGTCCGCGCTATACCTTGGGCAAAGTCAGTTTCGAGGGGGATACGCCGTTCGATGACGAGCTGCTGCAACGCATGGTGCCATTCAAGGCTGGTACGCCATATGACTCGGAACTGATCGCCGAACTCAATCAGAACCTGCAGTCGAGCGGTTACTTCGAAGGCGTGCGGGTGGACGCGGCGCCGGCGGCGTCCAAGGACGATGCGATCCCGGTGGACGTCAAACTCGAAACCCGCAAGCCCCGGACCATGGGCCTGGGCCTGGGTTTCTCCACCGACGTCGGTCCACGGGCCAAGGCCAACTGGACCCGGCACTGGGTCAACGCGCAAGGGCACAGTTATGGCTGGGAGACCGAAGTCTCGGCGCCGCGGCAAAACGTCGGGCTGTTCTACGACATTCCGCTGGACCCGCCACTGACCGACAAACTGCGTTTTGCCGGTGGCTACCAGAATGAAGAAATCGCCGATAAGGACACCCGCAGCAAGCTGTTGACCCTCGGCCCCGAATGGCACAGCAAGTTGCCCAGCGGTTGGCAACGGGTGGTATCGCTGAAGTGGCAACGCGAGGACTACCAACTGGGCGACGACTCGGGCCTGAGTACCTTGCTGATGCCCGGTGTGAGCTATTCGTACCTCAAGAGCGACAACCGCATCGACCCGCATAACGGTTATCGGCTGCAATTTGAATCCAAAGCGGCCAAGGAAGGTTTGGGTTCCGACAGCAACCTGATCTACGGCACGGCGCTGGTCAAAGGCCTGACCACGGTGTTCGACAACCATCGTTTCCTTGGACGCGTGCAGGTCGGCGGCAGTGCCACCAACGGCTTCAAATCGGTGCCGCCATCGCTGCGCTTCTTCGCCGGTGGCGATCAGAGCGTGCGTGGTTACGACTATCAGAGCCTGTCCCCGGAAAACTCCAACGGCGACCGCATCGGTGGCCGTTACATGGTGGCTGCCAGCGCGGAGTATCAGTATTCCATTGCCGAAAAATGGCGGATCGCGACCTTTGTCGATCAGGGCAACTCCTTCAACACACTCGAACTGCCGAGCCTCAAGACCGGGGTCGGTATCGGCGTGCGCTGGGTCTCGCCGGTGGGGCCGATCCGCCTCGACCTGGCCCACGCGCTGGACGACGATGGCGGCATTCGACTGCACTTTTCCATGGGGCCTGAGTTGTGACGCGTGGTTTGAAAGTAGCGCTGCTGGCGATAGCAGCACTGTTGATGCTGGTTGTCCTGACGCTGGCCACAGTGTTGGGCACCGCGACGGGCAGCCGCTGGGCATTGGGTTTCGTACCGGGTTTGACCCTGGACAACTTCCAGGGCCGGCTGGGCGGGCAGTGGAGTGCCGACCGGGTGTTGTGGCAGCAGGACAACAACCGGATTGAACTGAGCAAGGTGATTTTCGCCTGGTCGCCGTTGTGCCTGACCCGCAGAACCCTTTGCATCGAGCAGTTGCAGGCCGATCAGGTCAGCCTGCAATTCCCGCCGGGTGCCGAGGCGCCAGGCAGCGGGCCGATCACGCTCCCGGAGCTCAAGTTACCGTTGGCCATCGAATTGGGCGAGGTCAAGGTGGGCCGCCTGCTGTTCAATGGCAACGAAGAGCTCAAGGGCTTGCAACTGGCGGCGCACTGGACGGCGGCTGGTTTGAAGATCGATTCGGTGTCGTTACAGCGCGATGACCTGAGCCTGAACCTGTCCGGTCTGCTACAACCCTCCGGCAACTGGCCCCTCGGCGCCTCCGGCAATTTGACCCTGTTGTCGACGCCTGAACCCCTGGCGCTGGCATTGAAGATCGACGGCGACCTGCTGAAGACCCTGAACCTGAAAGCCGACAGCAGCGGTTACCTCAACGGGCAACTGACTGGCGAACTGCAACCGCTGGTGGAAAACCTGCCGGCCCAGGTGCGGATCACCGCCGATGGCTTCAAGCCCAGTGCCGATCTGCCGGACACCCTGCAACTCAATCAGCTTGAGCTCACGGGTGCTGGCGACTTGAAGAACGGCTATGCACTTCAAGGCAAAGCCACGTTGCCCGCCGAACAAGGCCCGGTCGCCTTGGCACTGCAAGGCAAGGTCGACGCCAATGGCGCACAGATCGCCGCGCTGGACCTGATCGTCAACGACAAGCAAAGCCTCAAGCTCACCGGACAGCTGGATTGGAGCAAAGGCCTGAGCGCCGAGGCGAAGATCGACTGGCTGGACTTCCCGTGGCACCGTCTCTATCCGTTGATCGACGAGCCGGAGGTGGCGTTGCGCCGCTTCAACGGTGAGGTGTCCTACACCGACGGCAAGTACCTCGGTCATTTCGACGCCGCGGCGGATGGTCCGGCCGGCGCTTTCACCCTGGCCAGCCCTTTCGCGGGCGATCTGACGAAAATCTACCTGCAACAGATTCAACTCCAGGCCGGGCAGGGCAAGGCCGAAGGGCACCTGAACCTGCAATTCGCCGACGGCATTGCCTGGGACACCGCGCTGGACTTGTCGGCGATCAACCCGGCGTACTGGGTCGCGGAGCTGCCGGGCACACTGGCCGGGCCATTGCGCAGCCAGGGCGAGATGAAGAACGAAGTGCTCAGCCTGAATGCCGACCTGGACCTCAAAGGCAAACTGCGCGGTCAACCAGCGGTGATCCAGGCCAAGGCCGATGGTCGCGGCGAGCAATGGAACCTCAACGCCCTGCAAGTTCGCCTCGGCGACAACAGCATCACTGGCAAGGGCAGCCTGCAACAGAAACTCGCCGGCCAGATCGATCTCAAGCTGCCGCGCCTGGCCCAGCTCTGGCCGCAACTGCGCGGCCAACTCAATGGCCGCGTGGATGTCGCCGGCACACTCAAGGCGCCCCAAGGCAAGCTTGACCTGCAAGGCTCGCAATTGGTGTTCCAGGACAATCGCCTGCAAAGCCTGAACCTGGACGCCACGCTGGACAGCGCGCAACGGGCGAAGATCGACCTCAAGGGCAGCGGCATCCGGGCGGGCGACACTTCACTGGGAACGCTGACTGCCAGCGGCCAGGGCGACATCAAAAACCAGAAGCTGAGCCTCGATCTGCAAGGGCCGAAGTTGAAACTGGCCCTGGGCCTGGACGGTGCGCTGGACAAAGGCAATTGGCGCGGACGTCTGGCCAGCGGTGATATCCAGGCCGGTGGCCAGGACTGGAAGCTGCAAGGGCCGGCGAAACTCGAACGGCTGGCGGACGGCAAAATCAACTTTGGCACCCACTGCTGGGCATCCGGCCAGGCCAGCCTGTGCGGTGAAGACTCGCGCCTGATGCCCGAGCCGAAGCTGCGTTATCACCTCAAGCAATTCCCGATCGACAGCCTCGCGCAATGGTTGCCGAAGGATTTCGCCTGGCAGGGTCGACTCAACGCCGACCTGCAACTGGACCTGCCGGCCAGTGGCCCGAATGGCCAGATCAGCGTCGATGCCGGCGGTGGCACCTTGCGCATCAAGGAAAAGGACCAGTGGCTGGACTTCCCGTACCAGACCCTGAAACTCACCAGCAAACTCACGCCCAAACGCATCGACACCGAGCTCAATTTCGTCGGTGGCAAACTCGGCGAACTGATGGTGCAGGCTCAGCTCAATCCGTTGCCGAAGAACAAACCGTTGAGCGGCTCGTTCCGCTTGAGCGGGCTCGACCTGTCGGTGGCGCGGCCGTTTGTGCCAATGGTCGAAAAGCTGGCCGGGCGCCTGAATGGCAGTGGCACGATTTCCGGCGGGCTGTTGGCGCCGCAGGTCAATGGCAGTCTGCAACTCAGCGATGGTGTGGTTGCCGGGCCTGAATTGCCGATGGAGTTGCAAAATCTGCACGTTCAAGCGCTCATCGCCGGTGAAAGCGTGCAACTGAACGGCGGCTGGAACAGCGGCAAGGCCGGGCAGGGCAGCCTGAACGGCAACATCGCCTGGGGTCAGGCGTTGGTGGTGGATCTGGCGCTCAAGGGGTCGCAGTTGCCGGTCACCGTCGAGCCTTACGCCAAGCTTGAAGTCGCTCCGGACCTGAAAATCTCGATGAAGGATGACGAGTTGGCCATCGCCGGCAAAGTGCTGGTGCCCAAGGGCGAAATCACCATTCGCGAGTTGCCGCCATCGACAGTCAAGGTCTCCGATGACACGGTGATCGTCGGTCAGCAAACCGAGGAGGGCAAGCCGCCGCTGGCGATGAAGATGGATATCGAAGTGGTGGTCGGCGAGGACAAGCTGAGCTTTGCAGGATTTGGTCTGACCGCGAATGTGCAGGGGCATGTGCACATCGGCGACAACATGGACACCCGTGGCGAGCTATGGCTCAACGACGGGCGATACCGCGCCTACGGCCAGCGGCTTTCGGTGCGCCGGGCACGCTTGCTGTTTGCCGGCCCCATCGATCAGCCGTACCTGGACATCGAGGCCATTCGCAAGACCGACGACATCATCGCCGGCATTCGTTTGAGTGGCAGCGCCGAACAGCCGACCACGCAGATCTTCTCCGAGCCGGCCATGAGCCAGGAGCAGGCCCTGTCCTATCTGGTGCTCGGGCGTCCGCTGAGCAGCAATGGCGAAGACAACAACATGCTCGCCCAGGCGGCCCTCGGTCTGGGCTTGATGGGCAGCTCCGGGGTGACCAGCGGCATCGCCAAGAACCTGGGCATTCAGGACTTCCAGCTCGACACCCAGGGCAGTGGCGATGCCACCAGTGTGGTGGCCAGCGGCAATATTTCCGAGAAGCTCAGCCTGCGCTATGGCGTTGGCGTGTTCGAACCGGCCAACACCATTGCCTTGCGCTACAAGCTGAGCAAAAAGGTCTACCTCGAAGCCGCCGGCGGCGTGGCGAGTTCGCTGGACATCTTCTACAAGCGGGATTTCTAGGCCCGCTTAAATCTTTTTTGCATTATCCGACGCCATTGATCAGCTATTTACCAAGCATGCTAACTATTGCGTTGACATTCGCTGCCTAGGCAGTAACATCTCGACATACATTCACTGCCTAGGCAGCTAATTGGTGGTCAGATGAAACATTTCTCTCCAGAAGATTTCCAGAATTGCCATCTCGGCCTGCTGCTCGGACGTGCCGCGCTGCTCAAGGACCGGATCATCGACACCCACATGGAACCCCACGGCATCACCGCCGCGCAGTTCAAGGTGTTGATCATCATGGCCCAGTACGGCGTCGATTCGCCGGGCGAGTTGTGCCGTCACCTGTCCCTCGACAGCGGCTCGATGACGCGCATGCTCGATCGTCTTGAACAGAAGGGTTTCCTTGCCCGCCAACGCTCCGAGGCGGATCGCCGTCAGGTGCAGCTTGTGCTCACGGAAGAAGGGCAGAAGCTCGCCGGGCTGTTGCCGCACATCGGCGCCGAAGCCATGAATGAACTGGCCGGTGCCATCACTCCGCAAGAGTTGAAAACCCTGGAGTTGATCCTGAAGAAAATTTTGCTGGCAGCCGGTGACGCGATCACCCTGCTGCGGGTAGGTGACAAATGAGCAGTAACCCCTTGCGCACCGGCCTGAGCCTTGTGCTGTTGGCCATGAGCGTCGCCGGTTGCGCCAATTACAGCGGCCTGAAAACCGAAGGTGTCAGCCTCGACGCGAAGACCCTCAAGGCCGGGCAATCCCTCAGTGGTGTGACTTTGTCCCCCGCCGCCTGGCCGAAAAGCGACTGGTGGAAAAGCCTCGGCGACCCGCAACTCGACGGCCTGATCCGCGAGGCCCTGCGCGACAGCCCGGACATGCAGATCGCTGACGCCCGTGCCCATCAGGCCAGCGCTGCCGCTTCCGCCGCCGACGCCGAGCGGATGCCGACCCTGGATGCCAGCGCCGGTGTCAGCCGCTCGCGCCTGGCCCGGGACCAGGACCCGCGCGGGCAGGGTGACGCGTACGCCACCGTTCGCAATATCAGCACCAGTTTCAACTACAACTTCGACCTGTGGGGCGGTCAGCGCGATGCCTGGGAAGCGGCCCTCGGCCAGGCCCGCGCCGCCGAAGTCGACCAGCAGGCTGCGCAACTGACCCTGGCCGCCGATGTCGCCCGGGCCTATAGCGATCTCGGCCAGGCACACATCGTCTACGACCTGTCCAACGAAGACCTCAAGCGCACCCGGCAAATGCTCGACCTGAGCCAGCGGCGCCTCACTGCCGGGATCGACAGCCAGTACCAGTTCCAGCAGACCGAAAGCCTGGAAGCCACTTCCCAGGCCAACCTGATCGATGCCGAAAAGCGCTTGAACAGCGCGAAAATCGCTCTCGCGGTGCTGCTCGGCAAAGGCCCGGACCGCGGCAATGAAATCGCCCGCCCGAACATTCTTCAGCCGGGTGCGGTAGCGCTACCTTCGGTGCTGCCGGCCGAACTGCTCGGGCGTCGCCCGGACCTGGTGGCCGCGCGCTGGCGGGTCGAGGCGGCGAGCAAAAGCATCGACGCGGGCAAGACCCGGTTCTATCCCAACTTGAACCTCAGCGCCGCTGCCGGTGCCGAATCCTTGTTGGGCGATGCGATGTTTGGTTCGGCCAGCCGCTTCTTCAACATCGCACCGACGATCTCGGTGCCGATCTTCGATGGCGGCCGCCTGCGCGCCGACCTCGATTCGCGCGACGCCGATTACGACCTCGCCGTGGCGCAGTACAACAAAAGCCTGGTGAAGGCGCTGGGGGATGTCAGTGACAGCATCAACCAGCTGCGTGATATCGGCCGGCAGATCGCTGCCCAGCAGCACGCCACCGACATCGCCCAGGATTCCTACAACACCGTGGTCCAGCGTTACGGTTCCGGCATCGGCAACTACCTGGACGTGCTCAGCATCGAGCAGCAATTGCTCCAGGCCCAGCGCCAGCTGGCCAACCTGAATGCCGAGCAGATTGATCTGTCGATCCAACTGATGCAGGCGCTGGGCGGCGGTTTCCAGCCTGAGGCCATTGCCTCGGCCACCGCCACGCCAGCCACGCTGACCCACTAATTCAAGGTACTTGTCATGGCCACTGCCGATACAACTCAACCCCCTGAAAACACTCAAGGCAATCCCAACTCGGGCAAGCGCAAATTCATGCTGTTGATCCTGGCGGCCGTCGTCGTGCTCAGCGGCGCGGGCGTCTGGGCCTATCACGAGTTCTACGGGCGCTGGAGCGAAAGCACCGACGACGCCTATGTGAACGGCAACGTGGTGGAAATCACCCCGCTGGTCACCGGCACCGTGGTCAGTATCGGCGCCGACGACGGCGACCTGGTCCATGAAGGCCAGGTGCTGGTGAACTTCGATCCGAACGATGCCGAAATCGGCCTGCAAAACGCCCAGGCCAATCTGGCCCGCACGGTGCGTCAGGTGCGCGGTTTGTACAGCGATGTGGATGGCATGAAAGCCCAGGTCAACGCCCAGAAAGCCGAAGTGCAAAAGGCTCAGGACAACTTCAGTCGGCGCAAGAACCTCGCCGCTGGTGGGGCGATTTCCCAGGAGGAGTTGTCCCACGCCCGCGACGACCTGACCTCGGCGCAAAACGCCCTGGCAAATGCCGAGCAAAAGCTCAAGACCACCAGTGCGCTGGTCGATGACACCGTGGTTTCATCGCATCCGGACGTGATGGCCGCCGCCGCGCAACTGCGCCAGGCCTACCTGAACAGCGCCCGAAGCACCTTGATCGCACCGGTGACCGGTTACGTGGCCAAACGTACCGTACAGCTTGGCCAGCGCGTGCAACCGGGTACCGCGCTGATGGCGGTGATTCCGCTGGATCAGCTGTGGATCGACGCCAACTTCAAGGAAACCCAGCTGCGTGACATGCGCATTGGCCAACCGGTGGAGATCGAGACTGACCTCTACGGCAGCAGCGTCAAATACAGCGGCACCATCGACAGCCTCGGTGCCGGGACCGGCAGCGCCTTTGCCCTGCTGCCGGCGCAGAACGCCACCGGTAACTGGATCAAGATCGTGCAGCGCGTACCGGTGCGGATCCACGTCAACGCCGAAGAACTGGCCAGGCACCCGTTGCGGGTCGGTCTGTCGACCATGGTCGATGTGAACCTGCGCGACCAGAGCGGCCCGGTTCTGGCGCAACAGCCGCCGCAAAAGGCTTCGTTCAGCACCAATGTCTACGACCGTCAGTTGGCCGAGGCCGACGCGATGATCACCCAGTTGATCCACGACAACAGCGCTGCAGTCAGCAAGACCGCGCAACGCTGATTCGCCAATCCGTCAGCTGCGCCGGTAACCGGCGCAGCGCGAGCCCCGCTCCAAAAAATTCAGCTCCAAAGGATTCGCGATGAGCAATAACGCGTCTTTCACGCCGCCCAGCCTGCTGCTCAGCACCATCGGCCTGTCGCTGGCGACCTTCATGCAAGTGCTCGACACCACCATCGCCAACGTGGCGTTGCCGACGATTTCCGGCAACCTGGGTGTGAGTTCGGAGCAGGGCACCTGGGTGATCACTTCGTTTGCGGTGAGCAACGCCATCGCCTTGCCGCTGACCGGTTGGCTCAGTCGTCGTTTTGGCGAGGTGAAGCTGTTTGTCTGGGCGACACTGCTGTTCGTTCTGGCCTCGTTTTTGTGCGGGATTTCCACATCGATGCCGGAGTTGGTGGGCTTTCGGGTCTTGCAGGGGGTAGTGGCCGGGCCGCTGTACCCGATGACCCAGACTCTGCTGATTGCGGTTTACCCCCCAGCGAAGCGGGGGATGGCACTGGCGTTGCTGGCAATGGTCACGGTGGTCGCGCCGATTGCCGGGCCGATCCTCGGCGGCTGGATCACCGACAGCTACAGCTGGCCGTGGATTTTCTTCATCAACGTGCCGATCGGCCTGTTCGCGGCATGGGTGGTGACCCAACAGATGAAAAAGCGCCCGGTGGTCACCAGCCGCCAACCGATGGATTACGTGGGCTTGATCGCGCTGATCATCGGCGTCGGCGCGTTGCAGATCGTGCTCGACAAGGGCAACGATGCCGACTGGTTCGAGTCCAGTTTCATCGTGATCGGTTCGGTGATCTCGGTGGTGGCCCTGGCGTTCTTCGTGATCTGGGAAATGACCGACGAGCACCCTGTGGTCAACCTGCGCCTGTTCGCCCATCGCAACTTCCGTTACGGCACCATTGTGCTGATTCTGGGGTACGCCGGGTTCTTCGGGATCAATCTGATCCTGCCGCAATGGTTGCAGACGCGATTGGGCTACACCGCGACCTGGGCCGGTTTTGCCGTGGCACCGCTGGGGATCCTGCCGGTACTGCTGTCGCCGTTTGTCGGCAAGTACGCACCGCGATTCGACATGCGCGTGCTGGCGGGCGGGGCGTTCCTGGCCATCGGCCTGAGTTGCTTCATGCGCGCCGGGTTCACCAATGAAGTGGACTTCCAGCACATCGCCATGGTGCAGCTGTTCATGGGGATCGGCGTGGCGCTGTTCTTCATGCCGACCCTGACCATTCTGCTGTCTGACCTGCCGCCGAGCCAGATTGCCGATGGCTCGGGGCTGGCGACGTTCTTGCGGACCCTGGGCGGCAGTTTTGCGGCGTCATTGACCACCTGGATCTGGATTCGTCGGGCCGATCAACACCATGCCTACCTGACCGAAAGCATCACCCCGTTCGATCCTGCGACCCGAGAAGCGCTGACCAACCTGGGTGGAGCAGGGGCCAAGGCCTATACGCAACTGGATCAGATGGTGATCAGCCAGGCGTACATCATGTCCACGGTGGATTACTTCACCTTGCTGGGCTGGATGTTCTTCGGGTTGATATTGATCGTGTGGCTGGCGAAGCCACCGTTTACCGCCAAGGCCGGGCCTGCTTCGGCAGGGCACTGATTAGCCAGGATCGCAGCCTTCGGCAGCTCCTACAGAGGCATGTGTACACTCTGTAGGAGCCAACACAATGCGCCGGGCCGCTTGCTCGCCAAGCTGCAATTTGTGAATCGCCGGGCGGTGGGTGTGCCCGTGGATCAAGGTCTTCACGCCGAATGCCTGCATGATCCGCGGAATCTCTTCAGGCGTGACATCGACGATGTCGTTGGCCTTCATCCGCGTTTGCGCACGGCTTTCACTGCGCAGCTTGCGCGCCAGCTTGTGCCGGGTGCGCAGCGGCAGATGCCGCAGGATGAACAGGGTGATCGGGTTGCGCAGATAGCGGCGCAGCTTCATATAGGCTTCGTCGCGGGTGCAGAGGCTGTCGCCGTGCATCAGCAGCACCGGCTCGCCGTTGAACTGCACGACACTCGGATCTTTCAACAAGGTGCAGCCGGCTGCTTTGCAGAAGGCCTTGCCGAGCATGAAGTCGCGATTGCCGTGCATCAGGAAAATGGCCGTGCCGCTGTCGCTGAGGTCGCGCAGGGCCTGGCAGATGGAGCGCTGGAAGGGTGTCATGGCGTCGTCGCCAATCCACACCTCGAAGAAGTCGCCCAGGATGTACAACGCACTCGCCGAGCGGGCGCGTCCGGCGAGCAAATCCAGAAACGCCCGGGTAATGTCCGGGCGCTCCTCTTCCAGATGCAAATCTGAAATCAGCAATATCACTCAATGATCTCGGCTTTCTCGATGATCACGTCGTCTGCTGGTACGTCCTGGTGGCCGGACTTGGAAGTGGTGGCCACGCCTTTGATTTTGTCGACAACGTCGGTGCCTGCGGTCACTTTACCGAATACCGCGTAGCCCCAGCCCTGCACGTTCTTGCCGCTGTGGTTCAGGAAGCTGTTGTCCGCCACGTTGATGAAGAACTGTGCGGAAGCCGAATGCGGCTCCATGGTGCGGGCCATGGCGATGGTGTATTTGTCGTTGGAAAGACCGTTGTCAGCTTCGTTCTGGATGCTTGGACGCTTGTCTTTCTTTTCTTTCATGCCTGGCTCGAAACCGCCGCCCTGGATCATGAAGTTACCGATGACACGGTGGAAAACGGTGTTTTCGTAGTGACCGGCTTTAACGTACTCGACGAAGTTGGCCACGGTGATCGGGGCTTTGTCGGCGTTCAGTTCGAGGACGATGTCGCCATGGTTGGTAGTCAGTTTGACTTGGGTCATGATCGGTACTCTTTTGAGATGAAGCATATCTAAGGAATTCGTGGTTTTGGGACATTCCATCCCGCAACCGGTTCAGCCTGTCTCGGCCAAGGTGCGCAGTTTAGCGTGACAGGCACGAATTTCGAGGCTGTTTTTTCATTTACGGCCTATTAAATGCGACGGTTTACAGAGTGCGCTCTGTCAGGTACTTGACGGCATCGGCTATGATAGCGGCTTTGTTTTGTCCGGCCTTCATTACGGCCACGCACTTGTACGTTCAAGGATCCTATGAGCAAGCCCACTGTCGACCCTACCTCGAATGCCAAGACCGGCCCTGCCGTGCCGGTCAACTTCCTGCGGCCGATCATCCAGGCAGACCTGGACTCGGGCAAGCACACGCAAATCGTCACCCGTTTCCCGCCTGAACCCAACGGCTACCTGCACATCGGCCACGCCAAGTCGATCTGCGTCAACTTCGGCCTGGCCCAGGAGTTCGGCGGCGTCACGCACCTGCGTTTCGACGACACCAACCCGGCCAAGGAAGACCAGGAATACATCGACGCGATCGAAAGCGACGTCAAATGGCTGGGCTTCGAGTGGTCCGGTGAAGTGCGCTACGCCTCGCAGTATTTCGACCAGTTGCATGACTGGGCCGTTGAGCTGATCAAGTCCGGCAAGGCCTACGTCGATGACCTGACCCCGGAGCAGGCCAAGGAATACCGTGGCAGCCTGACCGAGCCGGGCAAGAACAGCCCGTTCCGTGACCGTTCAGTTGAAGAGAACCTGGACCTGTTCGCCCGCATGAAGGCCGGCGAGTTCAAGGACGGCGCACGCGTGCTGCGAGCCAAGATCGACATGGCCTCGCCGAACATGAACCTGCGCGACCCGATCATGTACCGCATCCGTCACGCTCACCACCACCAGACCGGCGACAAGTGGTGCATCTATCCGAACTACGACTTCACCCACGGTCAGTCGGACGCCATCGAAGGCATCACTCACTCGATCTGCACCCTGGAGTTCGAAAGCCACCGTCCGCTGTACGAGTGGTTCCTCGACAACTTGCCGGTGCCGGCCAACCCGCGCCAGTACGAGTTCAGCCGCCTGAACCTGAACTACACCATCACCAGCAAGCGCAAGCTCAAGCAACTGGTCGATGAAAAGTACGTCAACGGCTGGGACGATCCGCGCATGTCCACGCTGTCGGGCTTCCGCCGCCGTGGCTACACGCCGAAGTCGATCCGCAACTTCTGCGAAATGATCGGCACCAACCGTTCCGACGGCGTGGTCGACTTCGGCATGCTCGAATTCAGCATCCGCGACGACCTCGACCACAGCGCCCCGCGTGCCATGTGCGTATTGCGTCCGCTGAAAGTCGTGATCACCAACTACCCGGAAGGCCAGGTCGAGAACCTCGAACTGCCGTGCCACCCGAAAGAAGACATGGGTGTGCGCGCACTGCCATTCGCCCGTGAAATCTACATCGACCGTGACGACTTCATGGAAGAGCCGCCGAAGGGCTACAAGCGCCTGGAACCGGCCGGTGAAGTGCGTCTGCGTGGCAGCTACGTGATCCGTGCCGACGAAGCGATCAAGGACGCCGATGGCAACATCGTCGAACTGCGCTGCTCGTACGATCCGGACACCCTGGGCAAGAACCCGGAAGGTCGCAAGGTCAAAGGCGTGATCCACTGGGTGCCAGCCGCCGCCAGCGTCGAGTGCGAAGTGCGTCTGTACGATCGTCTGTTCCGTTCTCCGAACCCGGAGAAGGCCGAAGACAGCGCCAGTTTCCTGGACAACATCAACCCTGATTCGCTGCAGGTACTCACTGGTTGTCGTGCTGAACCCTCGCTGGGCAACGCACAGCCGGAAGACCGTTTCCAGTTCGAGCGCGAAGGTTACTTCGTCGCCGATCTCAAGGACTCGAAACCAGGTCAGCCGGTATTCAACCGTACCGTGACCCTGCGTGATTCGTGGGGCCAGTGATTTAGCGACAGGCCTGACCGGCTTTTATAAATAGGCAATAAACGTGCTTACGATCTACAACACGCTCACCAAGAGCAAAGAAGTCTTCAAGCCGCTGGATGGCAACAAGGTGCGCATGTACGTGTGCGGCATGACCGTGTACGACTACTGCCACCTGGGCCACGGCCGCAGCATGGTCGCGTTCGACCTGGTGACCCGCTGGTTGCGCTTCAGCGGTTACGACCTGACTTATGTGCGCAACATCACCGACATCGACGACAAGATCATCAACCGGGCCAACGAGAACGGCGAGTCGTTCGAAGCGTTGACCGAGCGCATGATCGCGGCGATGCACGAAGATGAAGCGCGCCTGAACATCAAGAAGCCGGACATGGAGCCGCGTGCCACCGATCACATCCCGGGCATGCACGCGATGATCCAGACCTTGATCGACAAGGGCTACGCCTACGCCCCGGGCAATGGCGACGTGTACTACCGCGTCGGCAAGTTCATGGGCTACGGCAAGCTGTCGCGCAAAAAGATCGAAGACCTGCGCATCGGCGCGCGCATCGAGGTCGACGAGTCCAAGCAGGACCCGTTGGACTTCGTGCTGTGGAAAGCTGCCAAGCCGGGCGAGCCGAGCTGGGAATCGCCGTGGGGCGCCGGGCGTCCGGGCTGGCACATCGAGTGCTCGGTGATGTCGACCTGCTGCCTGGGCGAGACTTTCGACATTCATGGCGGCGGCAGCGACCTGGAGTTCCCGCACCACGAAAACGAAATCGCCCAGAGCGAAGCGGCCACCGGCAAGACCTACGCCAACGCGTGGATGCATTGCGGCATGATCCGCATCAATGGCGAGAAGATGTCCAAGTCCTTGAACAACTTCTTCACCATTCGCGACGTGCTCGATAAGTATCACCCGGAAGTCGTGCGTTACCTGCTGGTGTCGAGCCACTACCGCAGCGCCATCAACTACTCGGAAGACAACCTCAAGGACGCCAAGGGCGCCCTGGAGCGTTTCTACCACGCGTTGAAAGGCCTGCCGAACGTGGCGCCAGCGGGCGGCGAAGCCTTCGTCGAACGCTTCACCCAGGTGATGAACGACGACTTCGGTACGCCGGAAGCCTGCGCGGTGCTGTTCGAGATGGTCCGCGAGATCAACCGCCTGCGCGAGAGCGATCTCAACGCAGCGGCCGGCCTGGCGGCCCGTTTGAAAGAACTGGCCAGCGTGTTGGGTGTGTTGCAGCTCGAAGCCGATGACTTCCTGCAGGCCGGCGCCGAAGGGCGTGTGGATGCCGCCGAAGTCGAGGCGCTGATCGCTGCGCGTCTGGCAGCACGTGCCGGTAAGGACTGGGCCGAGTCCGACCGTATCCGCGACCAGCTCACCGCCATGGGCGTGGTGCTGGAAGACGGCAAGGGCGGCACGACCTGGCGTCTGGCTGACTGATTGCCTTGTTGGCTATAAAACAAAACCCGCCTTGTGCGGGTTTTTTTATTACATAACTTATTGTTTTACATGAATTAAAAAAATGTGTGCGGTATTAGCCCCACATTGAGCCCCACACAGATTGCTTGCGTGAAGGATAGCTAGTTTGCCGGGGGAGGTACCAGAGCCCACCTAGCCGCCCTATTGACCTGGTGCGGCAAATGAACAGCCAGTTGGCTGCGCACACTCATGTTCCTGGACCGGCGCCGAGTCCGAGTGATGCGGCAGCATTCATAGCTGATGCCACAAGAGCTGCATCACTTCCTGCCAAGCTACAAACAATCACGCTCTAAATATTTCGGAGTTCGCTTTCGGTGGTGATAAATTTGAAGTGTTTGCAGTAGTCTGCTTGATTGCTTGTGTGTTCTATGTTTCTCGCTTCTTTTACGGCTTGGGAAACAGACAAAGGAGCCAGCCTCCGCTTCGCCCGTGCTAACATTTTGCACAGATTTTTCTGTGGAAGGGGGCGAGACTGTGCATCAGAAAGAAAACAGCATTGATGCGGCGCGAGGTGTAGCAATTTTACTGGTGATGTTTGTGCATACATCACAGCTTGTACCCGGTATAGGAGAGCTGGCTAGAAAATTCATAGGGCTGGGCCAGTTCGGGGTTCAGCTGTTTTTTGTGGTATCTGCTTATACACTTTGTATGTCATTCGAGCGTAGAAGTGGCGAGAGGAATAGCGTGTCTGCATTCTATATTCGCCGTTTTTTCAGAATTGCGCCTTTGTATTATATGGGTATAGTGATTTATTTTGTTGTTAGATATTTGGATAGTCAGTATTCAGCTACTGCGCTTTTTGGTGTGGGTAGTTATAACTTAAAAAATATAATGGCTAATGTTTTTTTTGTTCATGGGTTTGTGCCTGGTGCGAATAATACGATTGTGCCAGGCGGTTGGTCGATCGGAACGGAAATGGCGTTTTATTTAATATTCCCAATGCTTTTTCCTGTTGTAAAGAAAGTCGTTAAGCATAGAGATATAAAATTTTTAGCGCTGCTTCTTATCTCCGTTTTGGTGGTTAATCTAATTCTGGAAAGGGAGGTTTTAAGCAGGGTTTTTAAGGTGCAGTTCGTAAACAACGGCTTTCTTTACTTTAATATAATTAATCAGCTTCCGGTTTTTCTTGTTGGGATGGGGGCATATTTTTATTTTAAAGATAACAGGGATGACATATCTAATTTGCATCTGGCTATTGTTTCTGCTGTGGTCGGGATTCTGCTGGTTGGGTGTTGGTTTTGGGTATCTGAATCGGCAGCCGCTTTTACGCCAGGGCTCTCCGCGGTTCTTTTCACCTCTCTGATGGAGTTGGTGTCGAGGATAGGTAGTCATAAGGCCGCTATAGGAAAAATCGGTCGCCTGTCATTCTCTATGTATATATTTCACTTTGTCTTTGCTTGGAATGTTGTGCCTTTGTTTTTTGGCCATTTTTTTAGTGATATCAATCCCTTGCTTAAGTTCTTGGTGTCTTATGTTTTGGTGGTTCTCTTTACTTATTTAATTGCCGTTATTACCGAGAGGTTGATTGAGCGGCAAGGTATTAGTTTCGGTTATAAACTAATTCAGAAAATTCAATGCGCTCCGCAAAAATATAGTGTGTAGAACTTGCGTCATTCGTGACAGGGGCTTCGGCCCCTATTTTTTTGTGCGCCAGGCATGGCGCATTGCGCGTAAGCGCAACCAACTTGGCTGTGGTGGCCTCGCTGGTGACTTGGAGGTGAAAGTCCTCTAGATACCACTGGGAGCGGCGGTGCGGCGATCTGACTTGCTCCGGGCGGCGATCCGACGATGGTCTCAAGCCAAACACAAAGGGTGAGGTCCACCCGTCACTCCGACTGGCGCAATCGCTTGTAAAGGGTATTGCGGCTAACCCCCAACCGCCGCGCCAGATGGGAAATATTCCCCCCAACCGCCTGTAACTGCCGATTCAACTCCTCGGCATCATCAAGATCAACCGCCAGTGGCTCTTGCGACTCCACCGGCCCCATCTCCAGATCGACAAAAAAGTCATCCGGCAAATGCTCCGGCCGCACCGGTTGTTCCTCGGCCATGGCCAGCGCTACCTGCATCACGCTGCTGACCTGGCGCAGGTTGCCCGGCCAGGGATGGCGGTCGAACAACTCCAGCACCTCACGGCTCAAACCGGCCCACTGGCTCGGCTCTCGGTGCTGCTCCCATAGACGTTTGAACAGCGCCTGCTTGTCGCTGCGCTCGCGCAGCGGTGGCAACTCCAGGGTCAAACCGCCGATGCGGTAGTACAAATCCTCGCGAAAACGCCCCAGTTGTACCTGTTCGCGCAACGAGCGATTGGTCGCTGAAATGATGCGCAAGTCCACCGGGAACAACTCGCTGCTGCCCACCGGCTGCACGCAACGCTCCTGCAACACCCGCAACAGTCGCGCCTGTGTTGGCAGCGGCATATCACCGATTTCATCAAGGAACAGCGTGCCTTTGTCAGCCTTGCGGATCAGCCCGATGCTGCCTTTCTGGTTGGCGCCGGTGAACGCGCCTTTCTCATAACCGAATAACTCGGATTCCACGAGTTCGGCGGGAATCGCCGCACAGTTGACGGCGATGAACGCTTGTTTGCTGCGCGAGCTGGCCTGGTGCAGGGCTTTGACGAACACTTCCTTGCCGACGCCGGTTTCGCCGTGGATCAGCAATGGAATGTCTTTTTCCAGCAAGCGCTCGGCCTGACGCACGGCTTTTTCCACGCGGCTGTCGCCGAAATGCAGGGTGTTGAGGCTGATGGGCGCCGGTGTCGGGCCCGTCACGGCAGGTTCGGCGCTCTTGTTTTCAGCACTCTTGTTTTCTGAAAAAAGCCGCGGCTGAATCGGAACCTGCTTCGGTCTTTTCAGCAGGCACTGGAAGCGGTTGTGCCCAGAGGTTTGCAGGGCGAAGGGCAGGCCTTCGGGCTGATTGAGCAGTTCCAGCAGCGAGACCTTGAACAGGCTCTCGACACTGACCCGCGACAGGCTGATGCCCAGCAGATTGTCGGCCCGCCGATTGGCCGATAGCACTTGGCCGGTTTCATCGAAGATCAGCAAGCCGGCCCATTGGCTGTCGAGGTTGTTCAGGCCGGTATTGAACGTGAGCTGGAAATGCCGGCCATGGAACAGGTTGAGGATCAGCCGGTTTTCCACGGACTGGCTCATCATCTTGACCATGCCCAGGGTGTGGGAAGGCGGCAGGTAGCTGTCACTGGACACGTCCAGCACCGCGATCACCTTGCGCTCGGCATCGAAAATCGGCGCGGCGGAACCGGTCATGAAGCGGTTGGCCTTGAGGAAATGTTCGTCGTGCTCGATGTGCACCGCTTGCTCGCAGGCCAGGGCAGTGCCAATGGCGTTAGTACCGGTGCAGCGTTCCATCCAGCTGGCGCCGGTGCTGAAACCCCGGGCCAGTTTGGGTTCGATAAAGCGCTGTGTTCCCCAAGACGTGAGCACCTGGCCGTGATGGTCGGCGAGCATGATCAGGCAATTGGAATTGCTCAGGATGTTCTCGTAGTAGGGCAACACTTCCTGGTGGGTGGTTTGCACCAGCGAATGCTGACTCTCCAGCAGTTGCGCGATGCCCTCGGCCGGCAATTGGTCGAATGCCGGCGTGCTCTGATGACTGAGGCCGAACGCGCGGCATCGGGACCAGGAGTCCTGGATGATGGCGTCGTGGGACAGCGGCGATGCGGGTGCGGCCATGGCAGTCGATCTCTGAATCAGCATTCTTATTGTTTTTATGGGGTAACGCCGATCCCGGTAGGAGCTGCCGCAGGCTGCGATCTTTTGATTTTGCCCTCAAAAACAAGATCAAAAGATCGCAGCCTTCGGCAGCTCCTACAGGGGGGCGTGAACGGTGTCTAGATTGTTGTTCACTATTGTTCACTGTCAATGGGTGAACTGTTCAATTGTTCATTTCCGATTGTTCATTTGTGTTCAGCAACGAACGCTGTTTTGCCGTGGTTTTCAATAATTTCAAGGTGAATCAATGGCTTGAAATTTTTGGCACGGATGTCGCTTTATCGCTCCGGTCGCTTGACTCCAAAAACAAAAAAGGCCGAGCCATGTCACTCACCCTGGAGCACGTCAGCCGCACCGTCGAGGGCCAGACCTGGATCGACGATGCCAACCTGAGTTTTGAACCCGGTTCCTTCAACGTTTTGCTGGGTCGCACCTTGTCCGGCAAAACCAGCCTGATGCGCCTGATGGCCGGTCTGGACAAGCCCGACAGCGGCCGCATCCTGATGAACGGCGTCGATGTCACCCAGCGCCCGGTGCGCCTGCGCAACGTGTCAATGGTGTATCAGCAGTTCATCAATTATCCGACCATGACCGTATTCGAGAACATCGCCTCGCCGCTGCGCCAGGCCGGTGTATCCAGCGAGCTGATCCAGAGCAAGGTGCTGGAAACCGCGAAGATGCTGCGCATCGAGAAATTCCTCCAGCGCCATCCCCTCGAACTCTCCGGCGGCCAGCAGCAGCGCACGGCCATGGCCCGGGCGCTGGTCAAGGATGCCGAGCTGATCCTGTTCGACGAGCCACTGGTCAACCTCGACTACAAGTTGCGTGAAGAGCTGCGCCAGGAAATGCGCGAGCTGTTCAAGGCGCGCCATACCATCGCGATCTACGCCACCACCGAACCCAACGAGGCCCTGGCCCTGGGCGGTACCACGACCATTCTTCATGAAGGCCGGGTGATCCAGAGCGGCCGGTCTTCCTCGGTCTATCACCAGCCGCAAACGGTGCTGGCGGCCGAGCTGTTCTCCGAGCCGCCGATCAATCTGATGCCGGGGCGCATTGCCGGCAACGAAGTGAGTTTCGCCAACTTCGTGCACTTCCCGCTGAACGTCGATTTGCGTCCGGTGGGCGAGGGCGAGTTTCGCTTCGGCGTGCGGCCCAGCCATATCTCGCTGGTGCCGAGCAATGATGATGATCTTGAACTGGCGGTGACCGTCGAGGTGGCTGAGATCAGCGGCTCGGAAACCTTCCTGCACGTACGCAACGAGCACTTCCTGTTGGTGCTGCACTTGCCGGGTGTTCACGAATACGACGTCGATGCGCCGATCCGCATCTACATCCCGACCCATAAACTGTTTGTGTTCGATACGCAGGGGCGGCTGGTCCAGGCGCCGGGCCGGCGTGTCATGAGGGTTGCCTGATGGCCGAAATCCGTTTGCAGAGCCTCGCCCACAGTTACACCAAGACCCCGGTGGGACCTGAGGATTACGCGATCCGCGAGATGGATCACATCTGGGAGCAGGGCGGCGCCTACGCCTTGCTCGGGCCATCGGGTTGCGGCAAATCAACCTTGCTCAACATCATTTCCGGGCTGCTCAGCCCGTCCCAGGGCCATGTGCTGTTCGACGGCAAAGCGGTCAATGACCTGACCCCGGAGAAGCGCAACATCGCCCAGGTTTTCCAGTTTCCGGTGGTCTACGACACCATGACGGTGTTCGACAACCTGGCCTTCCCGTTACGCAACCAGGGCATGGCCGAGGCAAGAATTCATACCAAGGTGCAGGAGATCGCCGAAGTCCTCGACCTGCAGAACCTGCTGAGCAAAAAGGCGCGCAACCTCACCGCCGACGAAAAACAGAAAGTCTCCATGGGCCGCGGGCTGGTGCGCGATGACGTATCGGCGATCCTGTTCGACGAGCCGCTGACGGTGATCGACCCACACTTGAAGTGGAAGCTGCGGCGCAAGCTCAAACAGATCCACGAGCAATTCAACATCACCATGGTCTACGTCACCCACGATCAACTCGAGGCTTCGACCTTCGCCGACAAGATTGCGGTGATGTACGGCGGGCAGATCGTGCAGTTCGGTACGCCAAGGGAGTTGTTCGAGCGTCCGAGCCACACCTTTGTCGGCTATTTCATTGGCAGTCCGGGAATGAACCTGATCGACGTGCAGCCGCAACCGGGTGGCGTCGGGTTCGCCTCGACCCATCTACCGCTGTCCGAGGCCATGCAGCAGCGTATTGCTGAATCCGAGTGGAAAACCCTCAAGGTCGGCATTCGTCCGGAGTTCGTCCATGTGTGGGACGAAGCCTTTGATGACGCGCTGCGGGCACAGGTCGTACACGTCGAAGATCTGGGCACCTACAAGATCATGACCCTCAACCTCGATGGCGCCCCCCTGAAGGTGCGTCTGGCCGAAGACAAACCGGTGCCGCAAGGCACGGCCTACATCAGTTTTCCGGCGCAATGGCTGATGGTCTATGTCGACGAATTCCTCCTGGAAACCCAAGCCAACATTGAGGTGCAGCCATGAACAAGGTGCAGAACAACAAGGCCTGGTGGCTGGTGCTGCCGGTGTTCCTGCTGGTGGCGTTCAGTGCGGTGATCCCGATGATGACCGTCGTCAACTATTCGGTGCAGGACATCTTCGACCAGTCCAGCCGCTATTTCGTCGGCGCCGACTGGTACAAGCAGGTACTACTCGACCCTAGGCTGCATGACTCGTTGCTGCGCCAGTTCATCTATTCGGCATGTGTGCTGCTGATCGAAATTCCGCTGGGCATCGCCATCGCCCTGACCATGCCGACCAAGGGCCGCTGGTCTTCGGTGGTGTTGATCGTGCTGGCGATCCCGTTGCTGATCCCGTGGAACGTGGTCGGCACCATCTGGCAGATCTTCGGCCGCGCCGATATCGGCCTGCTGGGGGCGAGTCTCAAGGCCATGGGCATCAGCTACAACTATGCGGCGAACACCATGGACGCCTGGGTCACGGTGCTGATCATGGACGTCTGGCACTGGACCTCGCTGGTGGCGCTGTTGTGCTTCTCCGGGTTGCGAGCGATTCCGGATGTGTATTACCAGGCGGCGCGGATCGACCGTGCCTCAGCCTGGGCGGTGTTCCGGCATATCCAGTTGCCCAAGCTCAAGAGTGTGCTGCTGATCGCCGTGATGCTGCGCTTCATGGACAGTTTCATGATCTACACCGAACCGTTCGTACTCACGGGCGGCGGTCCGGGCAATGCCACGACCTTCCTCAGTCAGACCTTGACCCAGATGGCCGTAGGGCAATTCGACCTGGGGCCGGCAGCGGCATTCTCGCTGGTGTACTTCCTGATCATCCTGTTGGTGTCCTGGCTGTTCTACACCGCCATGACTCACTCTGACGCCAACCGTTGAGGCCTGCGCCATGAGCAAAAGAAAGCTTATCCCCTTGCTGCTCTACATCCTGTTCCTGCTGGTGCCGATCTACTGGCTGCTGAACATGTCCTTCAAGAGCAACACTGAAATCCTCGGCGGCCTGACGCTTTTCCCACAGGATTTCACCCTGGCTAACTACAAGGTGATCTTCACCGATCCGAGCTGGTACACCGGTTACATCAACTCGGCGTACTACGTGAGCCTCAATACGATCATTTCCCTGACCGTGGCGTTGCCGGCGGCCTATGCCTTCTCGCGCTATCGCTTCCTTGGCGACAAGCACTTGTTCTTCTGGTTGCTGACCAACCGCATGGCACCACCGGCGGTGTTCCTGTTGCCGTTCTTCCAGCTGTATTCGTCGATCGGCTTGTTCGACACCCACATCGCCGTGGCGCTGGCCCACTGCCTGTTCAACGTGCCGTTGGCGGTGTGGATCCTCGAAGGCTTCATGTCCGGCGTACCCAAGGAAATCGATGAAACCGCCTACATCGATGGTTATAGCTTTCCCAAGTTCTTCGTGAAGATTTTCATCCCGCTGATCGGCTCCGGCATCGGCGTGACGGCGTTCTTCTGCTTCATGTTTTCCTGGGTCGAACTGCTGCTGGCGCGAACCCTCACCTCGGTGAACGCCAAGCCGATCGCGGCGGTGATGACCCGCACCGTCTCGGCGTCCGGTATCGACTGGGGGGTGCTGGCGGCGGCGGGGGTGTTGACCATTCTGCCAGGCATGCTGGTGATCTGGTTTGTTCGCAACCACGTGGCCAAGGGCTTTGCCCTGGGTCGGGTATGAGGAACTGATGATGGAATGGATGAGCTGGACCGTCCCCACGGCGGCATTCTTCAGCGTGATTGCCCTGTTCCTGGTGGTCATGACCACCTGGGAATTACGTTCGCCGAGCATCCTTCGGCGTGGTTTTCTGCCGATTGCCACCACCCGTGGCGATCGCTTGTTTATCGGTCTTCTCGGCAGCGCCTACCTGCACTTGCTGGTAATCGGCGTCACCGACTGGAGCATCTGGGTCGCTTTCGCGATGTCCCTGGTGTGGCTGTTGGCTGTGATGCGTTGGGGCTAGTCGAATCGCTCGGCAATGTTGCTCCGAAATCTAAACAGGAGGTCTCTATGTTCGACAAAAACAATAAGCTGCGACATAGCATTTCATTGGCAGCCATGCTGGCACTCAGCGGTTTGAGCGCTTCGGCCTGGGCCGATGCCTACGAAGATGCCGCGAAGAAATGGGTCGGCAGTGAATTCAAGCCGTCCACACTCACGGCCGAACAACAACTGGAAGAACTGAAGTGGTTCATCAAGGCGGCGGAACCGTTCCGCGGGATGAACATCAAGGTGGTGTCGGAAACCATTGCCACCCACGAGTACGAGTCCAAGGTGCTGGCCAAGGCCTTCACCGAAATCACCGGCATCAAAGTGACCCACGACTTGCTGCAAGAAGGCGACGTGGTGGAAAAACTGCAGACCGTGATGCAGTCGGACAAGAGCATCTATGACGGCTGGGTCAACGACTCGGACCTGATCGGCACGCACTTTCGCTACGGCAAGACCGAATCGATCACCGACCTGATGGCCAACGAGGGCAAGAACTTCACCTCGCCGACCCTGGACATCAAGGACTTCATCGGCATCTCGTTCACCACCGCGCCGGACGGCAAGATCTATCAATTGCCTGACCAGCAGTTCGCCAACCTGTACTGGTTCCGCGCCGACTGGTTCGAACGCGCAGACCTCAAGGCCAAGTTCAAGGAAAAGTACGGCTATGACCTGGGCGTGCCGGTGAACTGGTCAGCCTATGAAGACATTGCCAAGTTCTTCAGCGAAGACGTCAAGGAAATCGATGGCAAGCGTGTCTACGGGCACATGGACTACGGCAAGAAAGACCCGTCCCTGGGCTGGCGCTTCACCGATGCCTGGTTCTCCATGGCCGGTGGCGGCGACAAGGGCATCCCCAACGGCTTGCCGGTGGACGAGTGGGGCATTCGTGTCGAGGACTGCCATCCGGTCGGTTCCAGCGTGACCCGCGGCGGCGACACCAACGGGCCGGCGGCGGTGTTCGCCACCACCAAATACGTTGACTGGTTGAAGAAGTACGCACCACCGGAAGCGGCGGGCATGACCTTCTCCGAATCGGGTCCGGTGCCATCCCAGGGCAACATCGCCCAGCAGATTTTCTGGTACACCGCCTTCACCGCCGACATGACCAAACCGGGCCTGGCGGTGATGAACGCCGACGGCACGCCGAAATGGCGCATGGCGCCGTCACCGCGCGGGCCTTACTGGGAGGAGGGCATGAAGCTGGGGTATCAGGACGTGGGTTCCTGGACCTTCATGAAATCCACGCCTGAGAAACAGAAACTCGCGGCCTGGCTCTACGCGCAGTTCGTGACCTCGAAAACCGTCTCGCTGAAGAAAACCATCGTCGGCCTGACGCCGATCCGCGAGTCGGACATCAACTCGCAAGCGATGACCGACCTGGCGCCGAAGCTCGGTGGCCTGGTGGAGTTCTATCGCAGCCCGGCCCGTGTGCAATGGACCCCGACCGGGACCAACGTGCCTGATTATCCTCGCCTCGCGCAGTTGTGGTGGAGCCACATCGCCGAAGCCGCCAGCGGCGAGAAAACCCCGCAAGAGGCGCTGGACGGCCTGGCCAAGGATCAGGACGCAATCATGACCCGTCTGGAACGCTCGAAGGCACAAGCCACCTGCGCCCCGAAAATGAACCCCGAGCGCGACGCTCAATACTGGTTCGACCAGCCGGGCGCACCGAAGCCGAAACTGGCGAACGAGAAGCCTAAGGGCGAGACCGTGAGCTATGCCGAATTGCTGAAGTCTTGGGAGGCGGCGCGTAAGTAATCGTCTGTGATGTGAAACGCTAACGGCACCGAAAGGTGCCGTTTTACTTTGTGCCTGATGGACCGCTTTCGCGAGCAAGCGACCCGGCGGGAGCAAGCTCCCTCGCCACAGATACCTTTCAGGCTACATAACGGATATGTAATTTCCGCGCCACCGTCATGAAAGGTTCGGATTGTTACCTTGACCTCGTTAGTTAATTAAACGAGGAATCAAACATGAAACTTGCAGAACTGAGTGCGTTTGCAGCGGCGTTGGTGATGTCTTCTGTTGTTTTGGCTGAAGGTGGCGGCGACAGAGCCTTTGAAAAAATGATGGCGGCCAATGACCGTTCGGTGGAGACGTTTGTCGCCAAAGAACAGGCGCGTGACCCCGTCGTGTTGAATGAAAAGAAGGACGGCAAGACCAAAGACTTGTAAGCGTGTCGCAGTGGAACTAGCCCGTCATCGAATGCCGATGGTGGGCTTTTTTTTGAGCCTGGATTTGAAGATATTGGATATGAGAGTTTTTAAGTTGATGGCGTTCGTCGGTGTGATGGCGATGTCGTTGAATGCGCTGGCAGAAGGCGGCGGTGATAGGACGTTTGAGAGGGCGTTCAGTGCCAACGTCAAAGCCATGGAGCAGTACGCGGCCAACCAGGGCAAACCTGCGCCAGTGGTGAAAGACTACGAATACGGGATGAAACTGGATGTGGTGAAAGTGGTGAGCGTTGTGCGGCCGCAAGTTGCTTGTGCCGTGGTGCCTACTGCCATGACCTATGAAGATTCAAAGGGCCAGCTCAACACCATCGAATACACCGTGGCAGGCGATTGCCGCAATCGTGGCGGCTGACACCGCTTCCACCTGTCTGACATCGGATCCCCCCTACAGATTCTCAATCTACGACCGCCCTGTACCGACGGTTTTGTTGTTCGGCGGGCAAGGGCCCGCCGGCATGGTCGCCGGGTGACATCGTTGCAAGCTGCGGATAAAGCCAAGGTGATGGGGGGATTACAATTTCGTCATGTGCATCTGGTGTTGCCCGATCAGGCCAAAACAGCCAGATCCGTGTACCTGGCAACCAATGGATCGGCGGTGAGAAGTTTCATGGGTTCTGTCATGGCCGTTGCAACAATGAGGCGGTCAAACGGGTCCCGATGGTGATGTTCGAGGTCCTTCACGGCAATGGCGTGTTCTGAGGTCACAGGCAGCTCGATGAACCCGCTGTCGAGGCAGTACTGGCGGATTTCTTCCAGGTCAACGTTCAGCTTTCCCAGCCCGACCTTGATCGCCATCTCCCAGAATGTCGCTGCGCTGATGTAAATGTCGGCAGCACTCTCAATGAGCTTTCTGGCTTTGCCGGATAGCCTGGGGTCATCGCTGAGCGTCCAGAGCAGAATATGCGTGTCGAGCAGAAGCCTCATTCTTGAGTGCCTTCAAAAGCATCGAGCATGTCGTCCGGCAGTGAGGCGTCAAAGTCTTCGGGAAGCACCAGTTTGCCTTTCATCGCTCCGATACGCTGTCCGCGGGTTTTTCCCACCGGAACCAGACGCGCAAGGGCCCGACCATGTTTGGCAATCGTGATGATCTGTCCGGCAGCCGCGTCATCGACGAGTTTGGACAGGTTGTTTTTTGCTTCGGCCAGCGGAACGACGATCATGGCGTTTCTCCTGAATTCTGGACAAATATAGCCAGAATTTAGGGCGCCGACAAAGGCAAGCTGACGATAGGTCAAATCGTCATGTGTCAAATTGGGTGAGTAATCAAAACTGCTGTCCCGCAACGTATAGGTTTCCCGTTTCATGGAGTGCTCCGAATGGTTTTTCACGCACCATAGCGCTCGGTAGCGATGATCGGATGTCAGCTATTGCATACCGTCGTGCAAGCATCTTCCTGAAAGGGGTAGGGTAAGAAGTTCAAAAGATCGCAGCCTGCGGCAGCTCCTACAGGGTGTAGGCCATCCTGTTGTAGGAGCTGCCGCAGGCTGCGATCTTTGCTTTTGAATTCCCAAACGCAAAAACGGCACCCGAAGGTGCCGTTTCCGTTTTCTACCAAGTGTCGCTCAAGTGATCAACCCGCCAGGCCCGACTGTTGAACCAGGTTCAGCAGCGGTTGTGGGTACAGGCCGAGGAAGAACGCCAGGACCGCGATGGCCAGCAGCATCACGCCGCCTGCACGTTGTTCCCAGTGCAGCTGGGCGTCGACGCGACGCAGGTTCGGTTCGATCAGGTACAGGGTGACCATCACACGCAGGTAGTAGAACACGCCGATGGCGCTGCCCAGTACCAGGGAGCCGACCAGCCACCATTGGTGCGATTCGACACCGGTGGCGATGATGTAGAACTTGCCGATGAAGCCCGCGGTCAGCGGGATACCGGCCAGGGACAGCATCATCACGGTCAGTACGGCGGTCAGGTACGGACGGCGCCAGAACAGGCCGCGGTATTCGTACAGGGCGTCTGCGTCACGGCCTTTGTACGGCGAGGACATCAGGGTGATTACGCCGAACGCGCCGAGGCTGGTGATCACGTAGGTGACCAGGTACACGCCGATGGCTTCCACGGCCAGACCCTTGCTCGCCACCAGGGCGATCAGCAGGTAGCCGAAGTGGGCGATGGACGAGTAACCCAGCAGACGCTTGAGGTTGCTCTGGGTCAGGGCCAGCAGGTTACCGAACAGAATCGACGCGATGGCGATGATGGTCAGCACGTTGCTCAGCACGCCGCTGCTCGCCGCTGGCGAGATCTGGAACAGACGCACCATCACTGCGAACACGGCAACCTTGGAAGCGGTAGCCAGGAACGCTGCCACCGGTGCCGGAGCACCTTCGTACACGTCCGGAGTCCAGAGGTGGAACGGTACCAGCGACAGCTTGAACGCCAGGCCGATCAGCATCATGCCCAGGCCCAGTTGCGCCAGCGAGCTTGGCAGACCAGTAGCCGCCAGGGCCTGGCCGATACCGACAAAGCTCAGGGAACCGGCGTCAGCGTAGAGCAGGGCCATACCGAACAACAGGAACGCGGAACCGGCCGCCGACAGCACCATGTACTTGATGCCGGCTTCCAGCGAGCGCTTGTTGAAGAAGGCATAGGCCACCAGACCGTAGACCGGTACCGAGAGCAGTTCCAGACCGACGAACAACCCGGCCAGGTGCTGCGCGCTGACCAACACCAGGCCACCGGCGGCGGCCATCAGGATCAGCAGGTACAGTTCTTCACGGTTGCCCGGGTAACCCGTGCCGCCATCGCCGAGGTAGGCATGGGCGAGGGTCACACAAGCGAGGGTGGCGACCAGGATTAGCGCCATGTACAAGCAAGCGAAGCTATCGATTTGCAGCAGTGGGGTCACAGCCAATGGCGCGACCTTCAAGGCTGGCAGGATCGACAGCAAAGCCAGGTTCAGACCCGCCACCGAGAGCAGGAAGGTCTGGGAGTGGTTGCGGCGCCAGGCGATCGCCAGCATCACCACGATGATCGTGGCGCTGGTGATCAACAGCGGCGCTAGCGCGATAAAGTGTTGAGTCGTGAATTCCATAGCGCTCTTACCGGGCCGAAGCGAGTTGAGTGAAGGCGGTGCCGAGCCACTGCTGCACGCCATGCATCGTAGCGGCAGAGGTATCGAGGAACGGTTGTGGGTACACGCCGATGTAAATCAGCAGTGCGGCCAGACCGACCACCATGATCAGTTCGCGACCGTCCATGCCATGCAGTACCGCGTCCGACTTGGACGGGCCGAAGAAGGCACGGTGTACCATGATCAGCGAGTAGACCGAACCGAACACCAGACCGGACGTCGCGATCACGGTGACCCATGGCGCGCTGGCGAAGGTGCCGATCAGGATCAGGAACTCACCGACAAAGTTACCGGTCGCCGGCAAGCCCAACGACGCGGCGGCGAAGAACAGGCTGAGGGCCGGCAGGTAAGCGATCTTCGACCACAGGCCACCCATTTCACGCATGTCGCGGGTGTGGGTGCGTTCGTACAACTGGCCGCTCAGGATAAAGAGTGCCGCGGCCGACAGACCGTGGGCCAGCATCTGCATCACCGCACCCTGCAGCGCCAGTTGGCTGCCGGAGTAGATGCCGATCAGTACGAAGCCCATGTGGGAAACGGACGAGAAGGCAATCAGACGCTTGATGTCGGTCTGCGCGAACGCCAGGAACGCACCGTAGAAGATCCCGATCAGACCCAGGGTCATCGCAAACGGCGCGAACTCGGCCGAAGCATTCGGGAACAGCGGCAGAGCGAAACGCAGCAGGCCGTAGGCAGCGGTTTTCAGCAAGATACCGGCGAGGTCGACGGAACCTGCGGTCGGCGCCTGGGCGTGAGCGTCAGGCAACCAGGAGTGGAACGGTACGACCGGCAGCTTGACCGCGAAGGCGATGAAGAAGCCGAGCATCAGGATGTACTCGGTGGTCATCGACATCTTGGTTTTCAACAGGTCGGCGTAGTTGAAGGTAATTACGCCGGTGTCGTTGAAGTTGACCAGTACCAGGCCCAGGATCGCCACCAGCATGATCAGGCCGGAAGCCTGAGTGAAGATGAAGAACTTGGTCGCCGCGTAGATCCGGGTTTTCTTGCCGTCCGAAGAACTGTGACCCCAGAGCGCGATGAGGAAGTACATCGGCACCAGCATCATTTCCCAGAAGAAGAAGAACATGAACAGGTCGAGGGCGAGGAACACGCCGACGACACCGCCCAGGATCCACATCAGGTTCAGGTGGAAGAAGCCCACATGACGCTGGATCTCTTTCCACGAGCAGAGTACCGAGAGCACACCCAGCAAGCCGGTCAGCAGGATCATCAACAGCGACAGGCCGTCGAGGGCCAGGTGCACGTTGATGCCGAAGCGCTGGATCCAGACGTGCTTGAATTCAATCACCCAGGTCGGATCGGCGCCAGGTGCCGGTGCAAATGAATAGTCACCGTTGGCCCACAGCCAGAGGCCGAGGGAGAGCAGCAGGGACATGGTGATCAGCGCAATCCAGCGCGGGAGGGTAGCGCCGAAGCGCTCACCCATCCAGCACAGCAGGCCGCCGATGAAGGGGATCAGGATTAGCCAAGGCAGAATCATGACGGGTTCGTTTCCTTTCGCAAATTCGCAAGGTTCATGTCAGACCGCTACCAGCACGACGGCGCCAATGACCAGCACGGCACCAGCAGCCATCGAGGCGGCGTACCAACGCAGTTGACCGGTCTCGGTACGGCTCAGGGCGGTGTGACCGCCTTTGGCCATGCGCGGGATCAGACCGATGGTCTGGTCGAGCGGGTCTTTGCGCAGGATATGGTTGATCGCCAGGTATGGCTTGACGAACAGTTTGTCGTAGATCCAGTCGAAGCCCCAGGCAGCGAACCACCAGGCCGAGAGGAAACGGCCGATGCCGCTGTTGGCGATCGCAGTCACGAAGCGACGCTTGCCAAGGAACAGCAGCGCGGCCAGCAGGATACCGGACAGGGCGATGGCGCCCGAGGCGATTTCCAGGCTGTGCTTGGCTTCGCCGCCGGCATGGCCGACGCTTTCCGGCAGCACGCCGTGCAGCGGTGGAACGATCATCGCGCCGATGGCGGTGGACAATACGATCAGCACCGACAGTGGCAGCCAGTGGGCAATGCCGTGACCGGCGTGGGCTTCGGTCTTCACTTCACCGTGGAACGCGATGAAGATCAGGCGGAAGGTGTAGAGCGAAGTCATGAACGCGCCGACCAGACCTGCATAGAGCAGACCGTTGTTGCCGCTGGCGAACGCTTCCCAGAGGATTTCGTCCTTGGAGTAGAAGCCCGCGGTCACCAGAGGCAGGGCCGCCAGGGCCGCGCCGCCGACGATGAAGCTGGCGTAGGCCAGTGGCAGTTTCTTCCACAGGCCGCCCATCTTGAAGATGTTCTGCTCGTGGTGGCAGGCAACGATCACCGAACCGGACGCAAGGAACAGCAGGGCCTTGAAGAAGGCGTGGGTCATCAGGTGGAAGATCGCGCCATCCCAGGCACCGACGCCCAGGGCCAGGAACATGTAGCCGATCTGGCTCATGGTCGAGTAGGCGAGGATACGCTTGATGTCGGTCTGAACCAGAGCCGCGAAGCCTGCCAGAACCAGGGTCACGCCACCGACGACTCCTACCAGGTGCAGGATTTCCGGTGCCAGGGTGAACAGGCCGTGGGTACGGGCGATCAGGTAGACGCCCGCGGTCACCATAGTTGCGGCGTGGATCAGTGCCGAAACCGGAGTCGGGCCGGCCATTGCGTCCGCCAGCCAGGTTTGCAGCGGCAGTTGTGCGGATTTACCGACAGCGCCGCCCAGCAGCATCAGGGTGGCCAGGACCATCCAGAAGTCGCCGGACTGGAATTTCTGTGGAGCCAGCACCAGCAGCTCCTGAATGTTCAGCGTGCCCAGTTGGGCAAACAGAATGAACAGGCCGATGGCCATGAACACGTCGCCGATACGGGTCACGATGAAGGCCTTGAGTGCGGCGTTACCGTTGTTGCGGTTGCTGTAGTAGAAACCGATCAACAGGTACGAGCACAGGCCCACGCCTTCCCAGCCGAAGTACACGAACAGCAGGTTATCGGCCAGGACCAGGAACAGCATGCTGGCGATAAACAGGTTGGTGTAGGCGAAGAAGCGCGAGTAGCCGTCTTCACCGCGCATGTACCAGGAGGCGAACAGGTGGATCAGGAAGCCGACGCCGACGACCACACCGAGCATGGTCACCGACAGGCCGTCCAGGTGCAGGGCGAAGTTCGGCGTGAAGCCTTCCACCGCCATCCATTGCCACAGCACCTGAGTGTAGTGACCACCTTCCGGCGGGGCGACGTTGAATTGCCAGATCACATAGGACGCGACGATCGCAGACAGGCCAATGGAGCCGACGCCGATTAGCGCCGAGAGGTTTTCCGAGAGGCGTCCCCGGGAGAACGCCAGCAGCACAAAACCGATCAGAGGGAACAGGAAAGTCAGATAGAGAAGGTTCATCCGCGCATCTCACTGGCAGCGTCGATATCGAGCGTGTGGAAGCGGCGATACAGTTGCAGCAGGATCGCCAGGCCAATACTGGCCTCGGCGGCTGCCAGGCTGATCACCAGGATGAACATGATCTGTCCATCCGGCTGCGCCCAGCGGCTACCGGCAACGATGAACGCCAAAGCGGAGGCATTCATCATGACCTCCAGGCTCATCAGCACGAAGAGGATGTTGCGGCGGACCATCAGGCCGACCAGACCGAGGCAGAACAGGATGCCGGCGACCGCCAGACCATGCTCCATAGGGATAGCAGGCATCGTCATTGCTCCTTGGCTTCGTTACGGCCCAAATGGAACGCCGTGACGGCTGCGGCGAGCAGCAGCATCGAGGCGAGTTCGACCACCAGCAGGTAAGGACCGAACAGGCTGATGCCCACGGCCTTGGCGTCTACGGTGGTGTGGCCGACGGCCTGGCCGCTCTGGTGGGAGAGCAGCACGTACAGCAGTTCCACCAGCAGCAAGGCTGCGAGGGCGACCGGGCCGCCCCAGATGCCGGGCTTGAGCCAGGCGCGCTCTTGCTGAGCCGAGGCCGGGCCCAGGTTCAGCATCATCACCACGAACACGAACAGCACCATGATGGCGCCGGCGTAGGCGATCACTTCCAGGACACCGGCAAACGGTGCGCCGAGGGCGAAGAACGTCATCGCCACGGCGATCAGCGAAATGATCAGGTAGAGCAGGGCGTGCACAGGGTTGGTGTTGGTGATCACGCGAAGCGTGGACACCACAGCGATACCCGATGCGAAATAGAAAGCGAATTCCATCTTTCTTCCTTAAGGCAGCAAGCTCTTCACGTTGATCGGCTGGGCTTCATTCTGCGCGGAGCCTTTCGGCTTCCCGGCAATCGCCATACCTGCAACACGATAGAAGTTGTAATCAGGGTTTTTGCCGGGGCCGGAGATCAGCAGATCTTCTTTCTCGTAAACCAGGTCCTGACGTTTGAACTCGGCCATTTCGAAATCCGGCGTCAGCTGGATCGCGGTGGTCGGGCAGGCTTCCTCGCAGAGGCCGCAGAAAATGCAGCGCGAGAAGTTGATGCGGAAGAAGTCCGGGTACCAGCGACCGTCTTCGGTTTCAGCTTTCTGCAGCGAGATGCAACCGACCGGGCACGCCACGGCGCACAGGTTGCACGCAACACAACGCTCTTCACCGTCGGGGTCGCGGGTCAGGACGATACGTCCACGGTAGCGCGGCGGCAGGTAGACCGGTTCTTCCGGGTACTGCAGCGTATCGCGCTTGCGGAAGGCGTGGCCGAAAATCATCACCAGGCTGCGAAGCTGGGTGTAGAAGCCATGCACGATGTCAAATATGTACTTCATGATTCTCTATCCTCACTGAGCCGCGACGGCGGGCGTGTTGAGCAACACGATCGCAGCGGTCACCAGCATGTTGACGAGGGTCAGCGGCAGGCAGAACTTCCAGCTGAAATCCATCACTTGGTCATACCGTGGGCGCGGAATCGAGGCGCGCAGCAGGATGAAGAACATGATGAAGAACGCGGTTTTCAGTGCGAACCAGATGAACGGGATCTGCGGCAGGATGCCGAACGGACCGTGCCAGCCACCGAAGAACAACGTCACCAGCAGCGCCGAAATCAGCACGATGCCGATGTACTCGCCGACGAAGAACATGCCCCATTTCATGCCGGCGTATTCAATGTGGTAACCGTCGGCCAGTTCCTGTTCCGCTTCCGGCTGGTCGAAGGGGTGACGGTGAGTCACGGCGACGCCAGCAATGAAGAAGGTCAGGAAACCGAAGATCTGCGGAATGACAAACCACAGATTCTGCGCTTGATATTCAACGATGTCGCGCATGTTGAACGAGCCGACCTGGATCACGATGCCCATCAGCGACAGGCCCATGAACACTTCGTACGACACGGTTTGCGCCGAGGCCCGCAAGCTGCCCAACAGGGCGAACTTGTTGTTGCTCGACCAGCCGGCGAACAGCACCGCGTAGACCGACAGACCGGCCATGGCGAAGAAGAACAGGATGCCGATGTTGATATCCGCCACACCCCAGGTCGGGGTGATCGGGATGATCGCGAAGGCAATCAGCAAGGCGCTCATGGCCACGACCGGTGCCAGGGTGAAGATCACTTTGTCGGCGAACGGCGGGGTCCAGTCTTCCTTGAAGAACATCTTGATCATGTCGGCCGCGATCTGGAACGCGCCGAACGGGCCGACGCGGTTCGGACCGTAACGGTCCTGCCAGAGGGCGAGCAGACGACGCTCGACCCAGCTCAGCAGGGCGCCGCAAACCACCACGGCGAGCAGAATCACCACGGCCTTGAGGACCGCGATGATGATGTCGATCACTTCAGGAGTGAACAAGGTCATTGCGCTGCCTCCTGCAGACCGTCAACGGATTTGCCAAAGATGGCTGGCGGAATGCCGGCGATGCCCGCAGGCAATGCCACCAGACCGGCGCCCAGCTCTTCATTGATACGCAGTGGCAGACGCAGGGTCTGGCCGGCCACGTTCAGGCTCAGCATGGCACCGTCGTTGACGCCCAGACGGTCGGCTTCGGACTTGGCCAGAGCAACATAAGCAGCCGGAATGCGTTCCTGAACCGGAGCGGCTTTCGAAGAGTTCTCTTCGCTGCCGAACAGGTGGAAGAACGGCACAACCTGCCAGGTGCCCTGGGCCGGGTTGAACGCACGCGGAACGCTGGCGAACCAGTTCAGCGAGTCACCGCTGCTTTCGATCAGGCGGGTGCCCGGGTCGCCAGCGCGGATGTGCCCGCCGACTTCGTCCTGGAACTTGTTCCAGGCCTGCGGCGAGTTCCAGCCCGGAGACCAGGCGAATGGCACTTGCTGACGCGGTTCGGCCGAGCCCGAGTAACCTTCCATCGAGAAGTTGAACGCGGTGTCCTTGTCCTGCGGGGTACGCGGTTCGTGCACGCTGATGTCGGCGCGCATGGCGGTACGACCGGAGTAACGCAGCGGTTCGCGGGCCAGTTTCATGCCCTTGATGCGGAACGCGGCGGACGGTGCGGCATCGACGATGCGGTTCAGAATCGATGTGCTGGAAGCGACGGCGGCGGTGGCGTGGTCCAGTTGTGTCCAGTCAATCGGCTGGTTCAGCAGGGTCGCGCGCAGGGCATGCAGCCAGCGCCAGCCTTCGTGAACCAGGATGCTCGCATCCATGTACTTCGGATCGAAGACCTGGAAGAAGCGCTGGGCGCGACCTTCCTGGCTGACCAGGGTACCGTCGCCTTCAGCGAAGCTGGCGGCTGGCAGAACCAGGTGCGCGCGATCGCTGGTGGCAGTCTTCTGATGGTCGGCGACGATCAGCACTTTGGCGGCGGTCAGTGCAGCATCGACCTTGGCCTTGTCGGTACGGGTGTACAGATCGTTTTCCAGCACGACGATGGCGTCGGCACGGCCAGAGATCACGGCTTGCAGCGCGGCGTCGACCGAATCGCCACCGAGCATGGCCAGGCCGAGGCTGTTGGCCTCTGGCACGATCAGGCTGATGGAACCGTTCTTCTCGCGCAGCTTCAGAGCTTTGGCGATGTTCGCGGCGGCTTCGATCAAGGCTTTGGAGCCCAGGGAAGTACCGGCGATGATCAGTGGACGCTTGGCTGCGAGCAGGGCGTCGGCGATGCGCTTGGCCAGCTCGAGTGCTTCGCAGTCCAGGCCTTCAACGGCTGGAGCGCTGGCGTCGAGGGCGTGAGCCACGGCGAAACCGATGCGGGCCAGGTCGTCTGGAGCGGCGTGAACACATTCTTCGGCGATGTCGTCGAGCTTGGTTTCAGCCAGGCTTGCGATGAACAGCGGGTTCAGCGCGTGCTGACCGATGTTCTTCACCGCGGCGTCGAGCCAAGGCTGGACGCGCATGGCGTCGGCCATGTCTTCGGCCTTGCCCTTGACCGATTGACGCAGGGACAGGGCCATGCGCGCAGCCGTCTGGGTCAGGTCTTCACCGAGGACGAACACGGCGTCGTGGTCTTCGATGTCGCGCATGTTCGGCACTGGCAGCGGGCTGTCTTTCAGCACTTGCAGGACCAGGCGGATGCGCTCCAGCTCGGCAGCTTCGATACCCGAGTAGAAGTGCTCGGCGCCGACCAGTTCGCGCAACGCGTAGTTGCTTTCGAGGCTGGCACGTGGCGAACCGATACCGACGATGTTGCGACCGCGCAGCAGGTCGGCGGCTTTATCCAGCGCTTCGTCGAGGCTCAGCTTGGTGCCACCCGCCAGCTGCGGCTGACGTGGACGGTCTTCGCGGTTGACGTAGCCATAGCCGAAACGGCCACGGTCGCACAGGAAGTACTGGTTCACCGAACCGTTGAAACGGTTTTCGATGCGACGCAGTTCGCCGTAACGCTCGCCCGGGGAGATGTTGCAACCGCTGGAGCAGCCATGGCAGATGCTCGGCGAGAACTGCATGTCCCACTTGCGGTTGTAGCGCTCGGAGTGAGTCTTGTCGGTGAACACACCGGTCGGGCAGACCTCGGTGAGGTTGCCGGAGAACTCGCTTTCCAGGGTGCCGTCTTCAACGCGTCCGAAGTACACGTTGTCGTGGGCGCCGTACACGCCGAGGTCGGTGCCGCCGGCGTAGTCCTTGTAGAAGCGCACGCAGCGATAGCAAGCGATGCAGCGGTTCATCTCGTGGGAAATGAACGGGCCCAGTTGCTGGTTCTGGTGGGTACGCTTGGTGAAGCGGTAACGGCGCTCGTTGTGGCCGGTCATTACCGTCATGTCTTGCAGGTGGCAGTGACCGCCTTCTTCACAGACCGGGCAGTCGTGAGGGTGGTTGGTCATCAACCATTCGACAACACTGGCGCGGAAGGCCTTGGATTCTTCATCTTCGATGGAGATCCAGGTGCCGTCGGTGGCAGGGGTCATACAGGACATTACGATACGACCACGGGTGTCGTTCTCGTCGGTGTACTGCTTGACCGCGCACTGGCGGCAAGCGCCAACGCTGCCAAGGGCAGGGTGCCAGCAGAAATAAGGGATATCGAGGCCTAGCGACAGACATGCCTGTAACAGGTTGTCTGCCCCGTCGACTTCGAGCTCTTTGCCGTCTACGTGGATAGTGGCCATGGTTCAAAGTTCTTCGTTGGCCCGGTGTCAGCGGGCGTGGCTAATGGAATCTTGTTATCCGCGTGAATCAACACAGCCGTTAAAGGCGTCATCACACGAAAAGCGAAGGGCACGGACCCTTCGCCTTTTTTAAGCGTTTACGCGCCGACTAGAATCGGCCTTGCCAGAGGCGGGACGGCGGCGCTGACTGGCGCGATACCGGCTTCGAACTCTGGACGGAAGTATTTGATTGCGCTGCCCAACGGCTCCACGGCGCCCGGTGCGTGAGCACAGAAGGTCTTGCCCGGGCCGAGGAAGCCGACCAGACCCAGCAGGGTCTCGATGTCGCCTGGCTGGCCTTCGCCGTTCTCGATGGCCATCAGGAGCTTGACGCTCCATGGCAAGCCATCGCGGCACGGGGTGCAGAAACCACAGGATTCGCGGGCGAAGAACTGCTCCATGTTGCGCAGCAGGGACACCATGTTGACGCTGTCGTCCACCGCCATGGCCAGGCCGGTACCCATACGGGTGCCCACTTTGGCGATGCCGCCGGCGTACATTTGTGCGTCCAGGTGTTCCGGCAACAGGAAGCCGGTACCGGCGCCGCCAGGCTGCCAGCACTTGAGCTTGTAACCGTCGCGCATGCCGCCGGCGTAGTCTTCGAACAGCTCGCGACCGGTGACGCCGAACGGCAGCTCCCACAGGCCCGGGTTCTTGACCTTGCCGGAGAAGCCCATGAGCTTGGTGCCCATGTCTTCGCTGCCTTCGCGAGCCAACGATTTGTACCAGTCCACGCCGTCGGCGATGATCGCCGGCACGTTGCACAGGGTCTCGACGTTGTTCACGCAAGTCGGCTTGCCCCACACGCCTACGGCGGCAGGGAAGGGCGGCTTGGAGCGCGGGTTGGCGCGGCGGCCTTCCAGGGAGTTGATCAATGCGGTTTCTTCACCGCAGATGTAACGCCCGGCGCCGGTGTGGACGAACAGCTCGAAATCGAAGCCGCTGCCCAGAATGTTCTTGCCCAGCAGGCCAGCTGCCTTGGCTTCTTCCACGGCACGGTTCAGGTGCTTGGCGGCGGTGGTGTACTCGCCACGCAGGAAGATGTAGCCACGGTAGGTTTTCAGCGCGCGGGCACTGATCAGCATGCCTTCGATCAGCAGATGGGGCAGTTGCTCCATCAGCATGCGGTCTTTCCAGGTGTTGGGTTCCATTTCATCCGCGTTGCACAGCAGGTAGCGGATGTTGATGGATTCGTCCTTTGGCATCAGGCCCCACTTCACGCCAGTGGGGAAGCCTGCACCGCCGCGACCCTTGAGGCCGGAATCTTTCACGGTCTGGACGATGTCGTCCTGAGCCATGTCGGCGAAGGCCTTGCGCGCAGCGGCGTAACCGTTCTTGGCCTGGTACTCGTCGAGCCAGACGGCTTCGCCGTCGTCACGCAGACGCCAGGTGAGCGGGTGAGTCTCTGCCGAACGCTTGATGCGGTTGGCAGGACCGAAGGAAGTCAGGGTCATACGTAGCCCTCGAGCAATTTGGCAACGCCGGCTGGCTGTACATCACCGAAAGTGTCGTCGTCGATCATCAACGCCGGCGCCTTGTCGCAGTTGCCGAGGCAGCAGACCGGCAGCAGGGTGAAACGACCGTCGGCGGTGGTCTGACCCAGGCCGATGCCCAGCTTGCTCTGGATTTCGCTGACCACGGACTCGTGGCCGCCGATGTAGCAGACCATGCTGTCGCAGACGCGAATGATGTGACGGCCCACTGGCTGACGGAAGATCTGGCTATAGAAAGTCGCCACGCCTTCAACGTCGCTGGCCGGGATGCCGAGGATCTCGCCGATGGCGTACAGAGCGCCGTCCGGCACCCAGCCACGTTCCTTCTGGACGATCTTCAGGGCTTCGATCGACGCCGCGCGCGGGTCTTCGTAGTGATGCAACTCGTGCTCGATGGCCGAGCGCTCGGTTTCACTCAAGGTGAAACGGTCTGTCTGGATAAGCGTGCTGTTCATGCTTAGCGGTCCACGTCGGCCATAACGAAATCGATACTACCCAGGTACGCAATCAAGTCCGCGACCATGCTGCCTTTGATCACCGAAGGGATCTGCTGCAGGTGCGGGAAGCTTGGGGTACGAATCCGGGTGCGGTAGCTCATGGTGCCGCCATCGCTCGTCAGGTAATAACTGTTGATGCCCTTGGTCGCTTCGATCATCTGGAAGGATTCGTTGGCCGGCATGACCGGGCCCCACGAAACCTGCAGGAAGTGCGTGATCAAGGTTTCGATGTGCTGCAGGGTGCGCTCTTTCGGTGGCGGCGTGGTCAGCGGGTGATCCGCCTTGTACGGGCCTTCCGGCATGTTGCGCAGGCACTGGTCGATGATCCTGATGCTCTGGCGCATCTCTTCGACACGCACGATGCAACGGTCATAGGCATCGCCATTGGCGGCCAGCGGCACTTCGAATTCGAAGTTCTCGTAGCCCGAGTACGGACGCGCTTTACGCAGGTCGAAATCGCAACCGGTCGAACGCAGGCCGGCACCGGTGACGCCCCATTCCAGGGCCTCTTTGGTGTTGTAGTCGGCGACGCCGATGGTCCGGCCACGCAGGATGCTGTTGTCCAGTGCGGCTTTCTGGTATTCGTCCAGACGCTTGGGCATCCACTCGACGAAATCCTTGACCAGTTTTTCCCAGCCGCGCGGCAGGTCGTGGGCGACGCCACCGATGCGGTACCAGGCCGGGTGCAGGCGGAAACCGGTAATGGCTTCGATCACCGTGTACGCGCGCTGGCGGTCGGTGAAGGTGAAGAACACCGGGGTCATGGCGCCGACGTCCTGGATGTAGGTACCCAGGAACAGCAGGTGGCTGGTGATCCGGAAGAACTCGGCCATCATGATGCGGATGACGTCGACCTTCTCTGGCACCTTGATGCCGGCCAGCTTCTCGACCGAGAGCACGTACGGCAGGTTGTTCATCACACCGCCGAGGTAATCGATACGGTCGGTGTACGGGATGAAGCTGTGCCAGGACTGACGCTCGGCCATCTTCTCGGCACCACGGTGGTGGTAACCGACGTCCGGTACGCAGTCGACGATTTCTTCGCCGTCCAGCTGCAGGATGATGCGGAACGCACCGTGTGCGGACGGGTGGTTCGGGCCGAGGTTGAGGAACATGTAGTCCTCGTTCGGGCCGGAACGCTTCATGCCCCAGTCTTCCGGCTTGAAGCGCGCGGACTCTTCTTCGAGCTGCTGCTTGGCCAGGTCCAGGGTGAAAGGGTCGAACTCGGTGGCACGGGCCGGGAAGTCCTTGCGCAGCGGGTGACCTTCCCAGGTCGGCGGCATCATGATGCGCGACAGGTGCGGGTGGCCTTTGAAGTCGATGCCGAACATGTCCCAGACTTCACGCTCGTACCAGTTGGCGTTCGGCCAGATGCTGGTGACGGTCGGCAAGCTGAGGTCGCTCTCGGACAAGGCGACTTTGATCATGACGTCACTATTACGTTCGATCGACATCAGGTGATAGAACACGGAGAAGTCGACGCCGTTCGGCAGCCCTTGACGCTTGGTGCGCAGACGCTCGTCCACACCGTGCAGGTCATAGAGCATGACGTACGGCTTGGGCAGGTTACGCAGGAACGTCAGCACTTCGACGAGTTTGGCGCGGGCAACCCAAAGCACCGGCATGCCGGTGCGGGTAGGCTGGGCGGTAAACGCCTCCGGGCCAAAACGGTTGTTCAGTTCGACGACCACATCCTGGTCGTCTGCCTTGTAAGGCGGGATGTACAGAGCACTGCCTGTAGTCATGGTTATTTTATCGCTTTCGGTCAACGTAAAGAATGAAGCCAGGTTCTCGTTCTATTAAAGAAGCAGATCTGGATCAGACTTCGTCGGGGCTGCGCAGGTTGGTGACTGCGATTCGCTGTTCGCGGCGCTTTTCCTTCTCGGAAGGCATCTCGGCGCGGTATACGCCTTGATCGCCGACGACCCAGGAAAGCGGGCGACGCTCCTGTCCAATCGACTCTTGCAAGAGCATCAAGCCTTGCAGGAAAGCTTCAGGACGGGGCGGGCAGCCAGGCACGTAGACGTCCACGGGCAGGAACTTGTCCACCCCTTGAACGACGGAGTAGATGTCGTACATGCCACCGGAGTTGGCGCACGAACCCATGGAGATGACCCATTTAGGCTCGAGCATTTGCTCGTAGAGACGCTGAATGATCGGCGCCATCTTGATGAAGCAGGTACCGGCGATAACCATGAAATCCGCCTGACGCGGCGATGCCCGGATAACCTCGGCGCCAAAGCGCGCGATGTCGTGGGGCGCCGTGAAGGCGGTAGTCATTTCCACGTAGCAGCACGAAAGACCGAAGTTATACGGCCACAGGGAGTTCTTGCGCCCCCAGTTGATCGTGCCGTTAAGCACGTCTTCGAGCTTGCCCATGAAAATGTTTTTGTGGACTTGATCTTCTAACGGATCGGAAACGGTTTCCCGCTGGCCAATCGGATACTGCTCGTTAGGAGCATCGGGGTCGATCCTGGTGAGATTGTATTGCATTGCCAAAGCCTCATTGTTTCAGCTTCGCTTGCCGCTTGCGCCGAGCTTCCGGAGCCCAGTCAAGGGCGCCCACTCGGAATAGGTAGACAAGGCCTGCCAACAGAATTGCTATGAAAACGAGAGCTTCGACGAATCCGGTCCAGCCGCTTTCGCGGACGGACACAGACCATGCAAAGAGAAAGAGGGCTTCGATATCGAAGATCACGAACAACATCGCGACCAGATAGAATTTGGCTGAGAGCCGCAAGCGGGCGCCACCTGTAGGTAGCATGCCGGACTCGAACGGTTCGTTTTTGCTGCGGCCCCAGGCTTTTGACCCAAGGAGGCTGGAGACGCCCAGCATGAAGGCACAGAGGCCGACGACGCCTAGAAGGAAAATGGCAAAGCCCCAGTTATGGGCCATGAGTCCTGTCGCTTCGGGCATGCTGGTAATCCTTAACAGAGAGCAAGGGTCTCTGAGCTTGAAAAGAAACAAAAGCAGTGACGATATGTCGCAGCAATCAATCCAGCTGATTTTATGGCTAAACACCCGGCAAGTAAAATTCCTATAGCGAAATTTATTATAGGAATAAGGACATAGCAGGCCTCAAAACCCCCACAGGCCTTGCGGCTCGGGCATTAGCCGGCATTTCGTCAATTATGTTTTGTAGGGAATGTAACGAACATTTCTGCCTATAAATGATAATCAGTATTATTTGGATCGTTTTTCAAACTGCTTGCCCTTCGGATACTCTGGAAGTTGTCTTATATGGGCGTTACAGCAAGTAGCGGCGGTGAGCGTTTTAGCGAATTTTTCTGACAGTCGTACCGCTCTGGATCAATGTTTTTCAGATCGCCGCTCCCGCAGGTTTTTGCGGTGTTTGTTGAATCGCAGGCAAAAAAAACGCCCCGAACCAGTCGGGGCGTCAGATGTGCAGCGCTGCGGTTAGCTTTCTATTCGGCCCGCAACGGCTGATGTCTCAAGCGAAGCAGATCAGTGGAACTGCTCTTCTTCAGTCGAGCCGGTCAGTGCGGTTACCGAGGACGAGCCACCCTGGATCACAGTGGTCATGTCGTCGAAGTAGCCGGTGCCTACTTCCTGCTGGTGCGCCACGAAGGTGTAACCCTTGGAAGCGTCAGCGAATTCCTGCTCTTGCAGCTTCACGTAGGCAGTCATGTCGTTGCGGGCGTAGTCGTGCGCCAGGTTGAACATGCTGTGCCACATGTTGTGAATGCCGGCCAGGGTGATGAACTGGTGCTTGTAGCCCATGGCGGACAGTTCGCGCTGGAACTTGGCGATGGTCGCGTCGTCCAGGTTTTTCTTCCAGTTGAAGGAAGGCGAGCAGTTGTACGACAGCAGTTGGTCCGGGTATTCCTTCTTGATCGCTTCAGCGAAGCGACGAGCCTCGTCCAGGTCTGGCTTGGCGGTTTCGCACCAGATCAGGTCGGCGTACGGGGCGTAGGCCAGGCCGCGAGCGATGGCCTGGTCCAGACCGGCGCGCACTTTGTAGAAGCCTTCCTGGGTACGTTCGCCAGTCACGAATGGCTGGTCGTACGGGTCGCAGTCGGACGTCAGCAGGTCAGCGGCGTTAGCGTCGGTACGGGCCAGGATGATGGTCGGAGTACCGGCAACGTCAGCAGCCAGGCGAGCAGCGGTCAGCTTCTGTACGGCTTCCTGGGTAGGAACCAGTACCTTGCCGCCCATGTGGCCACATTTCTTCACGGAAGCCAGTTGGTCTTCGAAGTGAACGCCGGCGGCGCCTGCTTCGATCATGCTCTTCATCAGCTCGTAAGCGTTCAGTACGCCGCCGAAACCGGCTTCGGCGTCAGCCACGATCGGTGCGAAGTAGTCGATGTAGCCGTCGTCGCCCGGGTTCTTGCCGGCTTTCCACTGGATCTGGTCGGCACGACGGAACGAGTTGTTGATGCGCTTGACCACAGTTGGAACCGAGTCCACCGGGTACAGCGACTGGTCCGGGTACATCGATTCGGCGGAGTTGTTGTCCGCAGCCACTTGCCAGCCAGACAGGTAGATCGCCTGGATGCCGGCCTTGACTTGTTGCACAGCCTGGCCGCCGGTCAGGGCGCCCATGCAGTTGACGAAATCTTTCTCAGGACGGAAGGCTGGCTTGGCACCCTGGGTCACCAGGTTCCACAGCTTCTCGGCGCCCATTTTTGCAAAGGTGTGCTCAGGTTGAACCGAGCCACGCAGGCGGACGACGTCAGCAGCGGAGTAAGTGCGTGTCACGCCTTTCCAGCGCGGGTTTTCAGCCCAGTCTTTTTCGAGGGCTGCAATTTGCTGTTCGCGTGTCAGTGCCATGGGAGATAAACCTCGTCGCGTCTTTATGAAAAGTTGTTCTGCGGTGGAAAATTCCTGCGCTCGCTGACCAGAAGCTTAAGCGGTCAAGTCGGATTCGGCGGGGAGGGCGACGGGATGAACGATCGGCTCGAGGGGAAGTGAGCAGGTAAAGGCGAACTGCGGGCGCATTCGGGCGTCGTGGGCCTTGGTGCGAACATCAGTGTGGTGCCGGGTTACCTATTACGCTTCCGTCCCTCGGGACAACTTCGTTCCAGTCGACAACCTCGTCAAACACACCTTGTGGGCGGTACAGACACGAAGCGGTTCGCGGGGGTAGGTGCGAACATCGCCTCGAAGGCCCTTGCCAGGGCCTCTGATTAGCGGGAGCGAGGCCATCATGCCTTTGCTTTTTTGGCTCGTCAAACGTTTTGTAGTGCTTTTTTTAAGGCACTACATCTTTGGTCTAATACGACTCGTCAGTCAGTTTTTGGTGCTTTAGTCCAAGGTGTCGACTTTCACCCGCAATGTCATGTCGTTGCGGCTCTGGGTCGAGTAGCTGCGGGTCTGGCCCTGTTTGTCGGCCTGGGTCTGGCCGTTGACCCCGGCCAGCAGGATCCACTCACCGAGGTGGCCGGTGACGGTTGTGTCGGTGCTTTGTACGTTCACTACATCGGGACGTTCCTGGCTCATGCGGTCACGGTTGGTGCTGATCGACAGGTGAACGATGTCGCCGGTGACGTTTGCTGTGACATAGAAACCCTGGGTGACGTTGCGGTATTGGGTCTCGCTGCTGTAACCACCGTAGGAATCAGTCTGGCTGCTGGTAATCGGCACGCTCTGGCCGACCTGGATCAGCGCCGGTGCACCTTCGCTGGCCTGCACTTGCTGGATGCCGCCGTCACGACTGTCGGTGCTGTAGTTGATGATGCGGGTCTGGCTGGGCTTGGCGCCGTTCACCGAATAACCCTGGTCGCCCTGGAAGTTGTTGTCGCTGGTATCGACGGTGATCAGCAGGCGCTTGGGTGCGGTGTCGAGTTGCGAAAGAAGGGCTTTAAGTTCGTCGATCTTGCGCTGATCGGCGTTGACGATGAGTTGATTGCCGTAGGTGCTGACCTGTCCGTCCTTGCCGATGAAATCTTGCGCCACCGGCAGCATATCGGCGCTGGTGTGGTAGTTCAGGGGCACGATTTCGGTGGCTGCCAAGACCGAAAAACTGCAGGTCACCAGCAGGGTGGTGAGCAGGGTGCGTAGGGGCATATCCGTTATCTCCGCCATTTGATTTGTGTAGGAGCGAGCTTGCTCGCGATGGTCGTCAACGATAATGCGTGAAGCCTGACACCCCGCGGCGCTCTCAAGTCCATCGCGAGCAAGCTCGCTCCTACAAATGTTGATATTGTCAGTTTGTCGGCCCGGGATGGGGCAAGTTGAATGGTAGACAGCAAAACGCCCCGGTATCCGAAGATAGCGGGGCGTTTTGTGGTGTTCTTCAGGCCGCCATCGCGAGCAAGCTCGCTCCCACAGGGATCGATGGTGTTGCCAGAGTCTTCAGCAACTCACAAATCTGATGTGGGAGCGAGCCTGCTCGCGAAGGCCGCGCCTCGGCCTCAAGCCGAGTGCCGCACCATGTCCACATGCGGAATCCCGGCTTCCAGGAACTCCTCACTGACCATGTGAAAGCCCAGCCGCTCATAGAACGCCGTGGCTTGCACTTGAGCACTGAGCATCTGCTGCTTCAGTCCGCGCTCTTCGGCTTCGCCGATCACTGCCTGCATCAGCGCGTCGCCGACTTTCAGGCCGCGCCAGTCCTTGAGTACCGACACCCGGCCGACGTGACCGTCAGGCAACAGGCGGGCGGTGCCAATCGGAAAGTCGCCTTCGAGGGCGAGGAAATGCACGGCAGTTACATCATCGGCATCCCATTCCAGCTCGGGCGGAACGGATTGCTCGGCGACGAACACCGTCTCACGAATGCGCCGGATCTCGGCGTTGTCCTTCTGCCAGTCTGCGACACGTACGTGAATCTTATTCATCGGCAAACCCCAGGCTTCCTTGCTTGACCAGTTCGCACAGCAGGCCGCGACCGTCTTCGTCGCTCAGCCAGTCGCCAAGGTTGTCGGCGTGCAGGGAGTCGGCAGCGCAGATCATCTTCAGCAGTTCGCGCAGTTTGCCCGGCAGGTAGCGGCTCTGGCCGCTGGCGAACAGCAGCAGGTCGTCATCGACTTCAGACCACGCCAGGCGTGCGCTCGGGTTGCGAATCAGGATCGCGCCTTGCTCCAGGGCGGACATGAAGTCCTCTTCTTCGACCTCTTCCGGGCCCACCACCAGTTCCGGGTAGCGTGGCTCGGTCATGAACTGGCCGAACCAGGTCAGCAGCAGGCGCTCGTCGCCCATGTGCTCGGCCAGCAGGCCTTTCAGGCGGTCGAGTGCGTCGCGCTGGATCTGGTGAGGATCGGCAGTCGGCAAGGCGTCGGCGTCGGTGTAGCGTTCTTCGTCCGACAGGAACTGGCTGAGGAAGTCGGTGAAGTGGGTCAGCACTTCAGCGGCGCTCGGTGCGCGGAAGCCGACCGAGTAGGTCATGCATTCATCAACGGCAACGCCGCAATGGGCCAGGCGCGGTGGCAGGTAGAGCATGTCGCCCGGTTCCAGCACCCATTCATCGGTGGCTTCGAATTCGGAGAGGATGCGCAGGTCGGCGTGGGCCAGCATCGGGCTCTCGGTGTTGCACATCTGGCCGATCTTCCAGTTGCGCTTGCCGTGGCCTTGCAGCAGGAACACGTCGTAGTTGTCGAAGTGCGGACCAACGCTGCCACCTGGCGCGGCGTAGCTGATCATCACGTCGTCGATGCGCCAGCTCGGCAGAAAGCGGAAATTTTCCAGCAGTTCGCTGACTTCCGGGACGAACTGATCCACAGCTTGAACCAGCAGGGTCCAGTCAGTTTCAGGCAGCTTGCTGAATTCATCTTCGGCGAACGGGCCGCGACGCAGTTCCCACGGACGCTCGCCATTCTCGATGATCAGGCGCGATTCGACTTCTTCTTCCAGCGCCAGGCCGGCCAGTTCGTCGGCGTCGATCGGGCTTTCGAAATCAGGAATCGCCTGACGGATCAACAGCGGCTTTTTCTGCCAGTAGTCGCGCAGGAATTCCCGTGCCGTGATGCCGCCCAGAAGTTGAAGAGGAATATCAGGATTCATGTGTAACCTATTGAAAAAATGCACTTTTCAGACGGGAATAAAAACGCCCGGCGCGGCCGGGCGTCTTAAAAGGGTCTAGCGGTCGATCAGATGCGCTTGGCTTGTTCTACAGCGTTGCCGATGTAGTTGGCCGGGGTGAGCAATTTCAGCTCGGCCTTGGCGGCGGCTGGCATGTCCAGGCCATCGATGAAAGTCTGCAGCGCTTCTGGGCTGATGCCCTTGCCGCGGGTCAGTTCTTTCAGCTTTTCGTACGGGTTTTCGATGTTGTAGCGACGCATCACGGTCTGGATCGGCTCGGCCAATACTTCCCAGCAGGCGTCCAGGTCAGCGGCAATCTTCTGCTCGTTGAGCTCAAGCTTGCTGATGCCCTTGAGGCTGGCTTCGTACGCGATCACGCTGTGGGCGAAGCCGACACCGAGGTTGCGCAGTACGGTGGAGTCGGTCAGGTCGCGCTGCCAGCGGGAGATCGGCAGCTTGCTCGCCAGGTGCTGGAACAGTGCGTTGGCGATACCCAGGTTGCCTTCGGAGTTTTCGAAGTCGATCGGGTTGACCTTGTGCGGCATGGTCGACGAACCGATTTCGCCAGCGATGGTGCGCTGTTTGAAATAACCCAGGGAGATATAGCCCCAGATGTCGCGGTCGAAGTCGATCAGGATGGTGTTGAAGCGGGCGATCGCGTCGAACAGCTCGGCAATGTAGTCGTGCGGTTCTATCTGCGTGGTGTACGGGTTGAAGCCCAGGCCCAGTTCGTCTTCGATGAAGGCGCGGGCGTTGGCTTCCCAGTCGATCTCGGGGTAGGCCGACAGGTGGGCATTGTAGTTGCCGACAGCGCCGTTGATCTTGCCCAGCAGCGGAACGGCAGCGACTTGAGCGATTTGACGCTCCAGACGGTAAACCACGTTCGCCAGCTCTTTGCCCAGGGTGGTCGGCGAGGCCGGTTGACCGTGGGTGCGCGACAGCATCGGTACGTCGGCGAAGCGGATGGCCAGTTCGCGGATGGCGTTGGCGGTCTGGCGCATCAGCGGCAGCATTACGTCATCACGGCCTTCGCGCAGCATCAGGGCGTGGGACAGGTTGTTGATGTCCTCGCTGGTGCAGGCAAAGTGGATGAACTCGCTGACCTTGGCCAGTTCCGGCAGTTTGGCCGCTTGCTCTTTGAGCAGGTATTCGATGGCCTTGACGTCGTGGTTGGTGGTGCGCTCGATCTCTTTGACGCGCTCGGCGTGCTCCAGAGAGAAGTTTTCCGCCAGGGTGTTGAGCACAGTGTTGGCTTCGGCGGAGAACGCCGGCACTTCACTGATGGCAGGGTGAGCGGCCAGGCGCTGGAGCCAGCGCACTTCAACCAGAACGCGGGCACGGATCAGGCCGTACTCGCTGAAAATTGGGCGCAGGGCCTGGGTTTTGCCGGCGTAGCGGCCGTCAACAGGGGAAACCGCAGTGAGCGAAGAGAGCTGCATGGGGTGTTCTCGGACAGTCGGGCAACGAAATGGGGCGCGTATCATACATGAAAAAATCCGCCGGTCCGTCGCCAACTGACCGGCGTATTACGCGTATTGCTAAGTTCGGTGCTGTCGATGCGGGTTATTCGTTACGCATCAAGGGGTAAAGCTCTTTGAGCAATTTGCGGCGGCTGATCACCAACTGCCAGCGATGACCGCCCAATTGCCGCCACAGGCGTGCCGAACGGATGCCGGCCAGCAGCAGGGCGCGAATTTTCGAGGCGTTGCTCGGTTGTTGCAGGTTGCGCATGTCACCGTGCACCTGGATGCGTTGGCGCAGGGTGCTCAGGGTGTCCTGATACAGCGCGCCGCAGGCGGCGACCACGTTTTCGTGGGCCGGGCCGAAGTGTTCGACCTGGGACTGAATCTGCGGCAGGCGCTTGCCGATCACGTCGAGCATGTCATTGCGCTTGGCCAGCTGACGCTCAAGGCCGAGCATGGCCAGGGCATAACGTAGTGGCTCGCGCTGCAGGGCGCTTGGATCGCGTTCGAGGGCGCCGATCAGCGCGCGGTAGCCTTCACGCAGGTTGATGTCGTCGCCGCCGTAAACCTCCAAAGTGTCCTTGGGGTCGCGGATCAGCAGGCTGCCGAGCATGCAGGTCAGGCCGGCTTCGTTGGTCTGGCCGGTCTTGGCGATCCTGTCCACCAGCACCGCGGCGAGAAACACGCCGCCCAGTGCCGTCAGTTGCTCCTGAATCGGGTTCATAGGGCTTGGCCCTTGCTCGTCCACGGCTCGGCTACTTCAATCACGCCGCCGCCGAGGCAGATTTCACCGTCGTAGAACACCACGGACTGGCCCGGAGTGACCGCGCGTTGCGGGTCATCGAAGGTTGCGCGATAACCGGTGGCGGTTTTTTCCAGGGTGCAGGGCTGGTCGCTCTGGCGATAACGAACCTTGGCGGTCAGCTTGCGTGGCTGGCTCAGATCGATTGGGTTGACCCAGTAAATGTCCGAAGCGAGCAGGGCGCGGGAGAACAGCCACGGGTGATCATTGCCCTGGCCAACGATCAGTTCGTTGTGTTCCAGGTCCTTGATCAGCACGTACCACGGCTCATCGCTGGCATCTTTCAGACCGCCAATACCCAGGCCCTGGCGCTGGCCGATGGTGTGATACATCAGGCCGTGGTGACGGCCGATGATTTCACCTTCGGTGGTCTTGATCTCGCCCGGTTGCGCCGGCAGGTACTGCTTGAGGAAGTCGCTGAAGCGGCGCTCGCCGATAAAGCAGATCCCGGTGGAATCCTTTTTCTTCGCGGTCGCCAGCTCGTATTTCTCGGCGATGGCGCGCACTTGCGGTTTTTCCAGCTCGCCGACCGGGAACAGGGTCTTGGCGATCTGTTCGCCGCCGACGGCGTGCAGGAAGTAGCTCTGGTCCTTGTTCGGGTCCAGGCCCTTGAGCAGTTCGGTGCGGCCATCGATGTCGCGGCGACGCACGTAGTGACCGGTGGCAATCAGGTCGGCACCAAGCATCATGGCGTAGTCGAGGAACGCCTTGAACTTGATTTCGCGGTTGCACAGGATGTCCGGGTTCGGCGTGCGTCCGGCCTTGTATTCGGCCAGGAAATGCTCGAACACGTTGTCCCAGTACTCGGCGGCGAAGTTGGCGGTGTGCAACTTGATGCCAATCTTGTCGCACACGGCCTGGGCGTCCGCCAGGTCATCCATGGCGGTGCAGTATTCCGTTCCATCGTCCTCTTCCCAGTTCTTCATGAACAGGCCTTCCACCTCATAACCCTGCTCGATCAGCAGGAGGGCGGAAACGGAAGAGTCCACGCCGCCGGACATGCCGACAATGACGCGCTTCTTTTGTGTGTCAGAAGGGGCTGGATCACGCATAGGGATTCAATGAGTGTCTTGAAAAAGGACGCGATTCTAACAGGCTCAGGCCCGCAAGGCTAAAGAGAAGGACGGATCAATTCGAGGCCGAAGTGAATGCCTGCCAGATAGTCGTCGATGCAGCGGATGATCAGCTCACTGCGCCAGTTGTCGCGCTGCTCGATTAATTCCTCGCGGGTCAACCACTTGGCGCCGACGATGCCGTCGTCCAGTTGGTAATCCGGGTGGTGTTTCAGTGGTTTGGCAATGAAACAGACCCGCTGGTAGGTCACGCCGTTGCTCGGGGCGGTGTAGAGATAAATGCCCAGTACGCCGGTCGGTTCGACATCCCAGCCGGTTTCCTCAAGGGTTTCGCGCACGGCGGCTTCGGTCAGGGTTTCGTTCGGGTCCAGATGGCCGGCGGGCTGGTTGAGCACGTTACGACCGGCCTTGTGTTCTTCGACCATCAGGAAGCGACCGTCGTCTTCGACGATGGTGGCGACGGTGATGTGGGGGTTCCAGTCCATGGGTTTTCCTCGGTAAGGTCTTCGGTGTATTCGGAATTGCCAAGATCGCAGCCTTCGGCAGCTCCTACAAGGATCGGTGTAGGAGCTGCCGAAGGCTGCGATCTTTTGATCTTCGCCAGAAACACAAACCCCGGCACAGGGCCGGGGTTTGTGGTGTTCCCTTACAACCTTAAACCAGCGCAGCGACAGCCGCGTTGAAGGTTGCGCTTGGGCGCATGGCTTTGCTGATCAGCTCGGCGTCGGCGTGGTAGTAACCGCCGATGTCCACTGGCTTGCCCTGAACGGCGTTGAGTTCGGCAACGATGGTCGCCTCGTTCTCGGTCAGGGTTTTGGCCAGGGTCGCGAACTGCGCTTGCAGTGCAGCGTCTTCGGTCTGGGCAGCCAGGGCTTGAGCCCAGTACAGCGCCAGGTAGAAGTGGCTGCCGCGGTTGTCGATGTTGCCGACTTTGCGCGATGGCGACTTGTTGTTGTCCAGGAACTGGCCGGTGGCCTGGTCCAGGGTCTTGGCCAGAACCAGCGCCTTGGGGTTGTTGTAGGTCACGCCCAGGTGTTCCAGGGACGCGGCCAGGGCCAGGAATTCACCCAGCGAATCCCAGCGCAGGAAGTTTTCTTCCAGCAGCTGCTGAACGTGCTTCGGAGCCGAACCGCCAGCGCCGGTTTCGAACAGGCCACCGCCGTTCATCAGCGGCACGATCGACAGCATCTTGGCGCTGGTGCCCAGTTCCATGATCGGGAACAGGTCGGTCAGGTAGTCGCGCAGTACGTTGCCGGTCACCGAGATGGTGTCGAGGCCAGAGCGGGTGCGCTGCAGGGTGTACTTCATCGCGTCGACCGGCGCCATGATCTGGATGTCCAGACCGGCAGTGTCGTGATCCTTCAGGTAAGCCTGAACTTTCTCGATCACTACGCCGTCGTGGGCGCGCATCGGGTCCAGCCAGAAGATCGCCGGGGTCGCGCTTGCGCGAGCACGGTTGACGGCCAGTTTGACCCAGTCCTGGATCGGCGCGTCTTTGGTCTGGCACATGCGGAAGATGTCGCCGGCTTCAACAGCCTGTTCCATCAGCAGGGTGCCTTTGCTGTCGGTCACTCGAACCACGCCGTCAGCCTTGATCTGGAAGGTCTTGTCGTGGGAGCCGTACTCTTCGGCTTTCTTCGCCATCAGGCCAACGTTCGGCACGCTGCCCATGGTGGTCGGATCGAACGCACCGTTGGCTTTGCAATCTTCGATCACAGCCTGGTAGATGGTGGCGTAGCAGCGATCCGGGATCACGGCCTTGGTGTCGTGCAGCTGGCCGTCGGTGCCCCACATCTTGCCGGAGTCACGGATCATCGCCGGCATCGAGGCGTCGACGATGACGTCGCTCGGCACGTGCAGGTTGGTGATGCCTTTGTCGGAGTTGACCATCGCCAGGGAAGGGCGAGCGGCGTAGACCGCCTGGATGTCAGCTTCGATCTGCGCTTGCTGCTCGACAGGCAATGCCTTGATGCGAGCGTACAGGTCGCCGATGCCGTTGTTCAGGTTGAAGCCGATCTGTGCCAGCACGTCAGCGTGCTTGGCCAGTGCGTCTTTATAGAACTCGGCAACGATCTGGCCGAACATGATCGGGTCGGAAACCTTCATCATGGTGGCTTTCAAGTGAACCGACAGCAGCACGCCTTGTGCCTTGGCGTCTTCGATTTCGGCCGCGATGAAGCTGCGCAGGGCGTTTTTGCTCAATACCGCGCAATCGAGGATCTCACCGGCTTGTACGCTGGTCTTTTCTTTCAGGACGGTGGCGGTGCCGTCTTGAGCGATCAGTTCGATTTTCACGGCGTCAGCGGCGTCGATCAGGGCGGCTTTTTCGCTGCCGTAGAAATCGCCGGTGTTCATGTGCGCGATGTGGGACTTGGAGTCCTTGGCCCACGCGCCCATTTTGTGCGGGTGCTTGCGTGCGTAGTTCTTGACCGACAGTGGAGCGCGGCGGTCGGAGTTGCCTTCACGCAGAACCGGGTTCACGGCGCTGCCCTTGATCTTGTCGTAACGCGCCTTGGCTTCTTTGTCGGCGTCGCAGGTCACGGTTTCCGGGTAGTCCGGCAGGTTGTAGCCCTGGGCTTGCAGCTCTTTGATCGCGGCTTGCAGTTGTGGAACCGAAGCGCTGATGTTCGGCAGCTTGATGATGTTGGCTTCAGGCGTAACGGCCAGGGCGCCCAGTTCGGCGAGGTGGTCGGCTACGGCTTTGTCACCCAGTTGCTCGGGGAAGCTGGCCAGGATGCGCCCTGCAAGAGAGATATCGCGGGTTTCAACGGCGATATCAGCCGAGGCGGTGAACGCCTCTACGATAGGCAACAGTGAATAGGTGGCGAGGGCAGGAGCTTCGTCGGTGAAGGTATAGATGATCTTCGAGCGGGTGGGCATATTCGGATTAACTCTCTCTTCTTTGCTAAAGCGTGCGCAGAAACTCGAGGGCGCCGGGTAAGCGCGTTCGTTCAAAGTCATCCATGAGCCGAATATCGAGGTTTCGTTGCTGTGATGTTGGGTGCATCAGTAGGGTGTCAAGCAACCGGGCTGCGGTAACAGACCGATCTATCGGGCGTAAACACTCGTCGTAGAGCTGCTCAGCCAGTCGTGACCCTTTAGTCAGCGGCGGCATTATACATAGGTAGCTGGCAATCTGCCGATGGTTCATACGCAACGAATGTCGTCCATTGGTCTAAAGGTCGCAGGGGCCAACACGGCGTAAGGTCATTCGTCGTGCTTGAGTTTGGCGCTTTTCCCTTTGCTTTCAGGCTTGTAGCTCGCGAGTTGTGAGGCTTTGCGGCAGATGGGCGGAACATAGGGTTTGCGCGCCGATTCAACTGGGTTACGCTCGAACCAAGCCAGATGTTCAATCCAATCAATGGAGTTCAGCATGGGTTACAAGAAGATTCAGGTTCCAGCCGTCGGCGACAAAATCACCGTCAATGCAGACCATTCTCTCAATGTTCCTAATAACCCGATCATCCCCTTCATCGAAGGCGACGGCATTGGTGTCGACATCAGCCCGGTCATGATCAAGGTTGTCGATGCTGCTGTTAAGAAGGCTTACGGTGGCGAGCGCAAGATTTCCTGGATGGAAGTGTACGCCGGGGAGAAAGCGACTCAGGTTTACGATCAGGACACCTGGCTGCCTCAGGAAACCCTGGACGCGGTCAAGGATTACGTGGTTTCCATCAAGGGCCCGCTGACCACCCCGGTCGGTGGCGGCATCCGTTCCCTGAACGTGGCCCTGCGTCAGCAACTCGACCTCTACGTCTGCCTGCGCCCGGTGCGCTGGTTCGAAGGCGTGCCCAGCCCGGTCAAGAAGCCAGGCGATGTCGACATGACCATCTTCCGCGAGAACTCCGAAGACATCTACGCGGGCATCGAGTGGAAGGCCGGTACGCCGGAAGCCACCAAGGTCATCAAGTTCCTGAAAGAAGAAATGGGCGTTACCAAGATCCGTTTCGACGAGAACTGCGGCATCGGCGTCAAGCCGGTTTCCCTGCAGGGCACCAAGCGTCTGGCACGCAAGGCCCTGCAATATGTGGTCGACAACGATCGCGATTCGCTGACCATCGTGCACAAAGGCAACATCATGAAGTTCACCGAAGGTGCCTTCAAGGAATGGGCCTACGAAGTGGCGGCTGAAGAGTTCGGCGCGACCCTGCTCGACGGCGGTCCGTGGATGCAGTTCAAGAACCCGAAAACCGGCAAGAACGTCATCGTCAAGGATGCCATCGCCGACGCCATGCTCCAGCAGATCCTGCTGCGCCCGGCCGAGTACGATGTGATCGCAACCCTGAACCTGAACGGCGACTACCTCTCCGACGCTCTGGCAGCGGAAGTGGGCGGTATCGGTATTGCGCCGGGTGCCAACCTGTCCGACACCGTGGCCATGTTCGAAGCCACCCACGGTACGGCACCGAAGTACGCCGGCAAGGACCAGGTCAACCCGGGTTCGCTGATCCTCTCCGCTGAAATGATGCTGCGCCACATGGGCTGGACCGAAGCAGCCGACCTGATCATCAAGGGCACCAACGGCGCGATTTCCGCCAAGACCGTGACCTATGACTTCGAACGTCTGATGGAGGGTGCGAAGCTGGTTTCGTCTTCCGGCTTCGGCGATGCGCTGATCTCGCACATGTAAGAAAACGCAGGCACACAAAAACCGCCTGATTCAGTACGTTGAATCAGGCGGTTTTTTTATGACTGGATGACGTTGCGGTGTTAAACCGTAACGGTCTGTTCAGTGGTGGGTGTGGTGGCCTTCGAAGCATCCGCCGGGTTGCCGATGTTGACCGCGTGCAGGCCTTTGGGGCCCTGGATGATATCGAATACGACGGCTTGCCCGGCTTTCAGGGTTTTATAACCATCCATTTTAATGGCTGAGTAGTGTGCAAACAGATCTTCTGTCTTGCCATCCTCAATGATGAAACCGTAACCCTTGGCGTTGTTGAACCATTTGACCTTGCCGCTGACCTTGCCGCCTGACATACCCAACTCCCTCTGCAACAGACTCCATCACTGGAGTATCATCCAGTACATCCGCAGTCGAATCTGTAAATAAGATTGACTCCGCGGACCTTTTTTACCCACTGTGGGCTCTATTGGTTGTAACACCGTTTTGCCGATAGTCAAGCTGACCCGGCAGTCGGAGTTGAAATCGCTGATAGCCGCCCCCACCACTGAATTTGAACAACTGACGAACCTTTCTTTCCATGCATGCAATCAGCCAGATTCGACTAACATTCAATCAGGATCGCCCTGATTTACACGACGACGATTCCACAGGCATTGCTGTTCAGGAGGCAAAGCCTGCACTTCAGGCGCCGCCGATGTACAAGGTGGTTTTGTTCAATGATGACTACACACCGATGGATTTCGTCGTCGAAGTGCTCGAGGTGTTTTTTAACCTGAATCGCGAGCTGGCGACCAAGGTCATGCTGGCCGTCCATACAGAAGGGCGGGCAGTATGTGGAGTGTTTACCCGCGACATCGCCGAGACCAAGGCCATGCAGGTCAACCAGTACGCCAGGGAAAGCCAGCATCCGCTACTCTGTGAAATCGAGAAGGACGGTTAATCGCCGACCACTTGGGTATGAGGTGAAGCTATGTTAAACCGCGAGCTCGAAGTCACCCTCAATCTTGCCTTCAAGGAGGCCCGTTCGAAGCGTCATGAGTTCATGACCGTCGAACACCTCTTGCTGGCCCTATTGGACAATGAGGCTGCCGCCACCGTTTTGCGTGCCTGCGGCGCAAACCTCGACAAACTCAAGCATGACCTGCAGGAGTTCATTGACTCCACCACGCCATTGATCCCCGTGCATGACGAGGATCGCGAAACCCAGCCAACCCTGGGCTTCCAGCGTGTACTGCAACGTGCTGTGTTTCACGTACAGAGCTCGGGCAAACGCGAAGTGACTGGCGCCAACGTGCTGGTCGCGATCTTCAGTGAGCAAGAGAGTCAGGCGGTGTTCCTGCTGAAACAGCAGAGCGTTGCCCGTATAGATGTCGTCAACTACATCGCCCATGGCATCTCCAAGGTGCCGGGGCATGGCGATCACTCTGAAGGTGAGCAAGATATGCAAGACGACGAGGGCGGTGAGTCTTCTTCCTCGGGCAATCCCCTGGATGCTTATGCCAGTAACCTCAATGAACTGGCGCGCCAGGGTCGTATCGATCCGTTGGTGGGGCGTGAGCTGGAAGTCGAGCGTGTCGCGCAGATCCTCGCGCGTCGGCGCAAAAACAATCCGCTGCTGGTGGGCGAGGCGGGCGTGGGTAAAACCGCGATTGCCGAAGGCCTGGCCAAGCGCATTGTCGACAACCAGGTGCCAGACCTGCTGGCCAACAGCGTGGTTTATTCCCTCGACCTGGGTGCCTTGCTGGCTGGTACCAAGTACCGTGGCGATTTCGAGAAGCGCTTCAAGGCGCTGCTCAATGAGCTGAAAAAACGCCCGCAGGCGATCCTGTTCATCGACGAGATCCACACCATCATTGGTGCGGGTGCCGCGTCCGGTGGCGTCATGGATGCCTCGAACCTGCTCAAGCCACTGCTGTCGTCCGGTGATATCCGCTGCATCGGTTCCACAACGTTCCAGGAATTCCGCGGGATCTTCGAGAAGGACCGTGCTTTGGCCCGGCGTTTCCAGAAGGTCGATGTGTCGGAACCTTCGGTGGAAGACACCATTGGCATTCTGCGCGGCCTGAAGGGGCGTTTCGAAAGCCATCACAATATCGAATACAGTGATGAAGCCCTGCGCGCGGCTGCCGAACTGGCCTCGCGTTACATCAATGACCGTCATATGCCGGACAAGGCCATCGACGTCATCGACGAGGCGGGTGCCTACCAGCGCCTGCAACCGGTCGAGAAGCGTGTGAAGCGCATCGAAGTGCCGCAAGTCGAGGATATCGTCGCGAAAATCGCGCGGATTCCGCCAAAACACGTCACCAGCTCCGACAAGGAACTGTTGCGTAACCTCGAGCGTGACCTGAAGTTGACCGTGTTCGGTCAGGATGCCGCGATCGACTCGCTGGCTACTGCGATCAAGCTGTCCCGTGCCGGCCTCAAGTCCCCTGACAAGCCTGTCGGTTCGTTCCTGTTCGCCGGGCCTACCGGTGTCGGTAAAACCGAAGCGGCGCGTCAGTTGGCCAAGGCCTTGGGTGTCGAGCTGATTCGTTTCGACATGTCCGAGTACATGGAGCGCCACACCGTATCGCGTCTGATCGGTGCGCCTCCGGGTTATGTCGGATTCGATCAGGGCGGTCTGCTAACCGAAGCCATCACCAAGCAGCCACACTGCGTGCTGTTGCTCGATGAGATCGAGAAGGCGCATCCGGAAGTCTTCAACCTGCTGCTGCAGGTCATGGACCACGGTACGCTGACCGATAACAACGGGCGCAAGGCGGATTTCCGTAACGTGATCGTCATCATGACGACCAACGCCGGTGCCGAGACCGCAGCCCGTGCTTCGATCGGTTTCACCTATCAGGATCACTCGTCCGATGCGATGGAAGTGATCAAGAAGAGCTTCACGCCGGAGTTCCGCAACCGTCTGGACACCATCATCCAGTTTGGTCGCCTCAGTCATGAGGTCATCAAGAGCGTGGTGGACAAGTTCCTTACCGAGCTTCAGGCGCAGCTGGAAGACAAGCGTGTGTTGCTGGAGGTCACCGATGCAGCTCGTAACTGGCTGGCCGAAGGTGGCTACGACGCGGCAATGGGTGCTCGCCCAATGGCTCGCCTGATCCAGGACAAGATCAAGCGTCCGCTGGCGGAGGAGATTCTCTTTGGCGAACTGGCCGAGCATGGCGGTGTAGTGCACATCGACATCAAGGACGGCGAGCTGACCTTCGAGTTCGAGACCACGGCCGAGATGGCTTGACGTTAAACCGCAATAAAGCAAAAAGGCGCCAATTGGCGCCTTTTTGCTGTCTGTAGGAGCTGCCGAAGGCTGCGATCTTTTGATTTGACTTGATTAGCGAGCGCGGTAAGTGATGCGCCCTTTGCTCAAGTCATAGGGAGTCAGCTCTACGCGCACTTTGTCGCCGGTAAGAATACGGATGTAGTTCTTGCGCATCTTGCCGGAGATGTGCGCGGTTACGACGTGCCCATTTTCCAACTCCACACGAAACATGGTGTTGGGCAGGGTGTCGACGACAGTGCCTTCCATTTCGAAGCTGTCTTCTTTCGACATGCAGTAAAGCCCTCGGTGTCCAATGAATGGCCCGGTGCAACTGCGCCAGGCAAAAGCGGCGTGCATTGTGCCCGAAAAGTGGGGTTTAAGCCAAGGGGTTTAGGGCCGGCTCTAGTTTAGAACCACCCAGCGCTGATTAATCAGCAACTCAATAGGGCGATATTGAGTCTTGTAGTTCATTTTTTTGCAGTTTTTGATCCAGTAGCCGAGATAGACCGCATCCAGCCCCAGCCGTCTGGCCTCGGCGATTTGCCAGAGAATTGCATAGCGCCCAAGGCTGCGACGCTCTTCGGCAGGCTCGTAGAAGGTATAAACCGCCGAAAGACCGTTCGGCAGTAGATCGGTGACGGCGACGGCCAGCAGCCGTCCGTTCAGGCGAAATTCATAAAATCTTGAAAACGGCAGGTCCCGCACCAGGAATGTCGAAAACTGGTCGCGACTCGGCGGGTACATATCGCCATCGGCGTGACGCTGTTCGATATAGCGCTGGTAAAGGTCGAAGTACTCTTCGTTGAAGCCGGGCCTGGCCGGGCGCACCTGCAAATCCATGTTGCGCTTGAAGATGCGTTTCTGTTGTCGGTTGGGCGTGAACTGCCCCACGGGAACGCGCGCCGGAACGCACGCATTGCAATTCTGGCAATGCGGCCGATAGAGATGATCGCCACTGCGACGAAACCCCATCTCCGACAGGTCTGCATAGACATGCACATCCATGGGCTGGCTAGGGTCGAGGAACAGGGTTGTGGCCTGCTCATCGGGCAGATAACTGCAAGAGTGCGGCTGAGTGGCATAGAACTTCAAACGCGCCAACTCGGTCATGATCAACCCTCGGGATAATGCTTTTGAATAAGTGTAAGCCACGCGCGCAAAAGTCGCTCAGCAAACCCAGGTGGCATGGTTGGGTTGGTCAAGGTGTCTGGCCAGATAATCGGCAAACTCGCGGCGCGGAATCGCCCGGGCGCCCAGGCTATGCAGGTGATCGGTCGGCATCTGGCAGTCGATCAACACAAAACCCGAGTCTTTCAGATGCCGCACCAAGGTGGCAAAACCGAATTTCGAGGCGTTGTCAGCGAGGCTGAACATGGACTCGCCGAAAAACAGCTGGCCCATCGCCAGGCCGTAGAGTCCGCCGACCAGTTCGTCCCCGTCCCACACTTCCACCGAGTGCGCGTGTCCGCGCCTGTGCAGCTCGATATAAGCGTCCTGCATGGCCTCGGTGATCCAGGTGCCGTCGGCGTAATCCCGGGGCGCGGCACAGGCACGGATGACGGCCGCAAAGTCCTGGTCAAAGGTCACTTGATAGCGTTGCTGGCGCAGCAGTTTGTTCAGACTGCGCGAGACATGCAGTTCGTCGGGAAACAGAACCGTGCGCGGGTCCGGAGACCACCAGAGAATCGGCTGGCCTTCGGAAAACCATGGGAAGCAGCCGTGGCGATAAGCCGAGATCAGCCGATCGGCGGACAGGTCGCCACCGGCAGCCAGAAGCCCGTTGGGGTCGCGCATGGCCTTTTCCAGTGGTGGGAAATGCAAGGTATTGCGTTGTAACCAAGTCAGCATGGCATCCGGGCTTGCAGAAGGGGAGGGCAGTGGCGGGTGTTGACCCGTCGTAAAGTTTGCCTTCAAACGGCAGGAATGTCGTCGAGGTATTTTTCGGCGTCCAGCGCCGCCATGCAACCGGCCCCGGCAGACGTAACGGCCTGGCGATAAACGTGGTCGGCCACGTCACCGGCGGCAAACACACCTGCAATCGCCGTAGCGGTGGCATCGCCTTCGCTGCCACCCTTGACCAGCAGATACCCGTCACGCATTTCCAGTTGGCCCGTGAACAGGTCGGTATTGGGTTTGTGGCCGATGGCGATAAACACCCCGGCCAGCGGCAGCTCTTTGGTTTCACCCGTTTGGCTGTCGCGCAGGCGGGCGCCGGTCACGCCGCTGGCATCGCCGAGCACTTCATCCAGGTTCTGGTTCCAGTGCAGGCGGATGTTGCCATTGGCGGCTTTTTCGAAGAGTTTGTCCTGGAGGATCTTCTCCGAACGCAGTTTGTCGCGCCGATGAACCAGGTGTACTTCTTTGGCGATGTTCGACAGGTACAAGGCTTCTTCGACCGCCGTGTTACCGCCGCCGACCACGGCAACCACCTGATTGCGATAGAAAAACCCATCACAGGTCGCGCACGCCGACACCCCTTTGCCAGCAAACGTTTCTTCCGACGGCAGGCCCAAATATTGCGCGGAAGCGCCGGTGGCAATGATCAGTGCGTCGCAGGTGTAGGTTCCGCCATCGCCAATCAGCTCGAACGGTCGTTGTTGCAACTTGGCGGTATGGATGTGGTCGTAAACGATCTCGGTGGCAAAGCGCTCGGCGTGTTTTTGCATGCGGTCCATCAGCACCGGCCCGGTCAGGCCTTCGACGTCGCCTGGCCAGTTATCCACCTCGACGGTGGTGGTGAGCTGGCCACCTGCCTGTATGCCGGTAATGACAACGGGTTGAAGGTTGGCGCGGGCGGCATAAACGGCTGCGCTGTAACCGGCAGGGCCGGAGCCCAGGATAATCAGGCGGGAATGCTTCGCTTCGCTCATAAAAACACCTCATAAGCCTTTGTCACAAAAGAGAATGCATGCTCAAATTGAACGGTATGTCATGTGCTGTTGACTATGCTACACCCAAGGGTCTCAAGCATGGCGTCGTGCGTACAAACCCGTACAATGCCCTGCGTATTAACTATATTCAGTGCGCGCCGTGTTTATAAAAACCGGGGCGCAGTGTTAAAAGTAGTCCCGGTTACGTGTGTTAACTTTTTTACCTGCCTGGATTGGGTAGTTTTTCGGCAGTTTTTATAGACATTCACTAGATGGACGCGCCCATGGCGCAGGAAAAGAAGCGTTTTGAAGAAATCCACCGCAGCACCTAAACCAGCCGTCGTTCCGCTCTGGCGCCAGCACTTGCACTACCGACTCAAGGAAGGTGCGCTGATCGCCATCGGTGCCTTGTGCCTGTTCCTGATGATGGCCTTGTTGACCTATGGCAAGGATGATCCGGGCTGGAGTCATAACAGCAAGATCGACGACGTGCAGAACTTCGGCGGGCCAGCGGGCTCCTACAGCGCCGATATCCTGTTCATGGTGCTGGGTTACTTCGCCTACATCTTCCCGTTGCTGCTGGCGATCAAGGCGTACCAGATCTTCCGCCAGCGTCACGAACCGTGGCAGTGGAGCGGCTGGCTTTTCTCCTGGCGCCTGATCGGCCTAGTGTTCCTGGTACTGTCGGGCGCCGCTCTGGCCCATATCCATTTCCATGCCGCGACCGGTCTGCCGGCCGGTGCGGGCGGTGCGCTGGGCGAAAGCCTCGGCGACCTGGCCAGGAACGCCCTGAATATCCAGGGCAGTACGCTGCTGTTTATCGCGTTGTTCCTGTTCGGCCTGACCGTGTTTACCGACCTGTCGTGGTTCAAGGTGATGGACATCACCGGCAAGATCACGCTCGACCTGTTCGAACTGTTCCAGGGCGCGGCCAATCGCTGGTGGGCGGCCCGTAGCGAGCGCAAGCAACTGGTCGCCCAGTTGCGTGAAGTCGACGACCGTATGGATGAAGTGGTCGCGCCGACCGTCACCGACAAGCGCGAGCAGGCCAAGGTCAAGGAGCGCCTGATCGAGCGTGAGCAAGCCCTGAGCAAGCACATGTCCGAGCGCGAGAAGCAGGTGCCGCCGGTGATTGCGCCCGCGCCGCCAAAGCCCGCCGCACCGAGCAAACGCGTCGAAAAAGAGAAGCAGACGCCGCTGTTCGTCGACAGCGCCGTGGAAGGCACCTTGCCGCCGATTTCGATTCTCGATCCCGCAGAAAAGAAACAGCTCAATTACTCGCCTGAATCCCTGGCGGCGGTTGGCCACTTGCTGGAAATCAAGCTCAAGGAATTCGGCGTCGAAGTGACCGTGGACTCGATCCACCCTGGTCCGGTGATTACCCGTTACGAAATCCAGCCAGCGGCCGGAGTCAAGGTCAGTCGTATCTCCAACCTGGCCAAAGACCTCGCGCGCTCCCTGGCCGTGACCAGCGTGCGCGTGGTGGAAGTGATTCCGGGCAAGACCACGGTCGGTATCGAGATTCCCAACGAAGACCGGCAGATCGTGCGTTTCTCCGAGGTGTTGTCGACCCCCGAGTACGACAACTTCAAGTCGCCGGTCACCCTGGCCCTGGGCCACGACATCGGCGGCAAGCCGGTCATCACCGACCTGGCGAAAATGCCGCACTTGCTGGTGGCCGGTACCACCGGTTCCGGTAAGTCGGTGGGTGTGAACGCGATGATCCTGTCGATCCTGTTCAAGTCCGGCCCGGAAGACGCCAAGCTGATCATGATCGACCCGAAAATGTTGGAACTGTCGATCTACGAAGGCATTCCGCACCTGTTATGCCCGGTGGTCACCGACATGAAGGATGCGGCCAACGCCCTGCGCTGGAGCGTTGCCGAGATGGAGCGACGCTACAAGCTGATGGCCAAGATGGGTGTGCGAAACCTGTCGGGCTTCAACGCCAAGGTCAAGGAAGCCCAGGACGCCGGCGAGCCGTTGAGCGATCCGCTGTACAAGCGCGAAAGCATCCACGACGAAGCGCCGCTGTTGCAAAAACTGCCGACCATTGTCGTGGTGGTCGACGAATTCGCCGACATGATGATGATCGTCGGCAAGAAGGTTGAAGAGCTGATCGCCCGTATCGCCCAGAAGGCGCGTGCGGCCGGTATCCACTTGATCCTCGCGACCCAGCGTCCGTCGGTGGACGTGATCACCGGTCTGATCAAGGCCAACATTCCGACCCGTATGGCGTTCCAGGTATCGAGCAAGATCGACTCGCGGACCATCATCGACCAGGGCGGCGCCGAACAACTGCTGGGCCACGGTGACATGCTCTACATGCCGCCGGGCACCAGCCTGCCGATTCGTGTTCACGGTGCTTTCGTGTCCGACGATGAGGTGCACCGCGTGGTGGAAGCCTGGAAGCTGCGTGGCGCGCCGGAATACAACGACGACATTCTCAATGGCGTCGAAGAGGCGGGTAGCGGCTTCGAAGGTAGCAGCGGTGGCGGCGACGGTGACGATCCCGAGGCTGACGCGCTGTACGACGAGGCGGTTCAGTTCGTACTGGAAAGCCGTCGCGCCTCCATTTCCGCAGTTCAGCGCAAGCTGAAGATCGGCTACAACCGCGCTGCGCGCATGATCGAAGCCATGGAAATGGCCGGCGTCGTGACGTCCATGAACACCAACGGTTCGCGTGAAGTCCTGGCCCCGGGCCCGGTGCGTGACTGACCCGAGTATGAAAGGGGTGGCGCCCATTGGCGCCGCCCGCACTCCCACGAATGTTATGAGGACTCCCATGCGTCTGATCCGCATGCTGTTGCTGCCGGTACTGGCTTTGACCACGCTCCAGGCTAACGCCGATGACAAGGACGTGGCACGCCTGACCCAACTGCTGGAAAAATCCCAGACCCTGACTGCACGCTTCTCACAACTGACCCTTGATGGCACCGGCACCCAGCTGCAGGAAACCGCCGGCGAGATGTCGCTGCAGCGTCCGGGCCTATTCTACTGGCACACCGATGCGCCGGCCGAACAGACCATGATCTCCGATGGCAAGAAAGTCACCCTGTGGGACCCGGACCTGGAGCAGGCCACCATCAAGAAACTCGACCAGCGCCTGACCCAGACGCCGGCCTTGCTGCTGTCCGGTGACGTGTCCAAGATCAGCCAGAGCTTCGACATCAGTGCCAAGGAAGCCGGCGGCGTGATCGACTTCACCCTGAAGCCGAAAACCAAGGACACTTTGTTCGACAGCCTGCGTCTTTCGTTCCGCAATGGCCTGGTCAATGACATGCAACTGATCGACAGCGTCGGTCAGCGCACCAATATCCTGTTCACCGGGGTGAAGGCCAACGAGCCGATCCCGGCCTCCAAGTTCAAATTCGACATCCCCAAGGGTGCGGATGTGATCCAGGAATAACCGGCTGACGCAAAACCTGTGGGAGCGAGCTTGCTCGCGATAGCGTTGGGTCAGTCGACATAAATGTTGAATGTGATGCCGTAATCGCGAGCAAGCTCTCTCCCACAGGATCAGTGTTTTGGCTCGCAGGCATTAAGTAACCCGAGGTTTTAAACGTACGCCATGGATCTGTTTCGCAGCACCCCCATCGCCCAGCCCTTGGCCGCCCGCCTGCGTGCGGCCAATCTGGACGAGTACGTCGGTCAGGAACACGTGCTCGCTCGCGGCAAGCCCCTGCGCGAAGCGCTGGAGCAGGGTGCCCTGCATTCGATGATTTTCTGGGGGCCGCCCGGCGTGGGCAAAACCACCCTGGCGCGATTGCTCGCGGAAGTCTCGGACGCGCACTTCGAAACGGTCTCTGCGGTGCTGGCCGGGGTCAAGGAGATCCGCCAGTCGGTGGAAATCGCCAAGCAGCAGGCCGCGCAGTACGGCCGCCGCACCATTCTGTTCGTCGATGAAGTGCACCGTTTCAACAAATCCCAGCAGGATGCGTTCCTGCCCTATGTCGAAGACGGCACGCTGATTTTCATCGGTGCGACCACGGAAAACCCCTCGTTCGAACTCAACAACGCCTTGCTCTCCCGGGCGCGGGTCTATGTGCTGAAAAGCCTCGACGAAACGGCCCTGCGCAAACTGGTGCACCGCGCCCTGACCGAAGAGCGGGGCCTGGGCAAGCGCAACCTGACCCTCAGCGACGAAGGCTTCCAGATGCTGCTGTCGGCCGCGGACGGCGATGGTCGACGCCTGCTCAACCTGCTGGAAAACGCCTCGGACCTGGCTGAAGACAACAGCGAAATCGGCACCGAGCTCCTGCAAAGCCTGCTCGGTGACACCCGCCGGCGGTTCGACAAGGGTGGCGAAGCGTTCTACGACCAGATCTCCGCGCTGCATAAATCGGTGCGCGGCTCCAATCCGGACGGCGCGCTGTACTGGTTTGCTCGGATGATCGACGGCGGTTGCGACCCCTTGTACCTGGCCCGGCGCGTTGTGCGCATGGCCAGCGAAGACATCGGCAATGCCGACCCACGCGCCCTGAGCCTGTGCCTGGCGGCCTGGGAAGTGCAGGAGCGCCTCGGCAGCCCCGAAGGTGAGTTGGCGGTGGCCCAGGCCATCACCTATCTGGCCTGCGCGCCAAAGAGCAACGCGGTGTACATGGGCTTCAAGACTGCATTGCGCGCCGCCGCCGAGCACGGTTCGCTGGAAGTGCCGCTGCATCTACGCAATGCGCCGACCAAGCTTATGAAGCAACTGGGCTATGGCGATGAATACCGTTATGCCCACGATGAGCCGGATGCCTATGCCGCTGGCGAAGACTATTTCCCGGAAGAACTTGACCCGATCCCGTTCTATCAACCGGTCCCCCGTGGCCTTGAGTTGAAAATCGGCGAGAAGCTCAACCACCTGGCGAAACTCGATCGTTTAAGCCCAAGGCAGCGGAGAAAATAGTGCTTCCTTTGATCGTTGCGGTTTCCGTCGGCGGGATGGCCGGCACTCTGTTGCGCTTTGCCACGGGCAACTGGATCAACGCGAATTGGCCGCGGCACTTCTATACCGCGACGCTGGCCGTTAATATCGTGGGCTGTTTGCTGATCGGCGTTCTATACGGTCTGTTTTTGATACGCCCGGAGGTGCCCATCGAGGTCCGTGCCGGGTTGATGGTCGGCTTCCTCGGGGGGCTGACGACTTTTTCATCCTTTTCACTGGATACGGTGCGCCTGCTGGAAAGCGGGCAAGTGCCGCTGGCCCTGGGCTATGCGGCGCTCAGCGTATTCGGCGGGCTGCTTGCCACCTGGGCCGGCCTGTCCTTGACCAAACTTTGATAAACGAGAAACCGACATGCTCGATTCCAAACTGTTACGTAGCAACCTTCAGGACGTAGCGGACCGCCTGGCATCCCGTGGCTATACCCTGGATGTTGCGCGCATCGAAGCGCTGGAAGAACAGCGCAAGACCGTCCAGACCCGCACCGAAGCACTGCAGGCTGAACGCAATGCGCGCTCCAAATCCATCGGTCAGGCCAAGCAGCGCGGCGAAGACATCGCGCCGTTGATGGCGGACGTCGAGCGCATGGCGGGCGAATTGAGCGCCGGAAAAGTCGAACTGGACGCGATCCAGACCGAACTGGACTCGATCCTGCTCGGCATCCCCAACCTGCCGCACGAATCCGTGCCGGTTGGCGAAGACGAAGACGGCAACGTCGAAGTGCGCCGCTGGGGCACCCCGACCGCTTTCGACTTCCCGGTTCAGGACCACGTGGCCCTGGGCGAGAAGTTCGGCTGGCTGGACTTCGAAACCGCCGCCAAACTGTCCGGCGCCCGTTTCGCCCTGCTGCGTGGCCCGATTGCCCGTCTGCACCGCGCCCTGGCGCAGTTCATGATCAACCTGCACGTCACCGAGCACGGCTATGAAGAGGCCTACACGCCTTATCTGGTCCAGGCACCGGCGCTGCAAGGCACCGGCCAGTTGCCGAAATTCGAAGAAGACCTGTTCAAGATCGCGCGCGAAGGCGAAGCCGACCTGTACCTGATCCCGACCGCCGAAGTGTCGCTGACCAACATCGTCGCCGGCGAAATCGTCGATTCGAAACTGCTGCCGATCAAGTTCGTTGCCCACACCCCGTGCTTCCGCAGCGAAGCCGGCGCATCGGGTCGTGACACCCGTGGCATGATCCGCCAGCACCAGTTCGACAAGGTCGAGATGGTGCAGATCGTCGAACCGTCGAAGTCGATGGAAGCGCTGGAAGGCCTGACCGCCAACGCCGAGAAAGTCCTGCAACTGCTGGAACTGCCTTACCGCACCCTGGCGCTGTGCACCGGCGACATGGGCTTCAGCGCGGTCAAGACCTACGACCTGGAAGTGTGGATCCCGAGCCAGGACAAGTACCGCGAAATCTCGTCGTGCTCCAACTGCGGCGACTTCCAGGCCCGTCGCATGCAAGCGCGTTTCCGCAACCTGGAAACCGGTAAGCCGGAACTGGTGCACACCCTGAACGGCTCCGGCCTGGCGGTGGGTCGTACCTTGGTCGCGGTGCTGGAAAACTACCAGCAGGCCGACGGTTCGATCCGCGTACCGGACGTGCTGAAGCCGTACATGGGTGGCCTTGAGGTCATCGGCTAAATGAACTATCTGCCGCTGTTTCACAACCTTCGCGGCAGTCGTGTGTTGGTCGTCGGCGGGGGGGAAATTGCCTTGCGCAAATCCCGCCTGCTGGCCGATGCCGGTGCGCTGCTGCGGGTGGTTGCACCTGAAATCGAAGCACAACTGCGCGAACTGGTTGCCGGCAGCGGTGGCGAGTGCCTGTTGCGCGGCTACACAGAAACGGACCTGGACGGTTGCGGGCTGATCATTGCCGCCACCGACGACGAAGCGCTGAACGCACAAGTCTCCGCCGATGCCCATCGGCGTTGCGTGCCGGTCAACGTGGTGGACGCGCCAGCCCTGTGCAGCGTGATCTTTCCGGCGATCGTCGACCGTTCCCCACTGATCATCGCGGTGTCCAGCGGCGGCGATGCGCCGGTGCTGGCGCGTTTGATTCGGGCCAAGATCGAAACCTGGATTCCTTCCACCTACGGTCAATTGGCCGGGCTGGCGGCGCGGTTTCGTCATCAGGTCAAAGGCCTGTTTCCGGATGTGCAGCAGCGTCGGGCGTTCTGGGAAGATGTTTTCCAGGGCCCGGTTGCCGATCGGCAACTGGCCGGGCAGGGCGGTGAAGCCGAGCGTCTGCTCCAGGCGAAAATCGATGGCGAAGCGCCAGTGGCGACCGGTGAGGTCTATCTGGTGGGCGCAGGGCCGGGTGACCCCGACCTGCTGACGTTCAAGGCATTGCGTCTGATGCAGCAAGCCGACGTGGTGTTGTACGACCGTTTGGTCGCACCGGCGATTCTCGAACTGTGCCGCCGCGACGCCGAGCGGGTTTACGTCGGCAAGCGCCGTGCCGATCACGCGGTGCCGCAGGATCAGATCAACCAGCAATTGGTGGATCTGGCCAAACAGGGCAAGCGTGTGGTGCGGTTGAAGGGCGGCGATCCGTTCATCTTCGGTCGTGGCGGTGAAGAGATCGAAGAACTGGCGGCCCAAGGCATTCCGTTCCAGGTGGTGCCGGGCATCACCGCGGCCAGCGGTTGCGCGGCCTATGCCGGGATTCCGCTGACTCACCGCGATTATGCACAGTCGGTGCGTTTCATCACCGGCCACCTCAAGGACGGCTCCAGCGATTTGCCATGGGCCGACCTGGTCGCCCCGGCGCAAACCCTGGTGTTCTACATGGGACTGGTGGGCTTGCCGATCATCTGCGAGCAGTTGATCAAGCATGGTCGCAGCAAAGATACCCCGGCAGCGTTGATCCAGCAGGGCACCACGGTCAACCAGCGGGTGTTTACCGGCACCCTGGCAGACCTGCCACGGCTGGTGGCGGAGCATGAAGTGCATGCGCCGACATTGGTGATTGTGGGTGAAGTGGTGCAACTGCGCGAGAAACTGGCGTGGTTTGAAGGGGCTCAGGGGCAGGTCTAGACCGAGTTGCCCCCATCGCGAGCAAGCTCGCTCCCACAGGGGATTTGTGAACGACACAAATCAAATGTGGGAGCGAGCTTGCTCGCGATGAGGCCTTCAAAACCTGCACAAATCTCAGGCCTTGCGCCAAACCCCTTTCCCATTCAACCGCTCCCGATCATGGGGCGCGGTGAAGTCCTGTGCCGGGCCTTTCGGCACCACACCCGTCGGGTTGATGGTGCGGTGGCTGGCGTAGTAGTGGTGCTTGATGTGGGTGAAATCCACCGTCTCGGCAACACCCGGCCACTGATAGATCTCGCGCAGCCAGTTCGACAGGTTCGGATAATCCGCGATCCGCCGCAGGTTGCATTTGAAGTGCCCGTAGTACACCGCATCGAAGCGAATCAGCGTGGTGAACAGGCGGATGTCCGCTTCGGTCAGGTACTCGCCCACCAGGTAACGGTTGGCGCTCAGCAACAGCTCCAGTCGATCCAGCTCGGCAAACACATCGTCGAACGCTTCTTCATAAGCCTGTTGCGACGTGGCAAACCCGGCGCGGTACACGCCGTTGTTCACAGCCGGGTAGATCCGCTCGTTCAGCGCATCAATTTCACCCCGCAATGGCGCCGGATAGAAGTCCAGGTCATTGCCGGTCAAATCATCGAAAGCGCCATTGAACATGCGGATGATTTCCGATGATTCATTGTTGACGATGCGCTTTTGCTGTTTGTCCCACAGTACCGGTACGGTGACGCGGCCGGTGTAGTCGGCGGTGTCGGCAGTGTAGCGCTGGTGCATGAAGTCGAAGTGATCGAGCTTGTCGCCGGTCGAACCCAGGCTCTGGTCGAAGGTCCAGCCGTTTTCCAGCATCAACCAACTGACCACCGAAACGTCGATCAGGTTTTCGAGGCCTTTGAGTTTGCGCAGGATCAGCGTGCGATGGGCCCACGGACAGGCCAGGGACACGTACAGGTGATAGCGCCCGGGTTCGGCCGCAAAACCACCGACCCCGGTCGGTCCCGGCTTGCCGTCAGCGGTCAACCAGTGGCGACGCTGCGCCTGTTCACGCTGGAACGCGCCGTCCTTGCTGCTTTCGTACCACTTGTCCTGCCAGCGGCCATCGACTAACAAACCCATGTTCAAGACTCCCGAAACCCATAATCGTTGGGGCTGAGTCTATTCCGATGAGTTCGAACAAAAAGCGCAAAGATCGGGCGCGAATGATCGATTAAATCGATTTGTCCCGCTCAGCCCAGTATTTTTCAGCGGTTTCGAAGGCCTGATCGCGGCTCTGTCCGAGGCCACGCAGGGCCAGGGCCATTGTCGAAATCAAGGCCATTTGCGGGTAGCTGTCGACCACGTCACCACGCCACACCGCTTTCAAATGTTCAGGTTCAAGCGAGGCCGGTTTGACATGGCGCTGCGCGGACAGCTGCGGCCATTCCTCATCCCAGCTAACACCGCCGGTGGTGCCGTACAGGTGGCTGTCGGCATCCGGGTTGATCTCGATTTCGCCGCCATCGCCCTTGATCACGATGGCGGTATCACCGAGCAGTCCACTGGCATCGCGATGCACGGCCTGATAACCCGGGTGGAAAATGCTTTGCAGACCGCAACGGGCGCCCAGCGGATTGAGAATCCGCGCCAGGGAGTGGATCGGCGAGCGCAGGCCCAGGGTGTTGCGCAGGTCGATCATCCGTTGCAGCTGTGGTGCCCAGTCCATCAATGGCATGAAGGCCAGGCCGCCGTTATCCAGTGCCGAACCCACCTGTTGCCAGTTGCGGCACAGCGGGATGTTCAGTTCGCCCAGCAGTTGCTCGCTGTACAAGCGACCGGCCGTGTGGGCACCGCCGCCGTGCATGAAAATCCGCACGCCGTTTTGTGCCAGGCACTTGGCCGCCAACAGATACCACGGCAAGTGCCGCTTCTTGCCGGCGTAGGTCGGCCAATCCAGATCTACCGCCAGCGCCGGAGGATTCAGGCGTTCGCGCAATGCCTCGGTGAAGCCCGCCATCTCCTCGAAGCTTTCTTCCTTGTGCCGCAACAGCATCAGGAATGCGCCGAGCTGGGTTTCCTCGATCTTTTCATCGAGCACCATGCCCATGGCTTCACGGGCCTCGACCCGAGTCAGGTCACGGGCGCCGCGTTTGCCTTTGCCAAGGATCCGCACGAACTGGGCGAACGGATGCTCGGCGGGCGTTTCGAGTGTCAGTGCTGGGTAATCGGTCATAAGCAATTCGTCGGTTTGGGCAGGCCCGCCAGTTTCGCGGCGAGTTTGGCGGGAGTGCCTTTGAACAGTCGGTTCAGGTGCAGGCTGTTGCCTTTCTCCGGGCCGAGTTTCAGGGCGGTGTATTTGATCAACGGGCGGGTGGCCGGTGACAGCTGGAATTCGGCGTAGAAACTGCGCAGCAGTTCGAGGACTTCCCAGTGATCGGGCGTCAACTCGATGTCTTCGGCAGCCGCCAGGGCGCTGGCCACATCGGCGGACCAGTCACTCAGTTCGACCAGGAAACCATCCTTGTCCAGCTCGATGGCGCGGGCGCCGACCGTCAATGCATTCATAGCCAACTGTTGACCTTGTCGTAGTGAATCGACAGTTCGACGAAGGCCGGGTAATCGATGGCCTTGGCCCAGTCTGGAACCACAAGCGCACGGGCCTGGGTATCTTCGGCCAGGACGAACAGCTTCAGGCCTCGTGCGCTGAGCGCAGTGAACGGCGCGGTGCCTGGCTGCAACGCATAGGTCGCGTCGCCCGACAGCAGCAAGCCATCGTTGGCGCCGATCACACGCAGGCAACTGGTCAGGCGTTCGTCACCGAACGGGGAATGAGACAACACATGCAAAGTCGACATCAGAGGGTGATCACCTGATCGTAACGGTCAATGAGGGCGGTGATTTCGTGGGCGGCCAATACCTGGGCTTCTTCCAGTGACAGGCCGCTCGGGTCAAGGCCGCGCTGGGTGATGCTGTCGCCGCAGGCGAACAAGTCTTCGACACCGAACATCGACAGGGCTTGCAGGTTGGCGCTCAGGTCTTTCTGTTGCAGGGCTCTGGCGTCCTGACGGGTGGCCAGCTGGAATACGCCGTCATCGAGAAACAACAGGCCAATCGGCAGGTCGAAGGCGCCGCCGGCCAGCACGATATCCAGCGCTTCCCGCGCGCCTGGGCCGGACCATGGCGATTGGCGGCTGATGATCAACAAGGATTTGGCCATGTCATGCGCCTCCGAAACAGATCAGACGGTCGGCATCCTGCGCCGCATCATGCAATTGGCCGAGGCCGGACAATTCCCACGGCGGACCGACGGCAACAGCTTCGCGCTGATAGCGCCTGGCTTCTTCCTCGTTCAACACGCCACGACGCAACGCGGCAGCGATGCACACCACGCCATCGAGTTGATGGTCGCTGACGAAGGCGCGCCATTGCTTGGGCAAGTCCAGTTCATCCTGGGGCGTGACCACGCTGGCGGAGGCGTTGTAGACGCCGTCCTGATAGAAAAACAGCCGGACAATCTCATGCCCGCCGGCCAGTGCCGCTTGGGCGAACAGCAAGGCGCGGCGCGAGGAGGGCGCATGGGCGGCGGAAAACACGGCTATGGCGAATTTCATGACGGACTCGATCAGCGAAACTGCGGCCATGATAAAGCTTTCTCGCCGGGAGTGCTGGCTAGGGTGCTATCCCGTACAGGTCGCAATACTCCAGCCAATCCATCCCGGCCATTTCCGCGACTTCGCGGTGTACTTCAAGGCGCTGGGCCTCATAGTCCCGGGGGGTGGCGGCGGTCAATTTCAGGGTCAGTTCCCAGGCGAACAGCCCGAGGCGCTCGGCTTCGGCTTCGAAGGCTTCGTGCAAGCGTTCGTCACGGTACTGCGCCGGGGTTTCGCCCTTGGCCTGGGCCAGCAACGGGTTGAGATGATCGAGGTCGTGGCGCAACTCGGGGCGTTCGTCGAGAAACCGCTTCAATGCCTGTTCATGTTGCTGTTCGCTTGCCGCCATGGTCGCTCCTTGAGAACGGATTACGAGGATTGCTTCTTGCTGGCCTTGGCCGCTGCCGCCAGGCATTCGAGGGCAAATTGTTCGGTGTAGGTCATCTGGATCGGCGTGGTTTCGCCTTTGACGGTTCTTTCGCCGTTGAGGATGTAACGAATCCGCTTGTCGGTAACGCCGATTCGCTTGGCGATCCATGAAGGCGTCTGACCGATCTGGCTGATCAGCTTGTCGGCATATTCAGCGGTCGGTTTGTAAAACTCGGCATTGGGTGTCATCAGAATTCCAGTGATAGGCGCGATGCGGCGTTATTGGCGCGACAGGGTGCGCGAATCGTTGCACGCTGTCGCGGTATAAATGCAGTAAAGCAGAACGGTACGGGCTACCGGGGTGATAAAGTCCGCTTTTTCCTGATGAGTGAATGCAATGCGAATTCTGATGGTGGCGCTGGCCGTGACGTTGCTGGCGGGATGCGCCGGCTCGGCGATGAACGATGCCCGCACCAAGGCCCCGTACAAGACCCTGAACTCGGAAAAACCGGCAAAAGACGTCGCCCAGTGCGTGCAGTTTTCCTGGCAGGACGAGGCCGTGTTCGGTGTCGATGCCGCTGCCTATTTGCAACCTGGCGAGAAGGGCGGCACTACTGTTTACACCCGTTCGGCGGAGTCCTTCGTCGACGTGACCACCGATGCCTCGGGCACGGTGTTGAGCTACTACGCACAGAAGGATGATTTCGTGGCCAAGCGCCGGTTGGCGGCGTTGGCGACTTGCCTGTGACCTGATGGCTAACGCAAGTCCCCTGTGGGAGCGAGCAAGCGCGCTCCCGCAGGTTTTGTGTCGAGTCAGTAATTCAGGCGCTTCTGGAAGAAGAAGTGCTTATGGCCCGGCGGGTAATCGGCAATGTGCCCGATCTCGCTGTAGCCGCATTTCTTGTAGAACGCCGGCGCCTGGAATTCAAAGGTGTCGAGCCACAGCCCGACGCAGCGCCGTTCCCGCGCCAGGTCCTCGGCCATATTCATCAGCTTCGTTCCCATGCCTTGCCCACGCGCCTGTTCCGGCACCACCAGCAAGTCGATGTACAGCCACTGGTAAAACAGTCGGCCATGCAGGCCGCCGAGGATTTCGTCGTTGTCGTCGCGCACCAGCAAGGCGATGTGCTCAGGCACGTTACCTTCTGCCTTCGAGCCATTGTAGGCGCGCAAGGGTTTGAGGATGGCCTGGCGTTGTTCATCCGTGGGGTTTTGCGACAGCTCGATACGCAGGTTCATGGCTATATCCTTATGGCATGGAAGCCGCAGCCTATCCCGGTTGCAGCGATTGTTCCATCCCCGGAAAAGTTGAACCGTCGCCAACGCGCAGCCTGATTGAGGGGGCAAACGCTGTCCGTTTTCACTTAACATGTGGACCCTCAGACAAATAACAGGACGCGTTGTCATGTCGAACACAGCCGAGCGGGTCAACATCCTTGAGTCTCAGGTGTTGTCCCACGACTGGTACCTGCTCAAGAAAATCACCTTCGATTACCAGCGCAACAACGGCGAGTGGCAACGCCAGACGCGAGAGGTCTACGACCGTGGCAACGGCGCGGCGATTCTGTTGTACAACCGCGAAAAGAAAACCGTGGTACTGACCCGGCAATTTCGCCTGCCAGTGTTCGTCAATGGTCACGATGGGCTGTTGATCGAAGTGGCGGCGGGGCTGCTGGAAGGCGCAGCACCCGAAGACCGCATCCGCGATGAAGCGGAGGAAGAGACGGGTTACCGCGTGCACCATGTGCAGAAGGTGTTCGAGGCGTACATGAGCCCCGGTTCGGTGACGGAAAAACTGCACTTCTTCATTGCTGAATACGACGCGAAGTCGAAAGTCAGCGACGGTGGTGGGCTGGAGGCGGAAACCGAGGAACTGGAAGTGTTGGAGTGGGCGTTCGAGGACGCGCTCGAAGCGTTTTACCGCGGCGAAATCTGCGACGCCAAGACCATCATGTTGTTGCAGTATGCGGCGATGAAAGACCTCTTCGTCCAAGCATGATCAAAAGCCTGGCAGGCGCGCGGTGCCGGGCAATTGCCCACCCTCCAGCGTCAGCAACAACTCCTTCGCCTCAAGACCACCGGCAAACCCGGTGAGCTTGCCCGACGCGCCAATTACCCGATGACAGGGCGCCACGATCGAAATCGGGTTCTTGCCATTCGCCGCGCCCACCGCCCTGACCGCCGCCGGGTTGCCGATCTGTTCGGCGATCTGGCTGTAGCTGCGGGTCTCGCCGAACGGGATGGTCAGCAGCGCCGCCCAGACCTTCTTCTGGAATTGCGTGCCGGCAAAATCCAGATCCAGTTCGAAGCGATCGCGGGTGCCGGAAAAATATTCGCGCAACTGCGCAGCCGTGCGCACCAGGATCGGATTGTCCGGCGCTTCGCTCATCGGCCCCAGACGCACCCGGCCGGGTTTGTCGTTTTCCCAGAGGATGGCCGCCAGTCGTGAACCGTTCGCCACCAGCTTCAACTGGCCGACCGGGGAAGCCACGGTGATGCAGGTATAGGTCATGTCAGGGCACACGCGAAATTGCTGAACAGGCGTTAAGGATACTGTCTCGACGGGGAGGCGCAATACGTAAACCCGACCATACTTGACTACCACGAGGTTTCCGCACCGCCACCGAGTTCCGGCGGCGCGGTATCCAGCGAACTCAAGCCCGGTGTAGCGCCCCATGAAGGCAACAACACCACCCATTACTCCATCGTCGACAAGTGGGGCAACGCAGTGTCGGTGACCTACACCCTCAACGACTGGTTCGGTGCCGGCGTGATGGCGAGCAAGACCGGGGTCATCCTCAACGATGAAATGGACGACTTCACCTCGAAAATCGGCGTACCGAACATGTACGGCCTGGTGCAGGGCGAGGCCAACGCCATCGCGCCCGGCAAAGCGCCGCTGTCGTCCATGAGCCCGACCATCGTGACCAAGGATGGCAAAGTGGTGATGGTGGTCGGCACGCCGGGTGGCAGTCGCATCATCACCGCGACCTTGCTGACCATGCTCAACGTGATCGACTACGGCATGAACATCCAGGAAGCGGTGGATGCACCGCGTTTCCACCAGCAGTGGCTGCCGGAGGAAACCAACCTGAAAGCCTTCACCACCAGTCCGGACACGGTGAAAATCCTCGAAAGCTGGGGCCACAAGTTCGCCGGTCCCCAGGACGCCAACCACCTGGCGGCGATCCTGTTCGGCGCGCCGTCCCTGGGTGGCAAACCGGTTGGCAAGAACCGTTTCTACGGGGCGAACGACCCACGGCGTAACACCGGGTTGTCGCTGGGTTATTGAGGGTTGTGTCCGGAGGGGGACGGGCTTATGTTCGTCCCCTGATCCCTCGGCATATCAAGGAAGGAAATCATGATCACTGCGTTGTTAATCATCGACGTTCAACAGGCTTTGTGTTCCGGTGAGTACGAGTGCTTCCAGATTGGACGGGTCATCGACACCATCAATGACCTTTCTGCCCGGGCGCGCAAGGCCGGAGTGCCCGTGGTACTGATCCAGCACGAAGAAGCAGGCAGTCCGCTGGCGCATGACGCTGCCGGCTGGCAACTGGCCGAAGGGCTGGAAACCTCGCCCAAGGACCTGCGTGTACGCAAGACCACCGGGGATTCGTTCTACCAGACCAATCTGCAAAAACTGTTGCCGAAAGAGGACTTCGAGCGCCTGGTCATCTGCGGCCTGCAGACCGACTATTGCGTCAATGCCACGGTGCGTCAGGCGCTGAAACTGGGCTATGACGTGGTGCTGGCGGGCGACGCGCATTCCACCGTCGACAACGGCAACCTCAGCGCCGAAGACATCATTGCCGAGCACAACAAGGACCTGGCGCATCTCACCGGTTCCGTGGCGCGGATCGATGTGGTCCCGGCCAAGGACATCCACTTCTGAACCCACCCTGTTTCCCTGTGGGAGCGAGCTTGCTCGCGATGAGGCCAGCACATTCAACATTGATATCGGCTGRCCCACCGCTATCGCGAGCAAGCTCGCTCCCACAGTAATCCCGGTTGCTCSCRGATCTTGYGTACACCCACCAACCCCTGTGGGAGCGAGCTTGCTCGCGATGGCGTCATTACAGCCAGCATTGATGTCRGCTGRCCCACAGCTCCCACAGGACCTACAGCGCTCCGAAAATCTCGATCAACTCGTTCAGGAACGCGCTCACCAGATCCCGTTGCCGCGCCGAATGCCTTACCGCCGCATGAAAGCTGACCTCATAGCGCAACAGGTCCGGGTTCAGCGGGTGTAATTGCCCCAGCTGTTCATGGCGGGTCGCGTAGTGTTGCGGCAGAAACCCCAGGTGCTGGCCGGACAGGATCAGCAGGGCCGCGCCGTCCATGCTGTCGGTGAGTACGGTCAGGCGCTCGATGGACGTGGGGGCCGGCATTTCCGGCAGCGGATGGCTCGGCCAGACCCAATCGAACCCGCTGACATCTTCGCGGGTCAGTGCGCCGACTTGCCCGAACAGCGGATGCGAGGGCGCGCAGTAGGCAATCTGGGTTTCCGGGAACAACGGGAAATAATCGATGCTGGGCAAGCGATGCCAGAAGTAACCGATGGCCAGGTCGATATGGCCGTTGATGATTTTTTCTTCCAGCAGCGACGACGACAGCTCGGTGAAATGGAAGTACAGCCCCTCGTGCCGAGCCCGCAAACGGGCAATGGCCTGGCCGATTTTCTTGTTCGCCACCGGGTCGATTTGCCCCAGCAAACCGATGTTGATACTGCCCGAGACTTTGCGGTTGATGTGCTGCACCTCGACCCGAAAACCCTCGGCCGCCGCCAGCAAGCGTCGGGCCGCGTCGATGAACTGAATGCCTTTGGGCGTGACCGAAAACCCGCCGCGCCCGCGTTCGCACAAGCGGAAACCGACCCGGGCTTCCAGCGTCGCCAGTTGCGCGCTGATCGTGGGTTGCGTGGTGTTGAGGGCGGTTTGCGCCGCCGATATGCCACCCGCTTCGACGACGGTCAGAAATACCCGGATCAGGCGCAGATCCAGCTCCGTTACAGTTCCCAGCATGGGGGCTCCCGATTCTCGCTTACATAGATGCCGATCTATGTGAACAGTGTGCCTGCGATATTTTATTGCCCGGACTCACGCCCTACATTGCCGTGAAGCCTGCATCATCGTCAGCTTTTTATGGAGTTTCACCCGATCTGGACGTCGTAGCGAGCGCTGTACCCACAAAAACAACAAACAACAGCATAGGAACAATCGTATGTCAGGTTCCCCAGTGTCTGCGCACGCCGCCGAGGCGAGCAGCGGGTTGGCCATCGAAGGCCACTCCATCGACTACATCCCGGAAAACGAACGCCACGCCAAACTCAGTAGCCAGGGACCTTTCTGGTTCCTGGGCAATTTCCACTTTTTCACCATCTCCATCGGCTTTGTCGGCCCGAGCCTCGGTCTATCGGCGTTGTGGACGATGCTGGCGGGTGCATTGGGCATCATGTTCGGCACTATCTTCATGGCGTTCCACGGCTCCCAGGGCCCGGAAATGGGCCTGCCGCAGATGATCCAGTCCCGCGCCCAGTTCGGCTATCGCGGGGTGATCCTGGCCTTGATGGCGACCATGTTTGTGTTCGTCGGTTTCAACGTGGTGAACATCTCGCTGATCATGAACGGCCTTGAACATGTGTTTGGCATCGACCCGACCATCGTCGCCGTCGTGGTGGTGCTGATCGGCGCGCTGTTGTCGATCTACGGCCACGACCTGATGCACAAGGCCTTCAAGTGGGCCTTGCTGGCGACCTTGCCGCTGTACGCACTGGTGACCATCGCCCTGATGTTCGGTGCGGGCCAGGAAGGCGTCACGCCGGCGACCGACCTGGGCTTCAACTGGGTGGCCTTCGCCACGCTGTTCGCTATCGGTGCGAGCTACAACATCTCCTATGCACCCTACGTGTCTGACTATTCCCGTTATCTGCCGAAAAACACCAGCCGGGCGAAACTGATCGCGGCGGTGTTCATCGGCGCCTCGTTGTCCGGCAGCTGGATGATCGGCCTTGGCGCCTGGCTGGCCCAGGAGCTGAAAGCAGCGGATGCGCTGGTGGCGTTGAACCAGGTCGGCTCCTCGATGGTGCCAGGGCTGGGCAATCTGCTGGTGATCGTCTCGGTGGCGGGTTTCCTGCCGATCATCGCCCTCAACACCTACAGCGCCATGCTGACGCTGCTGACCGGTGTCGACTCAATCAAAAAAATCACCCCGACACCCCGCGCCCGGGTGCTGTCGATCAGTGTGATCAGCGCCATCCTGTTGACCTGCGTGCTGTCGATCAAAGGTGACGGTATCGCCCTGTTGAACACCTTCCTGGTGTTGTTGCTGTACTTCCTGGTGCCGTGGACCGCCGTCAACCTGGTGGACTACTTCTGCGTGCGCAAGGGCCGTTATGCGATCCCGCATTTCTTCACGCCAAATGGCATCTACGGCGCCTGGCAATTTCGCGGCATCGTTTCGTACCTGATCGGCTTTGCCGCGATGGTGCCGTTCTTCTACATCTTCGATGCCGCCGCCGGCAAAGAGGTTTTCGTCGGTCCACTGGCGCGGGTGCTGGAAGGCGTGGACATCGCCTGGCTGGTGGGCCTGGTGGTCTCGGGGCTGACCTATTACCTGCTCAGCCGCTCGATTGATCTGGCCGCCGAACGCCGGGTGATCGACGCGCTGACTGAAAGCGACATCGTCGCCATGACCCATTCATCTGCGGAGGCAGGACGTTGAGCAGTGTAAAAAATACCGTGGTCGCCTGTTGCCAGCTGGCGCCGAAAATAGGTGACCTGGCCCACAATCGCACGCTCACCGAGCGGGCGATTCGCCAGGCAGCCTTTCAGGGCGCGCAAATCATCGTGTTGCCCGAGCTGGTGCAGAGCGGCTATCTGTTTGCCGACCGCTTTGAGGCGCTGTCGCTGGCGGAAACCACTGATGGCCCGATATTGCAGCTTTGGCAGGCCCTGGCCCGAGAGCTGAATCTGGTGATCGTCGGCGGATTCTGCGAGCGCCTGCCCGGTGATGAGCTGGCTAACAGCGCGGCGATGATCGACGCCAATGGCCTGCGCGCGGTGTATCGCAAGGCGCATCTGTGGGATGCCGAGAAGGACATCTTCACGGCCGGCGATGTGCAACCGCCTGTGGTCGAAACGGTGCATGGACGGCTCGGCATGCTGATCTGCTACGACCTGGAATTCCCTGAGTGGGTGCGTCTTGCGGCGCTGGCCGGGGCCGATCTGCTGTGTGCGCCGGTCAATTGGCCCGACGGTCCGCGACCACAGACCGAACGCCCGGCCGAAGTGCTGCGGGTGCAGGCCAATGCCTCGGTGAACCGCATGTTCATCGCGGCATGCGATCGTTATGGCCATGAACGCGGTGTCGGCTGGGTCCAGGGCTCGGTCATCGTCGATGCTGACGGCTATCCGTTGGCCGGGCCGGCGGAGCAGGGCGGTGAGCAGATGTTGCTGGCCACCCTGAACCTCGCCGAGGCGCGCAACAAGCGCATCAGTGCGCGCAATGACCTGCATCAGGACCGCAGGCCGCAGTTGTATGGGTTGAACAGCACTTTGTAACCGTTGATGTCATTGCCTGCTGGACGCCCGTCACGGGCCTATGGCATCGTCGAAACCAAAGGCCATGCAGTGAACGGGATCGCAATGATGGGGGAGGGAAATAGAGTCGACGGTGACGCGACGATGGTCACGCTCAAGGCGTTCAATCATTGCGTATTGCACCTTGGCCGGCTGGCGCGGGAGAGCGGGGCGTCGCGATTCATCGCCGATGGCCTGCAGGCATTCGGTCAACTGGTGCCCTTCGCGTCTGCCTGGTGGGGCGAAATGTCTACGCCAGGTCCTGATGTGCCCCTTCAAAGCTGGATGCACGGCAGCATCAATCTCCCCGAATCCTTTGCCGCCGAATGGCATCCGGTGGCGGCAAACGATCAGTTCTCCCACGCCACGCTCAATCGTCCCGGTGAGGTGGTGCGCGACGAGGGTTTCAATGACCCTTGCGAGGAGGTCAACGCTTTCGCCCGGCGCTACGATCTCTACCATTTGATGAGCATCACCTTTGAGCTGCCCGAAAGCGGCTTGATGTTTTTCGTCTGTCTCTACCGTGGCCTGGATGAACAGGCGTTCGAGGAGAACGAAGCCGAGCTGTTTTCGGCGTTCTGCGATCACCTTTTCCAGCTGTGGCGGTTTCAGGTGCAGGACATGATCCGCTTCGATAGCGAAAACGGCGCGAGTGATTTTGGCGTCGCGCGCATGGATGGCAGTCTGCTCTATGTGGGCGCCCGCCTGTGTGCCGCGATTCAGCGCGAGTTACCCGGCTGGAGCGGTTCGACACTGCCGGTCGAAGCCATTGCGCAATTATCGAAAGCCCCCTGCGTGATCCGCCTGGGCCGCTGCGCCCTGACCCTCAGCCCCAACGCCGAACACGTCATCCTCTCCCTCGACGCGCCATCAGGCGGGGATGGCCTGGCACCACGGGAACGCACCGCAGCGATGCTGTTCGCCGCTGGCCACTCCTACAAGGAAATCGCCAAAATCCTCGTCCTGAGCCCCGCGACCGTGCGCACCTATTTGCGTAACTGCTACCTGCAGCTCGGTGTGAAAAGCAAGGTGGAGCTGGGCTCCGTCCTGCGTTCGCCGGGTGCGCTGGCGGAGTCCGTGCGCCGGGATTAATCCCAGCCGTTTCAATTATTTGCCTTACCCCTCCTCATTTGCAGAGGTCCATTCGAACGCTGCGCCCTATAGGGTAGGCCCTGTCTATCGGGGGCTTGCGCAGTCGCTTCGGGCCGCTTCAAAACAATAAGAACAGGGGTGAGGCATTTGAGACTTTCCAGGCTTTTTGTCGCCGTTGCGGCGACGACGGCATTTTCCGGTATGGCGTTGGCGGCGACACCCGCCGACACGGTCATGCGCAATGGCTACGTCTACACCGTCGATGGCCAGAACTCCGTGCAGCAGGCCATTGCCATTGCGGGGGGCAAGATCGTCTATGTCGGCAGCGATGCCGGGGTCGACGGTTACATCGGCAAGCAAACACAACTGATCGACCTGGCCGGGCGCATGCTGATGCCGGGCTTCGTCGATGCGCACATGCACCCGGGGGATGGCGGTCGGGCCATGACCTTGTGCGACCTGAAATACCAGACCATGACCCGCGCGCAGTTTCAGGCGAGCATCCAGGCTTGCCTCGATGCCGACAAGGACAAGGGCCCGGACGTCTGGCTCGAAGTCGGCAGCTGGGACCGCATGGGCATGACCGGGCTCGACGGCGACGCCGACAAATCGACCCTGGACGCGCTCAAGACCAAGCGCCCGATCCAGGTGCGCTCCACCGACTTCCACACCGTGCTGACCAACTCTCGCGGCCTGGAACTGGCCGGCATCAACAAGAACACCGCCGACCCGGAAGACGGCAAATACCGCCGCGACAGCGCCGGCAACCCGAACGGCATCTGCGAAGACGGCGCCGCCGAATCGTTGGCCGCCGTGGTACCGCCTGCCACCGACGCGGAAAAACTCAATCAGGTTCGCGCAGCTCTCGACGCCATGCGCCAGCAAGGCATCACCAGCTTCATGGATGCGCTGTCCGGCCCGGAAAACGGTAAAGCCTTCACCAGCCTGCAAAAGTCCGGCGAGTTGACCGCCCGGGCCTTGCTGGCGATCAAACTGGACCCGGCCGCCGCTGCCGTCGACCCGGTGAAAACCATCGCCGAGGCCAAGGCCCTGGCCAGCACCTATGACCAGGGCGAAGTGCATGTCGCGCCGGGCGTGAACATGCGCCACGTCAAACTGTTCATGGACGGCATCATCAATGCCCCGGCGGACACCGGCGCCATGTTGACCCCATACCTGCACAACAGCGGCACCGACCAGGCGCCGAAGTGGACGCCGGGCAAGAACCTGGGCGAACTGTATTTCCCGCCGCAAGTGCTCAATCCGTTGTTGCTGCAAGCGGTCAAGGCCGGTTTCGATCCGCACCTGCACGCCACCGGCGAGCGCGCGGTACGCGATGCACTGGACAGCGTCGCCTATGTGCGCAAGGAACTGCCCGGTACTGATTTCCGCCCGGCCATCGCGCACGCCGAGTCAGTCGATCCTGCCGACTATTCGCGTTTCAAGGCACTGGACGTCACGGCCACCATGTCGTTCCAGTGGGCTCAGCAGGCACCGTCCACGGTCGATGGCACCAGTGATCACCTTGGCGCCGAGCGATTCGAACGCATGGAGCCCTCGGGCAGCATCGCCCATGCCGGCGGTCGAGTGGCATTTGGCAGCGATTGGCCGGTCGATCCCCTCGATGAGTTCCTGGCGCTGAAAGTCGGTGTCACCCGTTCCGGCGACCCCACCAATCCGCACAGCTATGGTCCGAAGTATGCCGGGCGACTCAATGCCGATCCGGCGCTGTCGCGAGCCGAAGTGCTGCGCAGCATCACCCTCAGTTCCGCCGAGCAGTTGAAGCTGGACGCGGTGCTGGGTTCGGTCGAAGTCGGCAAGTTCGCTGACCTGATCGTGCTCGACAAGAACTTCATGCAGGTGCCCGAGGAGGAGTTGGGCCGCAATGACGTGCTGCTGACGCTGGTCGGCGGCAAGGTCGTGTGGGCCAGGGCGCCGTTCCTCGGGCTGGCGCCACAGGCTGTCGCCCAGACCGTCACTTCCCGATCCGCCCAATAATAACGAGAGAGCGTTCCGATGCGATTGATTCCAAACCTGTTGGCCGCCGCGCTGGCCTTGTCGTCGGTGCAGGCGATGGCCGCCGCCGACCTGGTGTTGTTCAACGGCAAGGTCTTTACCGCTGAACCCGGCCAGGCGCTGGTGCAGGCTGTTGCGGTGCAAGACGGCAAGATTCTGAAAGTGGGCAGCGATGCCGAAATCAATGCCCTGGCCGATGCCAAGACCCAGCGCATCGACCTGGCGGGCAAAGTGTTGATGCCGGGCATGATCGACACCCACAGCCACCCGGTCTCGGGCGCTTTCGACAGCATGAAGGCCAACCTGCTGGACGAGGTCAAACCCTTGCCGGAACTGGAGCAATGGTTGATCGAAGAAGACAAGGCCGGACGTGCCCGGTCCGGTGATGTGATCAGCGTGGCCGGGGTCAGTTCGGCCTACTGGGAGAAGAGTCGTGAACTGGGCAAGGTGTTCAACCAGGGACGCTGGGCCGATCAGCCCATCGTCTTCAGCGGCATCGACGGCCACACCGGTTGGGCCAACAACGCGATGCTCAAGCGCTTGAACATCGACGCGGCGCTGGTGAAAAGTCTGCCGGAAAAAGAACGCGGCTACATTGGCCATGAAGCGGACTTCACCCCTAACGGCTACTTTGCCGAATCCCGCTGGGACGTGGTGCGCAACGGTATTCCGGCGCCCAGCCCGGAGGCCATGCTCAAGGCTGCTCGCGAGGCGGTGAAGATCAACAATCAATACGGCGTCACCGCCTGGATGGATGCGGCGGCGAACGGCGGCAGTGAAGATTCGCTGTTCGATTTCCATGCCACCGCGGAAAGTGTCGGCGTGCTGCCGCTGTACAAGGAGCTGGCGCAGAACGGCGAACTCAGTGCCCACGTCGCCGCGTTGATGGTCACCAACCCGAAGAGCAAACCCGCCGACCTGGAAGTGATCGCCACGGTGATGAAGCAATTCGAGGGTGTGCCTAACCTGACGTTCCCCGGCGTCAAGGTGTTTGTCGACGGTATTCTCGAATTCCCCGGGCAAACAGCGGCGGTCGTGGTGCCGTACAAGAACAGCCACAAGGACGGTCAACTGCTGACCGACCCGGCGCATTTCGGCGAACTGGTGGTGGCGGCGGAAAAACGCGGCTGGATCGTGCACATGCACGCCGTCGGCGACCGCGCGGTGCGTGAAGCGCTCAATGGCGTGGCGTATGCGCGCAAGATCAGCCCGACGCCTGTACCCCACAGCATCGCGCACCTGCAACTGGTCAACCCCAAGGAGTTTCCGCGCTTCAAGCAACTGGGCGTGATCGCCTCGATGCAACTGCTGTGGGCCACCGGCGAGTCCTACACCGTCGAACTGGTCAAACCCTACATCAGCGCCTTTGCCTACGGTTACCAGTATCCCGCGCGATCCCTGCATAACGCCGGCGCGACGATTGCCGGTGGCAGCGACTGGCCGGTGTCGAGCGCTAATCCGTTCAACGCCATTGCCCAGGCCAGCACGCGCAAAGGTCCGTTGGGCGTACTCAATGCCAAGGAAAGCATCGACCGCCAGACCATGTTCTACGCCTATACCATCAACGCGGCGAAAACCCTGCGCCTGGAGCAGCAGATCGGTTCGCTGGCACCGGGCAAGCAGGCCGACCTGATCATCCTCGACCGCGATGTGTTCAAGGTCAGCGATGACGACCTGTTCGAAACCAAAGTCCTGAACACCTTCTTCGCCGGCAAGCAGGTCTACGCCCCCGCATCCTGACCTGCGAACACCCAACACACGCAAAAAACCAGCCAGCCCCTCGTAGCGCGAGGGGCCTGGCATCGCCATGCCTGAAATTCCCCGTACGCCATAACAACAAGAGAACTGTATGAACGCACTTTCAGCATTGACCCTCGCGACACTGGCATTGATCCCTCTGACCAGCCAGGCCCTGACACTCAACGATGACTTCAGCCTGGAGATGACCCTGGGCGTCGTCAGCGACTACCGCACCCGGGGCATCTCGCAGACCCTGGGCGATCCGGCGGTACAGGGCGGCGCAACGCTGCTGCACAGCAGCGGCCTGTACATCGGCGCCTGGACCTCCAACGTCGATTTTGGCGGCGGCTTCGACACCCGCCAGGAGCGTGAGTACTACGCCGGTTACTACTGGCAGGCGACGGACGCCATCAGCCTGGACCTGGGCTACATCAAGTACGACTACCCGAAAAATTCCGAATTCAACCTCAGCGAGGCGTACGCCGTTCTCGACCTGTACGGCGTGAAGCTGGGTGCCTATTACTCCAAGGACACGCCGAACTTCTTCGGCGAGGACCAGGACACCCTTTACACCTACGTGGGCTACAAAATCGATTTGCCGGCCGAAGTCGGCCTGGACCTGCGCTTTGGGCGCAACGATGTGAATGACCCCGCGTTCTGGTCCGCCAATGGCGATAGCCGTGAGTCTTACTACGAGTGGGAAGCCAAGCTGACCCGCGACTTCGTCGGCGTGACCTGGGGGCTGAGCTACGTCGACACCGACTTGTCGAAAAGCGAGTGCAGCAGTTGGTACGGTTATGACGACCTCTGTTCGGCGACAGTTGTAGCCAGCGCCACCAAGACCTTTTAAATCCCGTCCCTGACAACAAAAACAGTTTCACAAAGGAAACACCGTCATGAGTGCGCAACGCAGTCCCCTGATCGAGACCCGCTCGATCGATTTCATTCCCGAGGCTGAGCGACACGGCAGTCTCTACAGCCAGTTCACCCTGTGGCTCGGCGCCAACCTGCAAATCACCGCCATCGTCACCGGTGCCCTGGCCGTGGTGCTGGGCGGCGATGTGTTCTGGTCGCTGATCGGCTTGCTGATCGGGCAGGTGCTCGGCGGTGCCGTGGTGGCGCTGCACGCGGCGCAAGGGCCGAAGCTCGGCTTACCGCAGATGATCTCCAGTCGCGTGCAGTTCGGGGTGTATGGCGCGGCGATCCCGATTGTTTTGGTGTGCCTGATGTACCTGGGTTTCAGCGCCACCGGCGCGGTCTTGTCGGGGCAGGCGATTGCGCAGTTGATCAGTGTCAGCGACAGCACCGGCATCCTGATTTTCGCGGCGTGCATCGCGTTCCTGACGATCTTCGGTTATCGGGTGATTCACCTGGTCGGGCGGGTGGCCAGCGTGCTGGGCATCATCGCCTTCGCCTACCTGTTCACCCGGTTGGTGACCCTCAACGACATCGGCCTGCTGCTCGATAATCGTCATTTTGCCTGGAGCACCTTCCTGCTGGCGGTTTCGCTTTCGGCATCCTGGCAGATCGCCTTCGGCCCCTACGTGGCGGACTACTCGCGTTATCTGCCGAGCAAGACTTCGTCCTGGAAAACCTTCACCGCCGTGGGCCTCGGCACAGTGCTGGGGGCTCAGACTTCGATGGTGCTGGGGGTGTTCGCCGCCGCACTGGCCGGGGCCAATTTCCGTGGGCACGAAGTGGCGACCATTGTCGGCCTGGGCAGTAGCGGTGTGATTGCGTCCTTGCTGTACCTGAGCATTGTGTTCGGCAAGGTCACGGTGTCCACCCTCAACGCCTATGGCAGTTTCATGTGCATCGCCACCATCATCAGTGGCTTTCGTCGTCGCCTGGAAATCACCGCCCGCCAGCGCATGCTGTTTGTGCTGCTGATCGTCGCGGCGTCCACCGCGCTGGCAGTGCTGGGGCAGTACTCGTTCCTCAACTCGTTCAAGTACTTCATCCTGTTTTTGCTGACGTTCTTCACCCCGTGGAGCGCGATCAACCTGGTGGATTACTACTTCATCAACAAGGAGCGTTACGACATTCCGGCGCTGTCCGACCCGAACGGGCGCTACGGTCGCTGGAACGTGCTGGGGATCAGCGTGTACGTGATCGGTGTGTTGATCCAACTGCCCTTTGTCGACACCCATTTCTACTCCGGGCCGATGGTTGCGCAACTGGGCGGCGTGGATATTTCGTGGATTGTCGGGTTGTTGGTGCCGGGTGTGATCTATTACGCGCTGGCCAAGCCGTCGATGAGTGGCGTGGTGGTTGAGCGGGGTTGATGCCCGTCAGAGCACCGAGTTCTTGTGGCGAGGGAGCTTGCCACAGGTTTGGTGTTGCACCTGATCAACGTTCGGGAAGCTTCCATCGCTCACGCAACTGCTCGTACTGCGCTTCAGGCAGTTGCACCAGCACCGGGGATTTGCCCGGGTCCAGCCAGTTGAACAGCCGCGCGATATCCGCCGGATCCATGGCCGTACAGCCACGGGTCGGTGCCGTGGGGCCGCGCCAGATGTGGAAGAAAATGCATGAGCCAACGGCGGGAGTGGCCGGGGTGTTGTGCTGGATAAAAATGCCTTGGCGGTACAAATCATCGCTGCGGCGCATGCGTTCGGAACTGGTCCAGTCTTTTGCAATGACCGAACCGTCGACCAATTCGTTGTAGCGCACCGACTGGCTGTCATCCACGCATTCGATGGTCGGCGTCAACGCCAGATAAGGCAGGCGGGTTTCGGTGGAAGGCTCGTAGCCAAACGCTGTGCCCAGTTTGAACATTCCAGCCGGGGCCTTGCCGTCGCCTTCCTGTTTGACCGGCCCTTCAGGTTGCCCGATATCGAGCAGCCCCTTGCCCCAGCCCATGCCGTTCTTGCCGAGCACCACTGCAAAGGGCGCTTCGAATTTCTGCAAAGTCTGCCCGTGCCGCTCATAGCGCTGGGCAGTGCCCTGGATGTCATCCCAGTTTTTACTGGTGACCACGATCAGTTGGTCGCGGCCGTCGAGTCCCTGGGCCATTGCGGCCAGCGGAAAAAACGCCACCAACAGGGTCTTGAGCAGAATGTTCATGGCACAAGCGGCGTGATGGGGAAATCCATGACGTCCGGCTTCTGCGCATTCCCGCTATACGTGAAGTGCCACCACTCGGCCGAATAACCCACGAAGCCTTCCTTGGCCATGGCACTGGTCAGGCGCTGGCGATTGGCTTTGGCCGTGGCGTTAATCAGCGCCGAGTCGGTGTGGGCCCGCTCATCGAAGCAATCGAAACCGGTACCCATGTCGAGGGCGCCGTCGTGCCAGCGCTGGCCGTACGGGGCGGTGCAATCCACTGGCGTGACCGAAGGCGTCCAGGTGTCGGCGGGCAGGGCGTCGGAGCCGGTCATCGTCAGGTCGACGGTGTTGCCCCGGGAATGATTGGACACCCGGGCCACATAACCCAGGTGCCAGAAGTCCTGCTTGTCGACCCGTGGATAGAACTCGGTCTTGAGCGGGTCGCCGGGTTCGGTGGCGAAGCGGCCCATGTCGGCCACTGCACGCTTGGGTCGATAGCAGTCGAATACTTTCAAGCCGTAGCCTTCGGCCTTGAGGGCCGTTTGCACCCGGGCCAGGGCCTTGGCCGCGTCTGCCGACAACAGACACTCTGCGGCCTGGTAGCCGTCGAGCGGGTGCCCGGTGAAATTGTGCGCGCTGGCGTAGCGGATGTCCTGCGCGATGCCCGGGTCGACGCTGCGCACATACACCATGTGCCCGGGTTTCGACTCGTCGGCCATGCACGGCGTGGCAAGGCTCAGGCACAGCAACAACAGACAGGGTGAACGAAACATCGGAAACGGCTCCATGCATGACCAGTCATTCCATCATGGCTTGAAACCGTCCGTACCTCCATGAAGTTGTTGATCGGCGTGATAGGACGAACGCACCAGCGGCCCGGACGCCACGTTCTTGAAACCCATGCGCGTGCCTTCCTCGGCGAACCAGGCAAAGGTGTCCGGATGCACGAAACGCTGCACCGGCAAGTGACTGCGCGAGGGTTGCAGGTATTGGCCGAGGGTCAGCATGTCAATGTCGTGCTCGCGCATGCGCTGCATGACCTCGATAACTTCCTCATCGGTTTCGCCAAGGCCCAGCATCAGGCCGGATTTGGTCGGCACCTGCGGCACCGCTTGCTTGAACTTTTGCAGCAAGTCCAGCGACCACTCGAAGTCCGAACCCGGCCGCGCGGCCTTGTACAGGCGCGGTACGGTTTCCAGGTTGTGGTTGAACACATCCGGGGGCTCATTGGCGGTGATCGCCAGGGCCACGTCCATGCGTCCGCGATAGTCCGGCACCAGGGTTTCCAGTTGAATGCCGGGCGACAGCTTGCGGATCTCGCGCAGGCAATCGACAAAGTGTTGGGCGCCGCCATCGCGCAAATCGTCGCGGTCCACCGAGGTGATCACCACGTACTTCAGGCGTAGCTCGGCAATGGCCACGGCCAGGTTCATCGGCTCGTTGGCGTCCAGCGGCTTGGGCCGGCCATGGCCGACATCGCAGAACGGGCAGCGACGGGTGCAGATGTCGCCCATGATCATGAAGGTCGCCGTGCCACCGGAAAAACATTCACCGAGGTTCGGGCACGAGGCTTCTTCGCAAACGCTGTGCAGCTTGTGCTTGCGCAACAGCTGCTTGATCCGGTCGACCTCGGGAGAGATCGGCATGCGCACGCGAATCCAGTCGGGTTTGCGCGGGAATTCATCCGTGGGAATGATCTTTACCGGAATCCGCGCGACCTTTTCCGCACCGCGCAGTTTGGTGCCGATTTCTACTTTGGCAGGGCTGTTGCCGGTCGATTCGACAATGTCATTCATGATGCTTTCCTTGTGCAGCAGGGAGCAGACCCTGTGGGAGCGAGCTTGCTCGCGATGGCGGACTTTCATTCAACATCAATGCTGAATGTAATGGCCTCATCGCGAGCAAGCTCGCTCCCACAGGGTTTTTTCCACAGGGTTTTTGTGTGGTGCAATCAGTCGCGGTAGACCGGGAAGTCGGCACACAGGGCAGCAGCCTGGCGGGCGACATTGGCCTCGATGTCGGCATCGCCGAGGTGATCAAGGATGTCGCAGATCCAGCCCGCCAACGCGATGCTTTGCGCTTCCTTGAAGCCACGGCTGGTGATCGCCGGCGTGCCGATGCGCAAACCGGAGGTCACAAAGGGCGATTGCGGATCGTTGGGCACGGCGTTCTTGTTCACAGTGATGCCGGCACGGCCGAGGGCGGCGTCGGCGTCTTTGCCGGTGAGGCCCTGGCGGATCAGGCTGACCAGGAACAGGTGGTTGTCGGTGCCACCGGACACTACGTCATAACCGCGCTCTATAAACACCTGCGCCATGGCCTGGGCGTTGCGGATCACTTGTGCCTGATAAGTCTTGAAGCCTGGTTCCAGCGCTTCCTTGAAGCACACGGCCTTGGCGGCGATCACGTGCATCAGCGGGCCGCCCTGACCGCCGGGGAACACCGCGGCGTTGAATTTTTTCTCAAGCTCCGCATTGGCCTTGGTCAGAATCAATCCTCCACGCGGACCGCGCAGGGTCTTGTGTGTGGTGGTGGTGACCACGTCGGCGTAGGGCAGCGGATTCGGGTACAGACCCGTGGCCACCAGCCCGGCGACGTGGGCCATGTCGACGAAGAAGTACGCGCCGACCTTGTCGGCGATCTGGCGGAAGCGCGGGAAGTCCAGGGTCTTCGAATAGGCCGAGAACCCGGCGATGATCATCTTCGGCTTGTGCTCGACCGCCAGGCGCTCGACTTCGTCGTAGTCGATCAGGCCCGTGGTGGTGTCGATGCCGTACTGCACGGCGTTGTACAGCTTGCCGGAAAAACTCACCTTGGCGCCGTGGGTCAGGTGACCGCCGTGGGCCAGGCTCATGCCCAGCACGGTGTCGCCGGCTTGCAACAGAGCCAGATAAACCGCGGCGTTGGCCTGGCTGCCGGAGTGCGGCTGGACGTTGGCGTAGTCGGCGCCGAACAGCTGCTTGGCGCGGTCGATAGCCAGTTGTTCGACCACATCGACATGCTCGCAGCCGCCGTAGTAACGCTTGCCCGGATAACCTTCGGCGTACTTGTTGGTCAGGCCGCTGCCTTGTGCCTCCATCACCCGCTGGCTGGTGTAGTTCTCCGAGGCGATCAGTTCGATATGGTGTTCCTGCCGCGCATCCTCGGCGTTCATCGCCGCCAGCAGTTCGTCGTCGTAGCCTTTGATCTGGTCGTGCTTGCTGAACATGGTGTGGTCCTTTTGCGGATTCGGGAAATGCCCAGGGGGCTTCAAGCGTCGGCGTGTTCTGCGGTCAGGCGTTCGTAGGCGTCTTGATCCAGTAGATCTCCCAGCGCCAGGGCATCGACCGGTTTGAAGCGAAAGAACCAGCCTTCGCCCAATGGGTCTTCGTTGACCAGTTCCGGGGTGCTCTCCAGCGTCGCGTTGATCTCGACCACTTCACCGTCCAGCGGCATGCCGATACTGCTGGCGGCTTTCACCGATTCCAGCACCGACACTTCAGCGCCTGCCTCGAAGGCGCCCAGTTCAGGCACCTGAACGAACACCACATCCCCCAGCGCCTGCTGGGCAAACGCCGTGATGCCGACGGTGACCAGGCCATTGCTCTCAAGGCGCAACCATTCGTGATCGACGGTAAAACGCAATTGGCTCATATCAACTCCTTATTGTTTTAAGGCTCGTGGCGGGGCGACGAGCGGGGTTGGAGGAGTGAAAGCAAGGGTGGTGCCAAGGTTGATTAGTTGTTTTAAATCAATGGCTTGAAGTGATTTTATTAAGTGCGATAGATTTCATTCGTATTGAAATCAATACAGACAAGCAGGGCTGTGGGCGCAGACGCCGTAAATGCGGGTGGGAAGGGTTTTGTCTTGATTTCGCTACGCTGTATCGATTTGCAGACGAAGAATTCAGCAACACCACTGATCCCCCTGTGGGAGCGAGCTTGCTCCGGGCGGCGTTCCGACGATTGCGGTGTGACAGGCAAAATTGATATCGACTGACACGGCCTCATCGCGAGCAAGCTCGCTCCCACAGGGGAATGTGTTGTCGGTGACAATGTGTTCCGACAGATCACTCAGGGCTTGCCGGGAATCCCGTATTTGCGCAAGCGAATAGCAATAGCGCTATGGGACGTCTGCAGTCGTGCAGCCAGCAACCGACTGGACGGATAGCTGCGATACAGCTGTTCCAGCAGGTTCTTTTCAAAGTCGCCCACAGCCTCTTCCAGGCTGCCGACTTCGCCGTCGTTCTGCCGCTCTACCGCCGTGCGCGCAATGTCGAGGTCATCGATGTCCACCAGCGGATTTTCGCAAATCGCCGCCGCGCGAAAGATCACGTTCTGCAATTGCCGCACGTTGCCCGGCCAGCGGTTGCCGAGCAGGGCGCTGAAGGTGCTCGGTGCCAAACGACACACCGGTCGCTGGATCTGCGCGCAGGCCTGTTGCATGAAGTGATTGGCCATCAACAGGATGTCGTGACCGCGTTCGCGCAGCGGCGGTACTTGCAGGTTGAGCACGTTGAGGCGGTAGAACAGGTCTTCGCGAAAACGCCCTTCGGCGACCATTTTTTCCAGGTCACGGTGGGTCGCGCTGAGCACCCGCACATTGACCCGAACTTCCTTGTCGCCACCGACCCGACGGAAGCACCCATCGCTCAGGAAACGCAGCAACTTGGCTTGCAGATAGGGCGACATTTCTCCCACTTCATCGAGGAACACCGTGCCCTGATCCGCCAGTTCCAGCAGGCCGAGCTTGCCGCCCCGTTGCGCGCCGGTGAAGGCGCCGGGGGCGTAGCCGAACAGCTCGCTTTCGGCCAGGCTCTCTGGCAATGCCGCGCAGTTCAGGGCCAGAAACGGCGCGTCGTGCCGTGGGCTGATGGCATGACAGGCGCGGGCCACCAGCTCCTTGCCGGTGCCGGTTTCACCCTGGATCAGCAACGGCGCATCGAGGGCCGCCACCCGTTGCGCGCGGGCCTTGAGCGCACGGATCGGCGGCGATTCGCCGAGCAGCGCATCGAAGCCTTCGGCATGGTCGTGATGCAGCGCCGACAGGCGTTCGCCAATGCGATTGGGTTGATACAGGGTGAGCAGGGCGCCCGCGTCGGTGATCGGCATCGCATCGAGCAGCAAGGTCTGGCCGCCGAGGCTGACCTCGTGCATCGGCAGGCGGAAATGCTGAGCGATCAGGGTGCGTTGCAAATCGGCATCGTCGAACAGTGCGGTCAACGACTCACCGGCCGGTTCGCGCCCGCACAAGGCGATCAGCGCCGGGTTGGCCAGCAGCACGTGACCACGGTCATCCACCGCCAGCACCGGGTCGGAACTGGCTGCCAGCAACGCGTCCAGTTGCAGGCGCCGGCGCTGCCCCGGAAGGATGTCGACCATGGTCACCGCTTGTACGCCGCGCACGTCGAAAAGCGCCTCGCGCAATTCTTCGAGCACCTCGGAGCCGAGGGTCGGGGCGTCGATGTAAACGTTCGGCGGCACCATCTCCACGGCGTCCAGGTTGAAACTGCGACCACCGAGCAGGGCCAGCACTTCCTGGGTGATGCCGACGCGGTCGATGAAGGTGACGTGGATACGCATGACGGGCCTGCAAGGTTGGAGAACCGAATCAGTATGCCCGGCAAAATTTGAATTTGGCGAGTGTCACATCACGGCTTGCCGGTTTTACGGGCGCTGGCGGCCAGGTCCTCGAGGAACGCCTGGAGGATCGGTGGCGGTGCCGTGCCGCGACGGGTGATCACGTCGAACGGCGACTTCAAACGCAAACTCCCCGGGGCCAACTGGTGCATCTCGCCGCTCTTGACCCACTGGGCGGCGAAGTGCTCAGGCAGAAAGCCCAGATAGGCGCCGGAGATGATCAGGATCGCCGTGGCTTCGATGTTGTCCACGGTGGCTGCCGCCTTGCTGACGCCCAGGTGTTCGAGGTCGTATTGCTGCATGTAGCCGCGCACGACGATGCGCCCCGCAGCGACTTCTTCGAGCAGCTCCTCACCTTCAGCGTGGCTGCCGTACAACGGGTGACGCCGCCCGCAATACAAGCCCAGGGCTTCCTGGTACAGCGGTGATTGCAGCAGGCCCGGCACATGGATCGGAAAGTGCCCAATGGCCAGGTGCAGGCGACCGTCGAGCACCCGTTCTTCAAGTTCAGCCGGGGTGCCGACGTACACGTTCAGGTGCACGTCATGGCCCCGTGAAACGAAGCGCTGGGTGGTGCGCGGGATCGGCGAGTCGGGGTCGGTGATCGTGGTGTCGATGATCCCCAGGTTGAGCTTGCCGCTGATGTGCTGCTTGAGCACGTCGGCGTCCATGCAGAAGTTTTCCACCGCCGACAGCAGGCGCTGGGTGGCTTCATGGATCGCCACCCCTTGCTCGGTCAGGCGGAAGCCGCTGCGGCCGCGCTGGCACAGCTTGACCCCGAGGCGGGTTTCCAGATGGGTCATCTGTTCGCTGATCGTCGATTGCCCTGCATTCAACGCCGCCTGCGCGGCCGAGAAGCCGCCGCAGCGGACAATCGTGGCAAACACCCTGAGCAGTTTCAGGTCGACATCGTGCAGCTGGATCATCTTGGACCTCCGGCATGGGGACGCATCGGGAATACCGATATGAGTATCTGATGTTTAGCATTTTTTCCACGAAAACCTGCGCCCATAGTCTTTCCAACGGCGGTCGCCTTGCAGTCCGCCAAGCCGATAACAAGAAGTGGAGAGGCTAGAAATGTCGAACAACGGTTATGAATCCGGTCGCCTGAACCTGCCATTCGTGGGTCATTGCACCTTTGGCAAATCCCCGGTGTGCACCGATTGGGATGCACTGGATGCCGACGTCGCGGTGCTCGGCGTGCCCAACGACATGGGCACCCAGTGGCGCTCCGGCGCACGCTTCGGACCACGCGGGATTCGCGAAGCATCGACGCTGTTTTCCTTCGGCCACGCCGGCGCCTACGACCACGAAGATGACGTGATGTACCTCACCGCATCGGACGTGCGCATGGTCGACGTCGGTGATGCCGACATCGTCCACACCGACATGGCCACCAGCAACAAGAACACCGAATACGCCGTGCGCAAGATCCTCGACGCTGGTGTCATGCCAGTGGTGCTCGGCGGCGATCACTCGGTGCACGCGCCAGTGATCAAGGCCTTCGAAGGCCGCGGCCCGATCCATATCATTCACTTCGATGCGCACCTGGATTTCGTCGACGAACGCCACGGTGTTCGCTACGGCCACGGCAACCCGCTGCGCCGCGCCTCGGAAATGAACCACATTGTCGGCATGACCCAGATGGGCATCCGCAACGTCTCGTCGTCCAACCGCGACGACTACGAAGCGGCCCACGAAGCCGGCTCGAAAATCCTCTCGGTGCGTGACGTGCGTCGCCTTGGCGTCGAGGGTGTGCTGGCGCTGATCCCGCAGGACATCAACTACTACATCACCATCGACATCGACGGTTTCGACCCGTCCATCGCCCCCGGCACCGGCACCCCGAGCCACGGCGGCTTCCTCTACTACGAAGTGCTGGAAATCATCCAGGCCCTGGCCAAGCGCAGCAAAGGCAACATCGTCGGCATGGATCTGGTGGAAGTGGCACCGGTCTACGACCCGACCGGCATGACCTCGATCCTGGCCGCGCAACTGCTGCTCAACAGCATCGGTTTCATCTTCCACGAGCGTGGCAAGGTGCGGGCAGCCGCCGAGAGCGAAGCCGCATCAGCCTGATCATCGAAACCAGTGACCCGGCAGGCTCTGACTGCCGGGCAGAGAGAACAAAAATGGACACGATCGTCAAAAGTTACCTGCAAAAATTCGGCGTCAGCGAAGCCACCCAGACCTTCCTCAGCAAGGTCCAGAAAATGTTCATCGGCGGCGCCTGGGTCGAAGCCAGTGACGGCCAGACTTCCGATGTGATCGAGCCGTCGACCGAAGGCCTGATCACCCGCATTCCCATGGGCACCACCGATGACCTGGACCGCGCCGTGCAAGCCGCCCGCGCGCAGTTCGACGGTGGCGCCTGGCGCCAGGCCAAACCGGCCGAGCGCGAGCGCATGATGCAACGCCTGGCCGACCTGATCGAACAGAACGCCGCGGAGCTCGCGGAAATCGAATCGATCGACATGGGCAAATCCGTGGCCTTCGCCAAGGACGTGGACATCCAGGGCACCGTGGATACCCTGCGTTACTTCGCCGGTTGGGCCACCAAGCTCCACGGCCGTACCGTCGAACCTTCGCTACCGGGCAATTACCTGGCCTATACCCGCAAGGAAGCGGTAGGCGTAGTCGGCGCCATCGTGCCGTGGAACTTCCCGCTGCAAACAATGGCCTGGAAGCTCGGCGCGGCGCTGGCGACCGGTTGCACCGTGGTGGTCAAGCCCGCCGAACTGACTTCGCTGTCGGCCCTGCGTTTCGCTGAACTGGTGCAGGAAGCGGGCATTCCGGATGGCGTGATCAACATCGTCACCGGGCGCGGCAGTGTGGTCGGTGCGGCCATGGCCACCCACCCCGGCATCGACAAACTGACCTTCACCGGTTCGACCCCGGTCGGCCAGACTGTCGGCCGCGCAGCGCTGGATGACATGAAGCGCCTGACCCTCGAACTCGGTGGAAAATCACCGGTCATCGTCTGCGCCGACGCCGACATCCCGGCCGCCGCCCAAGCGGTCGCCAATGGCGTGTTTTTCAACTCCGGGCAGGTATGCGACGCCGGTACACGGGCCTATATTCATAGCAGCGTCTACGACGAATTCCTGCGTGAGTTGATCGCCTACACGCGCACCCTGAAAATGGCCCCGGGCCTGGATCCTGATTGCTTCATCGGCCCGCTGGTTTCGGCCCTGCAAAAGCAGCGTGTGACCGAGTACATCGAAACCGGCAAGGCCGAAGGCGCCGAACTGGTCTACGGCGGCCAACCGGTCGATGGTCCTGGCTTCTTCGTCGAGCCGACCATTTTCGCTAATTGCCGCAACGACATGCGCATTGTCCAGGAAGAGATCTTCGGCCCGGTGCTGGTCACCGCACCGTTCGACGATGAAGAAGAGGCGCTGGCCCTGGCCAATGACTCGCCTTACGGCCTGGCGGCGGCACTGTATTCCAACGACCTGGGCAAGGTGCACAGCCTGATTCCACGCTTGAAAGCAGGCTCGGTCTACGTCAACGCCCACGGCACCCTCGATCCGTCGATGCCGTTCGGTGGCTACAAACAGTCCGGATTCGGCAAGGACCTGGGCGCCGAGCAGCTCGATTACCTGCTCGAAACCAAGGCGGTGTGGATCACGCTGCCTTGAGTCAAGGCTGACTCAATCCCTGTGGGAGCGAGCTTGCTCGCGATGACGGTTGCACATTCAACATCTGTGTTGCCTGACCCTCCGCTATCGCGAGCAAGCTCGCTCCCACAGGTTTTCGGTTCCAGCAACAACGCCAGGTAGGCACGGGTAACACTGGACCTGTGGCCCTCGCCACAGGGGAGTCGTTCACCCGAAAGAACGCGGTTATCTCGTCATGATCTTCCAACAATAAGAGTCCATCATGAACACTAACGCCAAGTCCGCCCCGAGCGTGTCCAGCCTCGACGAAAAATCCGTCGTCGAGGGGCATTCGATTGACTTCATCCCCGAGAACGAGCGCACTGACAAGCTGGCCAGTCAGGGCCCGTTCTGGTTCCTCGGCAATTTCACCTTCTTCACCATGACCATCGGCTTCGTTGGCCCAAGCGTCGGCCTGACCGCGCTCTGGACCACGCTCGCCGGCACGCTGGGCATCATGTTCGGCACGCTGTTCATGGCGTTCCACGGCTCCCAGGGCCCGCACCTTGGCCTGCCGCAGATGATCCAGTCCCGGGCGCAGTTCGGTTATCGCGGGGTGATCCTGGTGCTACTGGCGACGCTGTTCGTGTTCGCCGGCTTCAACATCGTCAACCTGGTGCTGATGATGCAGGGGCTGCATACGCTATTCGGGTTCAACCCGGCGGTGATCGCGGTGGCGGTGACCATACCGGCGGCGGTGCTGGCGATCCTCGGCCATGACTGGATGCACCGCAGCTTCAAATGGGCGCTGTACCTGTCGTTGCCGCTGTATGGCCTGGTGACCGTGGCGGTGGTGATGGGCTGGGTGCCGGATGCGGTGCTGCCGGCACTCGCGGAAGGCGAAGTGGCCCGGGAGCCGCTGGGTTTCAACTGGACCGGTTTCATCGCGCAGTTTGCGGCGGCCGCCAGCTACAACATCGCCTACGCCCCGTACGTGTCGGACTACTCGCGCTACCTGCCGAAAAACACCTCCAGCGGCAAGCTGATCGCCGTGGTGTTCCTCGGGGCTTCGCTGTCCGGCGCGTGGATGATTTCCGTGGGTGGCTGGCTCGCCGACCACCTGCACTCCACTGACGTGCTGGTGGCCCTCGGGCAAGTCGGCAACACCGTGTCGCCGCTGGTGGGCACGGCGGTGGTGGTCGTCACCATCCTGGCGTTCCTGCCGGTGATCGCGATGAACATCTACAGCGCCAAGTTGACCACGCTGACCTGCGTCGATTCGATCAAGCACATCGAACCAACACGCAGGGCACGCATCCTGGCCATCGGCTTCGTGATCCTGCTGCAACTGGGCGTGGCCCTGAGCATCCAGAGTTCCGGCAAAGGCCTGTCGGTGTTGGGGATCTACCTGGTGGTGATGCTGTACTTCCTGGTGCCCTGGACCTCGGTCAACCTCACTGACTACTTCTTCGTGCGCAAGGGCCGCTACGCCATCCCGCACTTCTTCATGCCCCACGGCAACATCTACGGCAGCTGGGGGCTGCGCGGCATCGCCGCCTATGCCATCGGTTTTATCTCGATGATCCCGTTCTTCTACATCTTCGACGGCGTTGAACAGCGCGAGGTGTATGTCGGCCCGCTCGCCAAGGCGCTGGGCAGCATCGACATCGCCTGGCTGGTCGGGCTGATCGTGTCGGGCGTGGCGTACTACTTGCTTAGCCGCTCGATTGATCTGAAACGCGAAGAAGCGGTGATCCAGCAGATTGAGAAAAACTCCCCGCAATACACCACCGGCGACACGCTGACCCACAAACAGCAACCACTGCCGGTATTCACTGAATCGACGGTCGGGAGATGACCATGGCTACGCAAAAATACGACTACATCATCATTGGCGCAGGCTCGGCAGGTTGTGTGTTGGCCAACCGCCTGAGCGAAGACCCGGCCACCTCGGTGCTGGTCCTGGAGTTCGGCGGCAGTGACAAGAGCGTAGTGATCCAGATGCCCAGTGCCTTCTCGATCCCGATGAACACCAAGAAGTACAACTGGCGCTACGAAACCGAGCCGGAGACCCACCTCAACGGCCGACGCATTCACTGCCCACGGGGCAAGGTGCTGGGCGGTTCGTCGTCGATCAACGGCCTGGTATACATCCGTGGCCACGCGCTGGACTTTGACGAGTGGGAATCCCTGGGTGCCGAAGGCTGGGGTTATCGCAATTGTCTGCCGTACTTCAAGCGTGCCGAGAGCTATGAGTCGGGTGGCGACAGCTATCGCGGGCAGACCGGGCCGCTGCACACCACCAACGGCAACCACATGAAAAACCCGCTGTACGGCGCCTGGGTCGAAGCCGGCGCGGAGGCGGGCTACATCAAGACCGAAGACTGCAACGGCTACATGCAGGAAGGTTTCGGTGCCATGCACATGACCGTGAAGAACGGCGTGCGCTGCTCCACGGCCAACGCCTACCTGCGCCCGGCCATGGGCCGTCCGAACCTGACGGTGATCACCCATGCGATGACGCGCCAGATCATTCTAGAAGGCAAGCGTGCGGTGGGGGTCATGTATGACCACGGCGGCCAGACCCACCAGGTGTATTGCAACCGCGAAGTGCTGATCTCGTCCGGCCCGATCGGCTCGCCGCACCTGCTGCAACGCTCGGGCATCGGCCCGGCGGACGTCCTGCGCAAGGCCGGGATCGGCGTACGCCACGACCTGCCGGGAGTAGGGGAGAACCTGCAGGATCACGCCGAGGTGTACATCCAGTTCGGTTGCAAGGAGCCGGTGACCCTCAACAGCAAGATGGACCCGCTGAGCAAGCTGATGATCGGTCTGCGCTGGCTGCTGTTCAAGGACGGCCTGGGCGCCACCAACCACTTCGAGGCGGGTGGTTTCATCCGCTCCGAGAAGGGCCTGCGCTGGCCGGACATCCAGTTTCACTTCCTGCCGGCGGCGATGCGCTACGACGGCAACAAGCCGATCAAGGGCCACGGCTTCATGGTGCTCACAGGTCCGAACAAACCGAAAAGTCGTGGTTATGTGCGCGTGCGCTCGGCCGACCCGTACGAGCATCCGGAGATTCGCTTCAACTACCTGGAGCGGGAAGAGGACCGCGAAGGCTTCCGCCGCTGCATTCGCCTGACCCGCGAGATCATCGGGCAGAAAGCCATGGACCGCTTCCGCGATGGCGAAATCGCCCCGGGCGCGCAGGTGACCAGCGATGAAGACCTCGATGCCTTCGTGCGTGACAACCTGGAAAGCACCTACCATCCGTGCGGTTCGTGCCGCATGGGCGAGGACGACATGGCGGTGGTCGATTCCGAATTGCGCGTGCGTGGCATCGCCGGTCTGCGGGTGATCGATTCGTCGGTGTTCCCGACCGAGCCGAACGGCAACCTCAATGCGCCGACCATCATGCTTGCTGAGCGGGCGTCCGATCTGGTGCGTGGCGCACAGATGTTGCCGTCAGCGGATGTGCCGGTGGGTCTGGTCGAAGGCTGGGAAAGCAGCCAGCGTACTTCGCTGCCAGGGCGTAACGTGCGGGTCTGACGGCAACCCGCAATCCAATGTGGAAATCTAATGTGGGAGCGAGCTTGCTCGCGATAGCGGAGTGTCAGTCGACTTCAATGTTGAATGAAACACCGCCATCGCGAGCAAGCTCGCTCCCACAGGGATCTCGGTGCTTTCAGAAAATTTTACGTCGCTGGTCCTTCGCCATTGCTAGTCTGTAATTCCTTGAGACCGCAATGGAGCACCCTCATGGCTATTCAGGCCCTGCGCGCCGACGCATCGCACATCGACCAGATCGCCCCTTTGTTTGACGCCTACCGGATGTTCTACAAGCAGCCGTCGAACCTTGCGCAATCGCGCGCCTTCATTGTCGAGCGACTCGCCCGGGATGAATCGGTGATATTTCTTGCCCAGGACACCGACGGTGAAAACCTCGGCTTCGTCCAGCTGTTCCCGACTTTTTCTTCCATCGATGCTCATCGCACCTGGTTGCTCGGTGATCTGTTCACCACGCCCGCCGCCCGGGGCAAAGGCGTCGGCACACTGCTGATGAACACCGCCCGGGATTTTGCGAAGCTGGCCGGCGGCAAAGGCATGACCCTGGAAACCGCCACCGACAACCTCACCGCCCAGCGCCTGTATGAATCCCTGGGCTGGGTGCGCGACCCCGGTTACTACACCTATTGCCTGGATCTGAAAAAAGACTGAGTCAGCGATCCTGTCAGCCAAACACCGGCCGCATGAACGAACGCTCGTAGCTGAGGATGAATTTCCTCTCTTCGGCGTACTTGAAAGCGGCGATGCACTCCGGATCGTTCATCGACTGCTGCCGGTAATGTTCGTACGCCGCCAGGCTGGGGAAGGTGAACAGCGCCAGGGCGATGTTGTTGGCGCCCTCCGATGGCAAAAAGTAGCCGTGGTGCTGGCCGCCGAACTTTTCCACCAGGGGCATCCACAACTTGCCGTAGTGCTCGAAAGCGTCGAGCTGGTAGGGATCGAGCACGTATTTCAGGTAGCAGGTCACCATTGTTTCGTTCCTTGATCAGGTATTGAGGGCAGTCGCCACTGTAATCAACAGTGGGCGCCCGGCACAGCCGCTTGTTCGACATTGACCGGCAGGTTTGCGTCAACCGCCTTGGCTGGCGCCGCCGCACTATTGGTTCAGTCAATAGTCACCATCAAGAATCGCAAGTTCTGTTTTTTTCGCAAAGGCGGAAAATTGCCTGCATTGAACACGCTGCTCAAGGAACCTGCGCGATGAAAATCTTGACCCGACTGGCTGTGATTGCCCTGTTGCTGGGCAGTGTTGCATCCACCGCATCGGCCTTTGCCGAAGACGCACGCACCTGCCATCTGTCGCCCATCACCAATAGTCAGGGCGGGCTGCAATACGGGCAGACGGTCGGGGTGCTCTACAGCGAAAACACCGTGGAAAACCTGCGATACCTTGAGCAATACCACTCGGTGGCGGTGAGTGGCGCGAAAAACGCACTGGATGCGCGGATTCGCCAGGCGTTCGTCAACAGCTCTGATCCGGACCTGGCCATCGACTGGCTGATGAGTTCATTGCACCACAGCTTTCTGTCGGTGACGGTCTACGACAGCCTCGATGCCCTGGTGCAGGCTCGCCCGGATGTGGTGGTGATGCTCGATACCCACAACCAGTTGCTGACCCAGCGTAATGACCGGGTCGAGGCGCGTTTCGCCGCGCGGTTCTACGACGCCAACCTGCAGTACATCGGCAAGGCCGAAGGCGCGGTGGAAAAACAACTGCCGTCGGTGTGGGTGCATGACAAGGCTGCCCCCGAGATCGCCGCGCAAATCGAACAGCAACGCGACCTGCAACTGACTGCGCTGAAACAGTTCGATGCGTCGTTGAAGGCGCTGGTAACGGCCGGTTTAACCGCAGCAACAAATTAATAAGCCCGACGTCCACTGAACGGCGGGTGCTTAACCAAACGTAGATTTCTTTTCAGGACCTGATCCATGCGCACTTTTTTTGCCCCGACCCTGGCCTTTGCCTCGCTGCTGCTGGCCGGTTGTGCCACGCCGAACGATCCGACGATGACCTTGCAGACCAGCAAGTCACCCGAGGAATACACCCATTGCGTGGTGCCGAAGCTGCAGCACGATGCGCTGGCGCCCACGGTGTCGCAGACCCAGCGCAGCTACCGGATCGTCGTATCGAGCAAAGTGGCGGCGGACAACGTACTGGAAACCTACAAAGCCTCGAATGGCGGTAAGGTGTTCCTTTACGAGCGCAAGCTGCTGGCCTCGGCGTTCGTGCCATCGACGTTCGAGCGTGCGGCGCAGGAGTGTCTGTAAGCAGAATTTCAGGCAAAAAAAAAAGCCGCCGGGAGTGGCAGCAGAAAGTTAAAGCACGCATTGGATGACTTGATTATGCCGCCCGGTTCATGACGATTCGATGACAGCTTGATGGCTATTCATCAGGATGCCGAAAATCCTGCTACGAGTGATTAACTGTGGCGAGCTTCAGTAAATCTCCGGCACGATGATTTCCTGCGGTACAGGTCCCCGTGAATAGTCTTTCTGGCGCTCGCGCTGGGGCAATTCAATCACCGGCAGCTCGACTTCTTCATAAGGCATCTGGCTGAGCAGGTGATGAATGCAGTTGAGCCGGGCCTTTTTCTTGTCGTCGGCCTGCACCACCCACCATGGCGCTTCGGCGATGTGGGTGCGTTCGAGCATGATTTCCTTGGCCTTGGTATAGGCCTCCCAGCGCCGGCGCGACTCCAGGTCCATGGGGCTGAGTTTCCACTGCTTGAGCGGATCGTGAATGCGGCTGAGGAAGCGCAGGTTCTGTTCCTGGTCGGAAATCGAGAACCAGTACTTGATCAGCTGGATGCCGGAGCGGGCGAGCATGCGCTCGAATTCCGGCACGGTGCGGAAGAACTCTTCGTACTGGTCGTCATTGCAGAACCCCATGACCTTTTCAACGCCGGCGCGGTTGTACCAGCTGCGGTCGAACAGCACGATTTCCCCGGCGGCGGGCAAGTGCGAAACGTAGCGCTGGAAATACCACTGCGTGCGCTCGCGGTCGTTGGGCGCGGGCAGGGCGGCCACCCGGCAGACCCGGGGGTTGAGGCGCTGGGTGATGCGCTTGATCACGCCACCCTTGCCGGCGGCATCGCGGCCTTCGAACAGGATCACTACCTTATGCCCGGTTTTCACCACCCAGCTCTGCAATTTCACCAGTTCGCCTTGCAGGCGAAACAGTTCGGCGAAGTAACGGCGCCGGGCTTCTTTCTCGCTGCCATCCTCGATGTGTTCATCGAACAGGGCGTCCAGGTTGTGTCCGTCTTCCGATAATTCCAGTTCCAGCTCCTCGTCACTGATATCGAGCAACTCGCGGTGGATGCGCTGGATCAAGGTGTCCTGATTGGAAAGCATGGTGAGACACTCGCGTCATGGGTGGCACAGCCGACGTTAGTCACAGTTTGTTACGAAGTGGTGATGCCCGGTGGTGTCATCTGGGTGTCATCGAAGTAATGGCAAGATCCTCGCAATCCGTCTTGAGTGCCCGACGGCCGCCAGTCCGCCGGCAGATGAATGTGCAAGGAACCCCCGTATGAAAGACGCCCCGCTGTTTGCCGCCATTGACCTGGGTTCCAATGCGTTTCGCCTGATGATTGGCCAGTCGGTAAGACGGAACCAGCAGATGGTCATCCAGGAAGTGAAAACCCTGCGTGAACCGGTGCGTCTGGCCGAAGGCCTGCAGGGCGGGGCGCTCGATGAGTTGGCGCTGGACCGGGGCTGGCAGGCGCTGGCGCGATTCGGCAAAAAGTTGCGTGGTTTCGAGGCCGGGCGCGTGCGGGCGGTGGCCACCAGCGCAGTACGCGAAGCGGACAACGCGCCGCTGTTCCTGGCCAGTGCCGAACGGCACCTGGGCTTTCGCATCGACGTCATTTCCGGTCACGAAGAAGCGCAACTGGTCTACGCCGGCGTGGCCCACACCTTGCCGGCGCAAAGCACGCGGCTGGTGGTGGATATCGGCGGTGGCTCCACGGAGATGATCATCGGCCGTGGCGATCAATTGCTGGTCACCGAGAGTATTGCCATCGGCAGCGGCACCTTCGGTGCACGTTACTTCCATGGCGGGCGGATCGTGGCCGAAGCGCTATTGGAAGCCGAACGCGCGGCCACCGTGCAGTTCGAACGCATTGCCCGCCGTTACCGCGCCATGGGCTGGCAGCAGACGATCGGTTCTTCCGGGACGGCGCGGATGCTGGCCAAGGTGCTCAAGGCCAATGGCCTCAATGATGACGGGCAAAGCGGCATCACCTATGGCGGCCTGTTGCGCCTGTCGTTGCGCCTGCTGGAAGTCAAACATGTGAAACACCTCAAGCTGGCCGGTTTGCCCACCCATCGCCTGAGCATTTTGCCCGGCGGCCTGGTGTTGATGCTGGCGGCGTTCAAGGTGTTCGGGATCACGCACATGATTGCGTCTGAACCGGGTTTGCGGTTCGGCGTGATGCATGGATTGATGAGCAAACACTAAAGTCCGCCAGCCGAGGTAAACCCATGACCGACCCCCGTCGCGTGCTGTTCGTCTGCGCCCGAAACGATGTCCGCTCACCCATGGCCGAAGCCTTGCTTCGCCACACCGATCCTGCCGACTTCCAGGCCTTCAGCGCCGGGCTTGAGGCTACCGAGATCGATCCACGCACGTTCGAATCCCTCGATCACATCGGCGTCGATGCCAGCGGCTTGCGCAGCAAGTCCTTCGAAGATTTCGAAGGCCAGGCGTTCGACTACGTCATCACCCTGTGCGACAAGTCTTCCGAAGAGGTCTCGCGCATACCGTTTACCGGTGAAGTGATCGTCTGGAGTTTCGAAGACCCGACCACCAGCGAAAGACACGACCCGTTCCGCCATACCCTTCAGGAAATCGGCGACCGGATCAAAATGTTCGTCACCGTGAAAACCCGCCCCGTGCCCCTGGCGCCGTCAGTCAGCGATTCCTGAAAAACCTCGAACAGCGTCTACCCTCATCGGTCACAACCATCATGATGAGGGTCGAGACGGTTATGGAAACGGACAAGGTTGAATCAAACGGAGCCTCGGGGCTCATCGACGAGCGAATCCGGGAACTGGCCGACTGGCGCGGCGAAACCCTGGCCCGCATCCGCAAGATCATCCGCCAGGCCGACCCTGACGTGATTGAAGAATGGAAGTGGCGCGGCGTGCCGGTGTGGTCCCATGCCGGCATCATTTGCACCGGCGAGACCTACAAGCAAGTGGTGAAGTTGACCTTCGCCAAGGGTGCTTCGCTGGATGATCCGTCGAAGCTGTTCAATGCCAGCCTTGAAGGGAACACACGGCGTGCCATCGATGTTCGCGAGGGCGAGCCGATCGATGAAGCGGCGCTGACGGCGTTGATTCAGGCGGCCATTGAGCTCAATACCTCCCGAACCAAAAAATAACTCAGTACACAGACCCCCTGTGGGAGCGAGCTTGCTCGCGATGAGGGAGTGTCAGTCGACATCAAAGGTGTCTGACAGATCGCTATCGCGAGCAAGCTCGCTCCCACAGGGGACGGCGCCCACCTGACCGTTTTGGAGATCCTCAGCTGTCATGTTCCAATAGCGAGTACTCGCAGACTGGAAACGCAACATGAAGAAAATCGCCGCCCTGACCCTCGCCCTCAGCGCTGGACTGTTCAGCACTCCCAGCCTTGCCGCGGGCGATGTCCAGGCCGGGGAAAAAGTGTACAAGCGCCTCTGCAGCGGCTGCCATCAGATCGGCGAATCGGCTCGCGCCTTCTTTGGCCCGCAGCTCAATGGCGTGATCGGTCGCCCTTCTGCCGTCACCACGGACTACGTGTATTCCGATGCGATGAAATCCGCCAACCTGGTCTGGAACCGCGAAACCCTGATCGCCTACCTCGAAGCGCCGAAGAAAGTCGTGCCCGGCACCCGCATGATTTTCTGGGGCCTCAGTGACCCGGAAAAAATCGAAGACCTGCTGGCCTACCTGCAAACCTTCCCGGCGCAATGATCAGGCCGTGGTCTGCTGCTCGGCCGCCAGGTTGTCGACCAGCCACTGGGTGAAGGCCCGCGCCATCGGGGTGTTCTCGCTGTCACGGTGGGTCAGCAGCGCCCAGTTCGGGCCGCGGATGGTTTGCTCCACCATCGGCTGCAACAGCCCGGTGGCCCGCGCCTGCCGACTCAGCAACTGGCTCACCAGCGCAATGCCGAGCCCGGTGCAGGCCGCGTCCAGCAGCAAACCCGGATCGGAAAAATTCAGCCCCTGATCCATCTGCCCCACATCAATTCCCGATTCCACCGCCCAGTGGCTCCAGTCCATTTCCCGTTCGCCATGCAGGGTGGTGCGCTGTTCCACCGGCACGGCCAACAGGCTCGGGTGGCACGCCGGGTAGAGGCGGTCGGCGTGCAGCACCTTGAAGCTGCATTCGGCCTGGGAACTGATGTCGTCACGCACCGCCAGGTCGATGGTCTGGCTGGCCATGTCCGGCACTTCATCGGTGCTGAAAATCCACAGATCGACCTGCGGATGCTGTCGACGGAAATCCCCCAGGCGTGGCAACAACCAGTGCCGGGCAAACGCCGGGGTGGTGTTGAGCACCAGTTGATTGGGTTTCTGGTACTGCCCCAGCCGGCGAATGCCCACCGCCAGTTGCTGCAACAACGCCTGGGTAGTGCTCAGCAGATCGTGACCGGCATCGGTCAGGCTGACGCTGCGCCCGCTGCGATGGAACAGAGGTTGTTCCAGGTACGCCTCAAGGCTGCGGATCTGCTGGCTGATCGCCGATTGGGTGAGGTGCAACTCTTCGGCGGCCTTGTGAAAACTGCCCAGCCGGGCGGCGGCTTCGAAGCCGCGCAGGGTGCTCAGGGGCGGCCAGTGTTTGAGCATATCGATAAGTTCCTCTAATCAGTTACCTGCAAAATCCATCGTTTGTTTGCCCGTTTTACCAGCCGTAGCATGCATGCCAAGACCGCCAAGGCCGTTTTCATTGAACACAATGACTTAACTCAGAGGTGCTTGTCATGCAGCAGAACGTTATTCAAAACAGCGGTTGGACGATGCCGGCCGAGTGGGTCACCCACGCCGCCACCTGGATGGTCTGGCCGCACAACAAGACGCTTTGGGAGTCAGGCTGGCGGGTGACGCTGCCACAGGTTCAAGAGGACTTCGCCCGGGTGGCCAACGCCATCGCCCGCTTCGAACCGGTGAAACTGGTGGTTGATCCTTCGGCCGTCGCCAGCGCCAAGGCCTTGTGCGGGTCGAACATCGAGTTGATCGAACTGGCGGTCAACGACAGCTGGTGCCGCGACTCCGGCCCGAGCTTCGTCTGCCACCCGCAGCAGGGTCTGGCCGGTGTGAGCTGGCGCTTCAACGCCTGGGGCGGCAAGTCGGCCCACGATCTGGACGAAAGCCTGGCCCGCCGTGCGCTCAACCATTTGGGGCTGGAGTGTTTCGGCACGGCGCTGAGCAACGAGGGCGGCGCGATTCATGTGGACGGCGAGGGCACGTTGATCACCACCGAGTCGGTGTTGCTCAACCCCAACCGCAATCTGGGGGTGACCAAGGCTGAGATCGAAGAGATCTTCAGCCGCCTGCTGGGCGTGAAGAAAACCATCTGGCTGCCCGGCGATCCGGACTACGTGACCGGCGACATGACCGACGGCCACGTCGACGGCGTGTGCGCCTTTGCCCGCCCCGGCGTGTTGCTGGTGGACGCCACCCACGACAAGCAATCGGTGTACGCCGAAGTGGCGCGGGAAAACCGTCGTGCCCTTGAACTGGCCACCGACGCTCAAGGCCGCAAGTTCGAGCTGATCGAACTCTATGAAGCCAGCGACGCGGTGGACACCGAGGCTGAAGTGTTCTGCGCCTCCTACACCAATTTCTACATCGCCAACGGCGCGATCATCATGCCGGCCTACGGCATCGATGCCGACAAGGTCGCCACCGAAGTACTGGCGCAGGCATTCCCCGGACGTGAAGTGGTGCCGGTGCGAATCAACCATCTGGCCCATGGCGGCGGGGGCGTGCATTGCATCACCCAGCAACAGCCGGCCTGGCCGGTGCGGGGTTGATGCCATGACACTGCTGACCATCGCCACCACCCAGATGCCTTGCACCTGGGACCTGAAACACAACCTCGACCAGGCCGAGCAACTGGTCCGCGAGGCCGCGGCCAAAGGCGCACAGGTCATCCTGTTGCAGGAGCTGTTCGCCACGCCGTACTTCTGCATCGAGCAACATCACAAACACCTGGCGCTGGCCGAGGAGTATCGCGACAGCCATGTGCTCCAGCGCTTTGCCGCATTGGCCAAAGAGTTGGGCGTGGTGCTGCCGCTGAGCTGGTACGAGAAGGCCGGCAATGCCTACTTCAATTCATTGAGCGTGGCCGACGCCGACGGGCGCCTGTTGGGCGTGTACCGCAAGACCCACATCCCCAACGCCATCGGCTATCAAGAGAAGGAATACTTCAGCCCCGGCGACAGCGGTTTCCGGGTCTGGGACACAGCGTTCGGGCGCATCGGCCTGGGCATCTGCTGGGATCAGTGGTTCCCGGAAACCGCCCGCTGCTTGGCCTTGATGGGCGCCGAAGTGCTGCTGTTCCCGACTGCCATCGGCTCGGAGCCGGGCTGCGCCACGCTCGATTCCCGGGATCACTGGCAGATGACCATGCGCGGCCACGCCGCCGCCAACCTGCTGCCGGTGGTGGCGGCCAACCGTGTCGGCCGGGAAGCGGCGACCACCGACCCGACCTTACAAATGAACTTCTACGGCTCTTCGTTCATCTGCAACCACAAGGGCAAATTGCTCGCCGAAGCCGACCGCGACAGCACCGGCGTGCTGGTCCACAGCCTGGACCTGGCGGCCATGCGCGAAGACCGCCTGACCTGGGGTATCTACCGCGACCGCCGTCCGGAAATGTACGGGGCATTGCTGACCCAGGATGGTCGCCAGATCCACTCACGCTGGGCAACCCAAGGGGTGTGACATGAACGCGATCAACAAGCTGTGCCTGGCCATGGGGCTGGCGCTGACCTTTGCGGTACCCGCACTGCACGCCGAGGAGAAAACCCTGCGGCTGTACAACTGGGCCGACTATTTTGCCGAGGACACCCTCAGCAAGTTCACCGCCGAAACCGGGATCAAGGTGATCTACGACGTCATGGACGGCAGTGAAACCCTGGAAGCCAAGATGCTCGCTGGCGGCAGCGGCTATGACCTGATCTTCCCCGGTGACACCGTGGCCGAACGCCTGATGCGCGCCGGCAGCCTGCAACCGCTGGACCAGTCCAGAATCACCGCCCTGAACGACGTCGAACCGGGGTTGCAGAAATTGCGCTCGCACTATGAGCATTCGAGCCAAGCCACGGTCCCGTATACCTGGGGCACCATCGGCCTGACCTACAACGCCGAGCAGATCGCCAAGCGTGCGTCGGACGCGCCGGTCAATAGCCTGGACATGCTGTTCAAGCCGGAACTGGCGGCGAAATTCGCCGACTGCGGCATCTCGATGATCGACTCGCCGGACGAAGTGCTGGCGGTGGTACTCAACTACCTCGGCCGCGACCCGCGCAGCGCCAAACCGGCGGACCTGGCGGCGGCCAGTGACTTGCTGATGAAGGCGCGGCCGTACATTCGCAAGTTCCAGTCGCAACCAGTGACCGACCTGGTCAACGGCAACCTGTGCATGTCCCTGGGCTACAGCGGCGACATGACCCAGGCGCAACGCACGTCGGACAGCGCCGGCAAGACAACCACCTTCCACTACCGCATCCCCCGGGAAGGCACCACGGTGTGGATGGACACCATGGCCATTCCTGTCGACGCCCGGCATCCGGAGTACGCCTACGCGTTCATCAACTTCGTGATGCGCCCGCAGAACATGGCGGCCATCAGCAACTTCACCGGCTACCCGACCTCCAACGCCAAGGCACGCCCGGACGTCGATGCCGCGATGCGCAACAATCCGGACATCTATCTTGATGAAGCCACCTACGCGCGGCTGATTCCCGGCAAGGACATTCCCCAGGCCGACATGCGGGCACGCATGCGCACCTGGACCAAGTTCAAGACCGCTACAGTCAAATGATCACCGGCCGGCCCGAGGGCCGGCCAAACCTCGATTTCAGGAAAACACATGCCGACACGTCGAACATTCATCAAGCAGGTATCGGTCGTCGCCGGAATGGGCGCGGTAGCGTCCATGGGATTGGGCTTTGCCTCCCCACCGGTGCGAGCGGCCGGTAAAGGCAACGGGTACATGCCGGATGAGGGTGAAAAACACCAGCGGGCCTTTATCGCCTTCGGGGCGCAGGCCGCGATCTGGGAAGACTTCACGCCCCACGTGCAAGATGCTCTTGGCCTGATCGCCCGCACCATCGCCGAATACGAGCCAGTCACCGTGTTCTGTCGCCAGAGCGAACGGCGCCTGGCCGAAGCCAAATGCGGCAGCCACAACACCACCTTCGTGATCACCGAACTGGACGACATCTGGATGCGCGACATCGGGGCCAATTTTGTCGTCGATGGCAACGGCGGCCTCGGCGCCGTGGACTTCAACTTCAACGGCTGGGGCAACAAACAGCAGCATGCGGACGATGCGCAACTGGCCGCCCTGGTCGCCGAAAACGCCAAGGCGCAATACTTGCGCAGCGAACTGGTGGGCGAGGGCGGTGGCATAGAAGTGGATGGCCACGGCACCGGGGTCATGACCGAAAGCAGCTGGATCAACCGCAATCGCAATCCCGACTGGAGCAAGACCGAGGTCGAAGAGGAACTGAAACAACGGCTGGGCCTGCGCAAAATCATCTGGCTGCCGGGTATCAAGGACAAGGACATCACCGACGCCCATGTCGACTTCTATGCGCGCTTCGTCAAGCCCGGCGTGGTCATCGCCAACCTCGACAACGACCCCGAGTCCTACGACTACAAGGTCACCCGAGCCCATCTGCAGATCCTGGAGAATGCCACGGATGCCGATGGCCGCAAGTTGCAGGTGCATACCGTGTCGCCACCACTCAACCCGCGCAACAGCCGGTTCAGCAAAGACAATCAGGACTTCGCTGCGGGCTACATCAACTACTTCGTGATCAATGGCGCGATCATCGCGCCGGAGTTCGGCGACGAAGAAGCCGATGGCAAAGCCTTCGACCTGCTGTCCGAACTCTACCCGGACCGCAAGGTGGTGCAGCTCGACATCGACGCGATCTCCGCGGGTGGTGGCGGGATTCATTGCGTGACCAGTCATCAGCCGATGGTGTGAAGATTCCAGGCTTTACACAAAACCTGTGGGAGCGAGCTTGCTCGCGATAGCGGTGGGTCAGTAAACAAAATGCCGACTGACACTCCCTCATCGCGAGCAAGTTCGCTCCCACAGGGTATTTTGGTGAATCAGAAAAAATCAGGCCTTGCTGGCCTTCAGATAAGCACCGAGGCGCCGCCCCATTTCCTCACCCAACGCCTGCAAGCCACTGAGCGGGCGCACCATCACTTCAAACTCGACAATCTTGCCCTGTTCGTTGAAGCGGATCATGTCGATGCCCTTCAGCTCTTTCTCACCGACTTTGGCGCTGAATTCGAGAATCACGTTCAAGCCATCCGCTGTCGCCAGCTCGCGGTGATAGGCAAAATCCTCGAACACGTTCATGACCGTGTTGAGGATCATCGACACCACCGGCGCTCCCGGATACGGCGTGTGCGCCATCGGCGAGCGGAACACCGCCTGCGGATCGAGCAATTCGGGCAGGCCGCTCAAGTCGCGGTTGCCGATCATCGCGTGCCACTGCTCCAGGGACGCTGCGACGTCGTGGTTCAGGTTCAGCTCGGACATCTTCAACTCCTGTTTTTTATTGTTGTGGTGCGAAAGCGTTGGTCGATCACCCTGGCGGCATCGTCGGCCCATTGACGGTAGAGCATCGGCCCCGGATGAAAACCATCGCTGGCCATCAAGCCCGGTTCGGGCACCAGCGGGGTTGTCAGCATCGTACATCGATCCACACGATCTGCCAGATCCGCCAAATGTGCATTGAAACGTCGCGCCCTGAAACCCAGGAACCAGCGCAAGGGTTGCGGCAGCGCCTGGAACAAATGCATCGGCGGAAGCGGCGACACCACAATCTGCCTCACCGCGAATTTATCGCACAACAGCGCCATCAAACACCGTTGCCGAGCGAGCCACTGATCCAGGGTGAGTGAGCTGGTGACATCGTTGACGCCAATCGACAACAGCGCCACATCGAACGGCTCGGGGGCGTGCTGCTCGAGCAACTCCAGCAACCCTTGCGAATCCAGACCCGAGCGCGCCCAGAGTTTCCACGACACCTGATAATCATCGGCCAGACGCTCGACCAGCCGACCGCTGAGGGCTTCACCTTGAGTTGCCGCACCCACACCCGCAGCGGCGCTGTCGCCAACAATCAACAAGCCCAGAACGTCACCGCTGCCGGTCTTGCCCTGGCGTTCACCTTCGGCCTCCGGCAACCTAGGCGTCACCCGCCGCGTGTACAGGCCCTGCACCAGCAACAGCGGGCCGAGGAGGATTCTGGCGAGGGTTTCCGTATGGCTCATGGGCAGTTGCCTGATTGAAGAGGGTGATCAGCCGGCGAACTCATCATCGAAAATGCTCTCGATAGGCAGCGCAAATGCCCGGGCAATCTGAAACGCCAAGGGCAGGCTGGGATCATAGCGACCATTTTCGATGGCATTGATGGTCTGCCGCGAAACATTCAACAACGCCGCCAGATCGACCTGCGACCACTTGCGTTCGGCGCGCAGTTCCTTGAGACGGTTTTTCATTGATAACGCCGCTTGGCAAGTCTGAGCCCGACCATCCACATCAGGCCCATCACTGGCCACACACAGACCCAGGACACGTGCGGGAAACCGACATTCTCCAGAAAACCGTAGGTGAAGGTCAGCAATGCCGACGCGGCAAAGGCAAAACCGAGAGCTTCGTACTGAATACGCAAATGCATTTCGTCCAGCGCCCGCATATTGCGCACCACCGCCCAACACATCAGCCCCGCAGGAATCACAGGCAATAGCGTGATGATGATCTTCAGCGCCATGGCCATTTCTTGCTGGTCTTCAAGCAAGATCACCGACACCAGCAACAGCACGGTGTACAGCGTAATCGCGACGCCCATTTCGATGTAGTAGCGCTTCATTGCATCCTCCTGATGTAAAAGTCCCTTTACATACTCGCCGGAGATTTCGCGAATGTAAAGGGTGTTTTACATTGATGAGGCCGGCCCATGAAAAAGCCCAGCTGATTGGGCCGGGCTCTTCGTCTGGATCACTTCGCTGTGATCGACTCACAACTCACAACACACAACACACAACACACAACTCGCCCGTTGCGCGAGGTAGGCACAGAATAGAGCGTACACAGGTTGGCGGTCAGCCGACTGTCTCCGGTTGCCGCGCAGGCGGAGCCTCTTGTGTACGCAACTGATGGCTCATGTCGTTGCAGTTACGCGACCAGTCCGTCAGCCATGGCGGCATCGACGGCGATTGCTCTGGCAAACCCAGTTCCAGCGCGAATTCACCGGGTGCCACCGTGCCTCTGCCCGCGCGGAACAGACCGCGCATCACCACCACGCCGACCACCCGGCCCTTGCTCACGAAACGGTGCTCCATAAAGGTCCACTTGTCGTCCCAGCCAAGCATGCGGGTATGTATTTCAAAGGCTTCGAACAGGCGCAACTCTCGGCGGAACTTGCCCCAGGTATCGCCGACAATCGGCACGGCCTTATGACGAAGCGCCACGCGAAAGGCGCCGCTGCGCAGTACGTAATCCATTCGCCCGATGTCTGCCAGCGTGAAATAGCGACCGTTGGTGACGTGCCGGTTGAGGTCCAGATCCAGCGGCCACACGCGCATGCACACAACGGTGGTCGCCGAGGCGTCCACGGGGTTGCGCCACGGGCGACGCAACAGCATAAGGAAAAGTCGAAACCAGAGATTCATAAGTGCGCCACCGTTGGGTTGATGGCTGCACTTTAGGCCATGGAAATCGGCTAAGGTAGGTGCGCAAATGACATTTTTCATGCGGAAAGTGCAAGGGAGTCGCTATGCACATCACCTTGTTACTGGCCGATCAATGCTCCGCCGCCAGCGCAACCATGGCCCTGGAAGTGCTCAGTGCCGCCAACCTGTTCGCCGATAGCGACCCACCACCGTTCAGGGTGGTCAGCGCTTCGCTCGATGGCGCCGATGTGGCCGCCTGGGGCGGGCAGCGCTTGCATGTGAACCGTTCCACTCGCGAGATCCCGCGAACCGATCTGGTCCTGATCCCGGGATTCCTCTTCACCCTCAAGGACGCCTTACCGGCGTTTTGCGCCTATGGACCGTGGCTGCGTGAGCAGCACGCCCAAGGCGCGGTGGTGGCTTCCATGTGCACGGCGGCGTTCATGTTGGGTGAGGCCGGGCTATTGAACGGCACCCGTGCGACCACGCACTGGGCTTTTGCCGAGCTTTTCCGTCGCCGCTATACCGAAGCGTTGCTGGACGAAGGGCAAATCATTTGCGAGGACAATCGCGTGGTCACCAGTGGCGGCGCGAGTGCGGCCATGGACCTGTTGCTGCACCTGGTGCGTCGCTTTGCGTCACTGGAACTGGCGCAAAAGTGTGGCAAGTACCTGTTGGTCGACTCGGTGCGCAGCGAGCAGTCGGTGTATGTGATGTGGTCAATGCCCAAGAGCCATGGTGATGGCGACATCCTGCGGGTGCAAAACTGGCTGGAAGAACGCTTCGATCAGCCGTTGTTGATCGATGATGTGGCCCAACAATTCGGCTTCGGCGTGCGCAACTTCAAGCGACGTTTCAAGGACGCCACCGGCTACACGCCGATTACCTACCTGCAGACCTTGCGTCTGGAAAAGGCCAAACAGTTGCTTGAATCCACACGCATGACGCTGGACAGCATCACCTATGCCGTGGGCTACGAGGATGGCAACTCGTTTCGCAGGCTGTTTCAACAACGCGTCGGGCTACTGCCGGCGGCTTACCGCAAGCGGTTTCAAGCGGCGGCGAACTGAAGAAGAAAGAGCGTCCATGAAAGCCCGGCCGATTGGGCCGGGCTCTTCGTCTGGATCACTTCGCTGTCATCGACCTACAACGCACAGCTCTCCGGTCGCACGAATCATCGCCTGGCCATGCAGGTAATCCTTGATCAGCGCGGAGCGTTCGGTGGCCAGCCATTGCGGGCAGTTCGGGTCTTTGCGATAGGGCAGGAACGCGGCGTACTGCGTGAGCAGCAGGTTTTGCAGGGTGTCGAGCTTGGGCCGGATGTCGTTAATGAGGTCCGGCCGTGGCGTGTCCGGTGCCTTGTGCGCCGCTTGCCATTGTGCGATTCGGCCGTATTGCACCAGTTTGCTGGCTTCGATCTGGGCGGCGATGAGGTCGGCGACGTCGTCGGGGTCAAGCTGACGCTGGGTGGCTTGCTTGCGGGCGTTGGCGATGACTTGCGCTTCCCGGGCGTTGTCCTGGACCGGTTTGCCGCTGTCCCACTTGGTCAGCGCCACCAGTTCACTGATGTACAACCGCTCATTCATCGTCGCCAGCAAGGGTTGCAAGGCATTGGGCGCCGGGGGCGACGTGTCCGCTTGCACGCCGCCAGCGAACAAGCCGAGCAGGGTGCAGGCCAACCAGTGCGGCAGGCGAGGGGAACGGGGCATGGGCGGAACCTCCTTGGGCGCAGAAATCACTCCGGCTTGTGTATCACAAGTGCAGACAGGGAACGACAGGTTGCGAAGGATTCAGGCCAGCAGCCGTTCAATCTGCGCCAGCTCCCAGGTACTGAGCAAACTCACCGGGTCGGTACCGAAGCGTTGCCCGTTGTCGAACACATATTCACGGCCGTCGGGGCTTTGGCCGTGCAGGCAGTGGCGCAAGTGACCGGCATCGACCTCCAGTGTCAGTTGCCAGCCGTCGATGTCGATCCGAACGTGGCCGGACTCGCAGGCGTCGTCGACTCGCTGGAAAGTGCAAATGCCTTGGGCGGCATCGCGCAACGACTGGTAAACCTCGCGGGCGGTGAGGGCGGGCACAAGGTGTCTCCGGGGTGAAATCGGGGAGGCACAGGATAGATCATCAGCCTGCAAAAAAAACGGCTGATGAGACCGGGCATGACGCCGGGAGCCACTAGCCGCCCCGCAACAAAGAGAAAACCCGGTGTTTCGGCCTAGACCACCTGCACATTCTGAGCCTTGCTCGCCACCGCATGACAACCGCAGGCCAGGAGATGGCCTTGCAATACGACCGGAATGCCGTTCATACGCCGGCGCGGATGCCCTTCGACGAAGGCAAACTCGCCCAGATGCAGCGGGCAGGTAGCCTTGTCGCCTACCACCGCCGGTGTTTTTCCATTGAGGGTATGCGTGCCTTCGAGCTGGCAGGAGACGACGGTGCCGCCGCTGCTGGTGGCATCACCCAGGCAAATGGGATTGGTCATGGTTTTGCTCCCGGCATGCGAAACCTGAACGGGTCGGCACCGTGGGTTTGCTGGTTTTTTGCTTTGCGGGCTTCGTCTGGCGGGCGAACCATTTGCACGGTGACGCTGCCGTCTTCGCCGGTGTACACCACCGCGCTGACACCACCTTCCTGATAGCTGGCAATCGTGGCGAGGTTGATTTCAACAAGGGCGCTACTGACGCCGGTGTTGCCCAGTCGCCGGCCGATGTCGTAGCCCTCGTCGACATTGCCCAGTTCGAGGCCAGCTCCATCGACATTGAGACCATGCAGCGCGATGGTCAGGGCGATTTCGCCAGGGGTGTTGTCGGTGCTGTCGTAGAACACCCGTGCCGGTTTTTCACCTTTGGGCAGGGTTTCCAGTGCCAGCAGCCAGCCTGCTTGCAGGGCTTTGGCCTGTAACGCGGGCTTGAGCAGTTTGCCGTTGTCGTCATGCATCGAGACTTTGATCGGGCGGTGCAGGTAGCCCAGGACCGGGGCTTTATCGAACTCTTGGACTTGGTGCTCGGCCCAGCGCACCGGCAGCCATGCGGAGGGTTCGAAGTGGCCAGGGCCTCGGTTGCTCAGGGTTTGCCAGAGGGTGGGGAGTTGAGATTGCCAGTAGGTGGAGGACATGGTGCCGGGGCCGTTCGGGTCTTTAGCGCCTTTGGCACGCTCAGCATCCTCGTACACCTTTCTGAACAGCGGCGAATGTTTCCAGTAAAACGCCCACAACTTGCCCATGTCGGTGTTTGTGTTCTGGTTGTCCTCCGAATCATGGGTGGCAAAGGGGCGGATGTAGCGGTCTACCCGATCCGAACGGGTGACCAGCAGACCGGTTGTGCTTGTGTACACCGCTGGCACCACTTGCACGCTTTGCAGTCCTGGCGTGCCGGCCACGCGGTAGCCGTTTCGAGTGACATCGCCGTCCTCACTCACGATCAATGCCTGCGGTACCTGTGGATTGTCATCAAAGAACTTGAACAAACGCTCGATCATGCTCTGGGCATGGGTGGTATTGTCCGCGTCTTGCCAGAGAAATAGCGTGACGCCCAAGGTGGCAGCATTGCGCCCGTCCAAAATATTTGCAGCAGCACCCGTGTCTTCAGGTTGCTTGGGCGGTGCTATCGCGAATACCGGGATTGGCCAATAGGCCACCGAGTCGCTGCCTGAATAGGTGAAGGCAGCTCGCACAGCTAGGCGATTGGTGTTTGTTCTGGAGGTTAATGAGGCCTTGTAATCATTCGGGTCCTTCGAAAAAATCGAAGCGAAGTTGTCTGCTTTTTTCTCGATTTTTTGCCACACCGATGATTGATACCATCCTTGGACTGCGAGTCCCACCCCTCGAATTTCCAACGCATAAGTACGCTCCCGGGTAGCGATGTGCTCGGCTCTTTCGGCCATGATTTTTGATTTGTAGGCCGCGAGTTCTGCCTCTTCGTAGGCTACGGCCTTACCAAACCAGTGCCCGCTGTAGGTCAACACTAGTGCGCCAAAAATACTTGCTATTCCCTTAAGCATCACGGCGCTCATATCCCCCAACTCCCTGTTTATAGCCTGTGCTGTGTAGATGATGAGTAAAAAACCAAGCCAAATAGCTGTCAGTATTCCCGCAGTCCAGAGATAGCCCTTCAGCTTCGGCCGCTGTGATTTGTCCTGCTGGCGATCCCTCATTGAGACACTCCTTTTCTCGGGAGGGGCGAAACCAAACTTGGCGGCGTCAACGACACCAGATCGATGGAAGGGAACTCGCCATTTTGGTAATACAGATAGGCGGCCTTCACCAGTGTCCGTGCCTGCGCACTCAGCCGTGACCAACCATCCATCTTCATGACTTCATCAAAGAACCGCTTTTTGTCCATCTTCCAATCCGCAATCGCCACCAACACCTCCCGCATCACCGGATCATCCAGACACCTGGCCTGCCCAATCGCAATGTCCATCGCCGTCACCCAGCGATGGTTCTCCGGGCTACGCAACACAGCCGAGTGATAGCTGTTGTCAGTCCATTCCTTCTGATCAACCTGCATGCGCGCACGGATTTCGTTAGGGGTTTCCTCGCGGTAGATGCGGTAGTGGTCCTTACGATTGAGCATTGGGTTGCCGGACACTGGCGTCTGGCGCAGGGCTCCGGTCTGGTCGTCCGGCTCTTTGCCGTGATTCCAGCGAACAAGCCCATCGTCCAGGTCGAGTCGCTTGTCACTGTTGGTCACATAAATCCATTTGAAAGAGGCACCGGGGTTGCCCAATGCAGCGTTTTGCGACACCGCATCCGGTCGATCCTTGCCTGCCTCCTGGGTAGATCCCGTCACGGCTTCGCCGCCGAACATCTGCGGCGCATGGGGTGGGTGCAGTTGTTCGGCATTGATGTTGCGCGTCTGGCCTTCACTGATCCCGGCTTGCGAGGCTATCGCCGCCACTGACCAGCCACCGGGATAGCGCGGCTCTCCTTCGGCGCGCGTGAAGTCTGGTTGCGCAGCCTTGCCTACGAGTACTGGCTCGCTGTCGCGCAAGCGCTTGGTCCACAGGCGCTGGTAGAAACGCATGGATTGCAGCGCGTTCATGGCCGGCTCGCCTTTGGGCAACTCGTCCGGCACGCCGTAAGTGCCGATGCCTTGCACATCATCCAGCGCCACGGTGGTGTCGTCCGGGCAGAAATACAGGTACACCTTGCCGCGGTTGTCGCGCTCGGGAAACACCACGATTTTCCCGTCGGCACCCAAGCGCTGGCCTTGTTCGGGTGACCAGCGCGGCCCCGTGCGACCGCCATAACCCGGCACGCCACAACGCAGGGCACTGAGCGGTGGTTGCGCATGGGGGGATTGGGTGGTGTGTTGCACGATGTCGATCAGGGTTTTCAGGGTTCGCAAATTTTTCGGCGTGGCATCCGGCAATACGGAATAGGGCGAGGCCACCATGATGGCGCAGTCGGCGCAGCGTTCACCGCGATCCGCCAGCAAGGCTTGGGCGAGCAAGGTGATCAGCGTGCCCTGGCTGTGTCCCATTATGGTGATGGTTTCATCGGGGGAAACGCGGCGGATCTCGCTGATCAGCATCGCTAGCCGGGTCGCGGCCAGCACGAAATACCGTCGATGCGGCGCCTTGCCCATGTACAGGGAGTTGGGCATCGTGGGTTGTACCCAATGGCGCAGCCATTTGGCGAACCCTTCTTCGTACATCTCCAGCAAATTGTTGGTGGCGTTAGCAAAAAATCCACCGCCCTTGGCGAAGTGACGGTCCAGACGGTTGTCGAACCGGTCCTGGAATTGATCGCGTAGCCGGGCCGGGTCGCCATTTTTGTCCCGCTTGATTTCGCCGGGCTCGGCCCGATAGCCCCAATAAAACGGAATCATCAGGCTGCGGGTCTTGGGGGAGTTTGTATCGCGCTGGTAGAGGTAAGTGTCCGGATCATCGAGCGCAGCCTTGTGCTCATCCTCCCGCAACTCAGGCGGTAACGCTTCAGCTGCATTGTAATCAGCCCCATACCGCCCCGCCTTCAAATCCGACCGATCCAGCCGCTCGTTAACCCCCTGGCACAACCCGGTTTCCACCGACTCATAGGACGCCCCGGGGTCATTCACGCCGTGGAGGAAAATCACCACGCCGGGCAGGTCTCGCGGCACAGCGACGTTGCGATCAGTGGATCGATTCGGCAGCAAACGACTCCTGCTTGTCGCGATCACGGTGTTGTCCATGTAGTTCATGTGTTCCACATCCTTCTGAAATCATGCTCCTCCCGCTAAGCCATAGAGGAGCACTGTCCTTTTATCGAGAGGCTTCAATGCCCTCAGTTTTCGTCGCTATTGGCGTCCGTCCCTTTGCTGCTCGATCCGGGGTTCGCTGTCTGGGGCGATGGATTGCGGAAAACCTCGAGACCGGCGAGTTGCATACCGGTTCGCTGAAGCAACTCGGTAAGACCATCAGTTCCCGTGATGCCTTGCACCAGGCTGCCGTCTTCCAATGCGACTTTGTAAGGTTGGCCTTGAGCAATTGCGGTGGGATCACCTTCGTAGTGCATACGATGCCGTTGGTCAGCACCGTCCCGTCCGAAAACAGGAATGGCGGCGCTGTCAGTCTTGGGCCCCACCCAGTCATGCTCGCCGGCATGCACAATGGCCTTGCCTTGCGTACCGATCTCGACCCCGCCACCGATCCTGATGTAGCTGCCGTCATCGGCCACCAGGCGGATGGTAGGGGCGGTGATGAGCACCTCGCCTTCGGCTGCCGACAGGTGCAGGTGCTTTTGTGCGTTGAGCACCATGTCATCGTCCTGGGCTTGCACCAGCACCTTGCCGCGATTGGCAATGGCGCTGATGCCTTCGTCCTGGGCGAAGGCGCTGATGCCTTTACCGGCTTGCAGGCGCATGGCCGCGCCGCTGGTCAATTGCAGGTGATCCTGGGCGGTGGTGTCGTGGTTTTCACCGGCGTAATGCACCTGCGAACGTGGCGTGGCACTGGCAATGCCGGCTTCAGCCGCCACCGCGACCACCGGTTCGCCCGGACTGTCGCTGGTCGGTTCAGGCCATTGACTCAACGACTGGCGTAACACCTCGATGCCCTGGGTGTCGACCTGCCGACTGCCACGGGCAGCGGCGGTCTGGCCGAGGGACTGGAACAGCTCGCCACACTCGGCCAATAGCTTGAGCAGTTCTTCGCGGTCCAACTGTGAACCCTGCGCATCGTGGCGAGCATAGGTGGTCAACAACATCCCTTGGGCCGCCCGCAAGGCAATCGCGGCATCGCTGCGCAGTTCGGCGCCCTGGCCGCGTGCCTGGGCCTGCCCGTCGGTTCGCGGCGTGACGAGCTTGCCCAGATTCAGCGCGGTGGCCTGATGGGTCGTGCCCAGTCGGGCGCGCAGCGCGCCGGGGGTATCGTCGAAGAGCAGTTCGTTGAAGCCCTTGCCCTGATGTTCCCGGGTCTGGACTCCCGATAACGTTCGATTGCCCGGCAACCCCGTGGCGTTACTGAAGTGCGGCGGAAAATGGTCGGCGTTGTAGAGCACCGACGTCACCAGGGGGCGGTCGATGTCGCCACCGAGGAACGTGACCAGCACTTCCTGACCGATGCGCGGCAAAAATTGATGGCCAAAACCGGTGCCCGCACTGGGCATGGCAACCCTTAGCCAGGTCGTGCCTTGGGCAGCATCCTGCGCCCGCTGCCAATGAAAGCGCACTTGCACGCGCGCCAGCTCGTCGGTAAACACCTCCTCGCCTTTCGGGCCCACCACAATGGCGGTGAGCGGCCCGGAAATCGTCGGTCGGGGCGTCATGATCGGTGGGCGATAGGCAATCTTGTGGCGGATGCAGACGAAGGTGTTGTCGTAACTCGCCGGTTGATCCGTCAGGTAGTTGTTGCGGCCGCGGTGCTCCACCTTGAGCAGGAGGAAATGGCGGTCTTCAACGGGATCACCATCGTGATCGAAGTGCTGGGTCAGTTCGAAGGTATAGCCGGGCAGCATGCTGCGACAGTTGCTGGCGCCCTGAAATGTCTTGGCCTGTACTTCCAGGGCTTCGAGTCGATGACGCACCAGCGTTTCGCCATCTTCGGGCATACCGTGGCTGTAGTGACCGGGAAAGTCGTAGATTTCGTAGGCGGGCACCTCACCTTGGGCGTTGAGGCTGGGCATGCTCACCGGCAGCGGATTGCGCGGTTGCCGGTAGTCGAACGTCTGGATGGCCATCTTGCCGGACTGCAACACCCGGTGGCTGCTCCATTGGGTGATCGAGTCGGCGGTCTCGGTGACCGAAGCGCTGTGGTAGCGGATCCGTGGTTGCCGGGCTAACGGCTCAAGGTGGCGGGAATGGTCGGTGATGATCAGGCGGTGTTCGGCCTTCGTATGCTCGAAGTAGAACAACAACCCTTCACGCTCCAGCAGCCGCAGGACGAAATCCAGATCGTGCTCGCGGTATTGCGTGATGTAGCTGTGGGACTTGAGCGGCTGCTCCAGGCGGAACTCGAACCTGGGCAGCGCGCCATAGTGGGCGAATACCGTGCGCAGGATGTCTTCGAGGGTTTGCTCTTGAAAGATCCGCGAGTCGAAGCGGCGCGACAGCATCCACAGCCAGGGGCTCAAGGTGGCCGAATAGTAGGCCAGGCCACCGTCGCTTTTTTGCAGGCTGAATCGACTGATGTACCCGTGAATGTAGCGCGCCTCGCCGGTCGCCAGTTCAATCTCGAGCGATGCCGGTTGCCCAATCAACGACTTGAGTTCCAGGCAGGCATCCTGACTGATCAGCGACAACTCGAAACTGAATAAGGTCGACATACCCTCGGAGCCGGAAAACTGCTCGAGCAGCAGTGCCTGCCGGTTTGCAATCGGGGCGGTAAACGTGATCAACCGCCGGTTCTGCGGCGAAAAAATCTTTGTCAGTTCCATTAACAAGCTTCCTGCGGCATCAGCAACCCGTGTTTGCCTCAGGAAATGCACATCCATGCCCCTGGCCAAACCCAAAGGCGGGAATTAACTCGCTTATGAAATAGCTTGTATGTAGGGCGATTCCTTTTTTTGATTAAGAATTGTCAGCGGAATCGGGATGTCTGGCCCTGCCTCAGAGGTAAACCTGTTTCAGGACCAGACCATTGCACGCCATCAACCTCCGGTTTGCTTGTTCAACGCCGCCTCCGCCGCAGCGATTTCAGCCTGGCGCTTGGCGATCATGTCGCCCACCGGCGGCCCCTGGAACCGCCGCGCTTCAAAGCCGAACCAGACGATGGCCGTCAGGATCAGGAAGCCGATGGTGATGTACAGCGCCCAGTCGTTCGGTGGCTGGATGCCGATGACGAAAATGATGATCATCGACAGGATCGAGAGAATGGCGAACACCGAGTACCAGAAACGCCCCATGTTCCACGGCCCCATGGTCGGCCACTTCGACGTCCCAAAGGTAAACAGGCCGAGCACGATGGGAATGGCGAAGGAGAAGAACAGGAAGATCACCGTGCAGGACACCACGATGGTATAGACCGGCGTTGCCCCGATCGAGATCACCGACGATCCCCAGTCGAACAACACCGCGAGGGTGGCACCGGTCCAGATGGCCGCGACCGGGCTGCGATGGGTCGATGAGACCGAGGACAGCGCTTTTGAGCAGGGCAGGCCGCCGTCCCGGGAGAAGGCGAAGATCATCCGTGAAACCGAGGTGACGGTGGCCAGCCCGCAGAGCACCTGCGAGATGAAAATCGCCACGTAAAGCACCAGTTTCAATGTCGGGTTGACCTGGGTGTTCATGGCCCAGAAAAACACGTTCCAGCCTTGCTTGGCCGCCTCGTCCATGTTCGGCAGCATCAGCACGAACGCGCTGAGCATCAGCCAGCCGAACAGCAACGACCAGACCACCGACATGACCATGCCGCGCGGCACCGACATGGCCGCATTGCGGGTTTCCTCGGAGGTATGCGCAGAGGCGTCATAGCCGGTGATGGTGTAGATCGGCAACAGCAGGCCGAGCATGAAAACCCAGCCGTTCGAGACCTGCGGCCAGACGCTGCCGCCCACCTCGCCGGAATAGTTGCTGAAGGTCCACAACCGCGCGAATTCATAGCTGGGTGCCGACATCAGGCAGACGATGGTCAGGGCCAACGCCGTGGCGAAGATCAGGTAGCCGGAAAAGTCGGTGAGCTTTGCCGTCAGGCCGATCCCCAAGTGGTTACACAAGGCCTGCAGGCCGGTGAGGATTGCCAGGAAAATCACCCTGACCGTGGTCGTATCCTCCATGCCCAGTGCCGGTCCGAAGGCACCGAAAAAGAAGTAATAGGTGCCGACGTTGATCGCGCCCAGCACCGTGACCAGCCCCAGCAAGTTGAACCACGCGGTCAGCCAGCCAGTGAAACGGTTACCGAGAATCGAGCCCCAGTGGTACAGGCCGCCAGCAGTGGGGTAGGCCGAGGAAATCTGCGCCATGGCCATGGCGAATACCCCGGAGATCAGGCAGCCGATCGGCCAGCCGATGCCGATGGATATTCCCCCCGCGCCCGAGGTGCCCTGGGCCAGGGAGTTGATGCCACCCGAGAGGATGCAGATGATCGAAAAGGAAATGGCGAAGTTGGAGAAAACCCCCATTCGTCGTGAGAGTTGCTGGGCATAGCCCATGCTGTGCAGCACCTTGACGTCATCGTCGTGCGCTTCGGTGCCCGGCTGGCTTGCTGGGTTCATCATGTGTGCCCCTTCAGGTTTTGATACGCAACCATCCGGGTGGCCGGATGGGCTGGCTTTCAACCCCTTGTCGTACTGCTCCTGTTTGCAACGGATCACACCTGTCCATGCGCAATGCTGGCCAGGCGACTGCTCTACAGGCGGCCGTGAAACGCCGCGTCGAAAATCTTTGCCACGCCGTCCCGGGTCAATGGCAGCGGGTTGCCACTGGCGGAGGGGTCGACAATCGCCATGTCCGCGATCAGGTCGGCCTGCCGGTCATCCACGCCCAGTTCAAACAGGGTGTGGGGCACGCCGATGTCCTTGCGCAGCTTGAGGACGAAGGCCATGAAACTGTCGAAGCCGGGTGAGGGCAGGCGCAGGTACGCCGCCAGGCGGGTGATGCGCTCCTCGATGGCCGTGCGATTGAACTGCAGGACATAGGGCATGAAGGTGGCATTGGTCATGCCGTGATGGGTGTCGTACAGCGCACCCACCGGATGCGAGAGCGCATGCATCCCGCCCAGGCCTTTCTGGAATGCCGTGGCGCCCATCGCCGCCGCCGCGAGCATTTGCGCGCGCGCCTCAAGGTCCGACGGCGTGTGTACCGCCTTCACCAGTGAGTTGGCCACCAGACGCATGCCTTCCACGGCAATGCCGTCGGCCAGGGGGTGAAAACCGGGGGCGCAGTACGCTTCCAGGCAATGGGATAACGCGTCCATGCCAGTGCCGGCGGTGATTTTGGCCGGCATGCCGACGGTGAGGGCCGGATCGCTGATCACTACGCGCGGCATCATTTTCGGGTGGAAGATGATGCGTTTGGTGTGGGTGCGCTCGTCGATGATCACCGCCGCACGCCCGACTTCCGAGCCCGTCCCCGCCGTGGTCGGCACGGCAATGACCGGGGCGATGCGGCTGTCGTCGGCGCGGGTCCAGTAGTCGCCGATGTCTTCGAAGTCCCAAACCGGGCGGGTCTGGCCGCTCATGAAGGCAATCAGCTTGCCCATGTCCAGGCCACTGCCGCCGCCGAACGCGATCACGCCGTCGTGTTTGCCGGCACGCCAGGCATCGAGCCCGCCGGCCAGGTTGGCTTCCACCGGATTGGGCTTGAGGTCGCAAAACAGCGCCACGCCAAGGCCGGCGGCGCGCAACGCATCCAGCGCCGCCGTGGTGATCGGCGCACGCGCCAGACCGCTATCGGTCACCAGCAAGGGTCGCTGGATGCCCTGGCTGCGACAGACTTCGGCCAGTTCGGCGATGCGCCCGACACCGAAACGAACGCTCGTGGGGTAGTTCCAGTTTCCTGTCAGGTTCATGGTCTACACCTCGTGACGCAGATGAAAGGATTTGGCCCGGGTCAGGTGCTCGTAGCCCAGTGGCGACAGGGTGACGCCGCGACCGCTGTTTTTCACGCCGGTCCAGGCCAGTGCCGGGTCCAGGTAATCGCAGCGGTTCATGAACACCGTGCCGGTGGCGATCTCGTTGCCCAGGCGTTCGGCCGCTGCGAGGTCCCGGGTCCAGATGGACGCGCTGAGCCCGAACTCACTGTCGTTCATCAAGGCGATGGCTTCTTCATCGCTGGCCACCGGCATGATGCCGACCACCGGGCCAAAGCTTTCGTCGTGCATGACCGACATTTGATGGTTCACGTCCACCAATACTTGCGGTGCCAGGTAGGCGCTGCCCGGCACGTCGGCCGGAAATGCTTGTGCATCGATCAGCGCTTTGGCCCCCAGCTTCACCGCTTCGGTGATCTGCCCGCGAACGAAATCGGCAGCCCCCGGCGAAACCAATGGCCCGAGCGTGGTGGCTTCGTCCAGCGGATTGCCCAGCACATATTGACGGGTCAGGGCGACGAAGCCCTCGACAAAGGCTGGGTAAATGGCCTGATCGACGTAGATGCGTTCGATGGCGCAGCAGCTCTGCCCGGAATTGAAGAAGCTGCCGTCCACCAGATTTTCCACCGCATGTTCGAGGTTGGCGTCAGCCCGCACGTAAGCCGGATCCTTGCCGCCGAGCTCCAGGCCCACACCAATGAAACGCCCCGTGGCGGAGCTTTCCATGGCCTTGCCGGCATCAACCGAACCGGTGAAGTTGACCTGTTGTGCGCGGCCCGAGCCAATGATCGCGGCCGTCTGCTGATGATTGAGCAGCAGGTTATGGAACAGGCCTTCCGGCAGATTGGCGTGTCGCATGGCCTCGGCGAAACGCTCGCCCACCAGCAGTGTCTGGGACGCATGCTTGAGGATTACGCTATTGCCGGCCATCAACGCCGGGATGATCGTGTTCACCGCCGTCAGATAGGGGTAGTTCCACGGAGCGACCACCAGCACCGTGCCCAGCGGCTCGCGTTTGATATAGCGCCGAAAACCCGTCACCGGCACCGGTTCTACAGCGGCCAGGGCTTGCGGTGCGATAGCGATCATGTGCCGGGCGCGTTCGGCAAAGCCGCGCAGTTCGCCGGCGCCATAACGCACCGGACGGCCCATTTGCCAGGCCAGTTCCGGCACGATGTCCGCCTGCATCGACAGCATCGCGTCCACTGCGGCGCTGCAAAATGCCGCGCGTTCACTCAATGAGCGGCGTTGCCATGGCGCCTGTGCGTTGGCAGCGGCCGTCAGCGCCTGCTCGACCTGCGCCGCATCGGCCACCTCGCGTTCGGCGTACACCCGGCCATCGACCGGGGAGATCAGTTGAACCTTCGCAGTCATGATGTTCTCAATAGCGCTCGAAACCGCGCTGCAATTCCCAGTCGGTGATTCGCCGGTCGTACTCTTTCTGCTCCCACTCGGCGGTGTGCACGTAATGGTCGACCACCTCGTCGCCGAACGCCTTGCGCAACATGCTTGAGGTCTTGAGTGCGGCGCTCGCTTCGCGCAGGGTCTTGGACACTTCCGGCAGATGCTCATCGAGGTAGGCGTCACCTTCGAACGGTGGCGCGAGATCGAGCTTCTCGTCGATACCCGCCAGACCCGCCGCGATTAGTGCGGCAAAAGCCAGATAAGGGTTGAGGTCGGCGCCGCCGATGCGGCATTCAATGCGGATGGCCTTGCTGCCTTCGGCACACAAGCGAAAGCCGGCGGTGCGATTGTCGCGGCTCCACACCGCCCGTGTCGGCGCAAAAGTGCCAGCCTGGAAGCGCTTGTAGGAATTGATGTAGGGCGCGAGAAAACAGGTGATGTCGTTGGCGTACTTGAGCTGCCCGGCGACCCAGCCACGCATCAGTTTCGACATGCCGAACTCGGCTTTCGCGTCGAAGAACAGCGGCTTCTTGGCGTTCTTGTCCCACAGCGAATTATGGATGTGACTGCTGGAACCGGCGGCGTCGTAGCGCCACTTGGCCATGAAGGTGATCGCCTTGCCTTGCAACTGCGCGATCTCTTTGCAGGCGTGCTTGATGATGACGTGGTGGTCGGCCATGGTCATGGCGTCGGCGTAGCGGATGTTGATCTCTTCCTGCCCTGGGCCCCATTCACCCTTGGAGTTTTCCACGGGAATGCCCGAGGCCTGCAGATGCTTGCGAATCGCCCGCAGCACCGGCTCTTCGCGGGTGGTCTGGAGGATGTTGTAGTCCTCGATGTAATGGCCGGCGGTTTTCGGTTTGTGATAGTTGCGCTCATGGATTGCCTCGTAACTCTCATCGAACAGATAGAACTCGAGTTCCGAGGCAAACATGCCGGTATAGCCGCGCTCGCGCAGGCGCTCGACCTGCTTTTTCAGAATCGCCCGAGGGCTGTGGGGCAGGTCCTGGCGATGGTGATGATCGAGCACGTCGCACAGCACCAGCGCCGTGCACTCAAGCCAAGGCACGCGCCGCAGGGTGGACATGTCGGGCTTGAGCACGAAATCGCCGTAGCCCTTGCTCCAACTGGCCGCGGCGTAACCCGGCACCGGCTCCATGTCGATGTCATCGGCCAGCAGGTAATTGCAGCAGTGGGTTTCTTCGTGGCCGCTGTCGATGAAAAACTCGACCTGGAAGCGCTTGCCGACCAGGCGTCCCTGCATGTCGACCATGCAGACCAGCACGGTATCGATTTCGCCGGCAGCCGCGGCGCGTTTGAGTTCATCAAAACTGAGGAGGGGCTCGGTCATCACGTCAATCCTGCGTGAAAGGTTTGGGCCAGTCTGAGATCGCTGTTGCAGACGCTCTCCAGAAACACCCAAAACCTGCAGAACCGAGCATCATGAGCAACGAGTTGCTCAAAGCTTAGCCTACCCTTGCAAAGTGCAAGTTTTGCCAAGTGAAAGCCGTGTTCAGCGATCACATCACTCCGGCAACCCCGCCAGCCGCAGTCCATCGACGAAACGGGCGAAGTCCTCAGGCCGTTGAATGGGCAGCCAGTCCCTGAGGGTGCAGAGGCGCAAAGAGGGATCCAGCTTTTGCAGACGCTGCATCGCCAGATTGGCTTTTTCCATTCGACCGCCGAGCGCATGACTGGCCGCCACCAGCGCCGCCGCGATGAGCAGACTGGGCAGGTTGCCCAGCGCTTTTTCGGCCCAGTCCGCAGCGGCATCGAAGTGCCCGGCGAAGAAATGCGCGAGCGCCATCCCGACCTGCATCCTGAACATTTCCGGATCCAGCGGACTCAAGCGAACGGCATGGTTCAAATTCTCGATGGCGGCGTCTGTTTCACCGTGCAGCGCCCGCAGGATACCGCCCAGGAACCACGCGGGCGCGAGGTTGGGATTGAGCAGGCGCGCCCTGTCGAGCAGTGCAATGCCGGCGTCGACTTCGCCGGCCAGATGAGCCAGCGCATGGCCGCCCCGGGTCAACGCGACGGCATCATCGCGGCCGAGGGTCACCGCCAGACGCGCCAGCCGTATGCCCTCGGCGATTTCTGCGGGCCGATCGTCCATCCAGCCATTGAGCTTGCGCCAGAAGTGGCACCAGGCGGCCATGCCATAGGCCGAAGCAAATTCCGGGTCGAGTTCGATGGCCTGGTAGAACATCGGCAGCGCCTGCTCGATGGCTTCCCGGCTGCCGCTGTGCAGTTTGGCCATGGCCCGCAGGTAATAGTCGTAGGCGTCCAGGCTTTCCGTCGGCTTGCGTTTGGCGCGTTCGATTTCTGCCCGTTCCAGTTGTGGCGCGATCGCGCCGACGACGCTTTCGGTGACTTGGTCTTGCAGCTCGAAGATATCGTCGAGCAGGCCTTCGAAACGCTCCGCCCAGATGTGCGTCCCGCTCGTCGCGTCGATCAGTTGCCCGGTAATGCGCACCTTGTTCCCGCACTTGCGCACACTGCCTTCGAGCACGTAGCGAACGCCCAGCTCCTGGCCGACGCCCTGGGCGTCCACCGCCTGGCCCTTGTAGGTGAAGCTCGAATTGCGCGCGATGACGAACAGCCAGCGAATACGCGACAGGGCGGCGATGATGTCCTCCACGACGCCATCGGCGAAGTATTCCTGCTCCGGATCGCCGCTCAGGTTCTGGAAGGGCAGGACGGTGATCGAGGGTTTTTCCGGCAGGGCGAGCGTAGAGGAGGAGGGGTGTTGCGCAGCAACGGCCGAGCGTTCATCGATGTCAGGCTGTCGCGCTTCCCCGGTCATGTCGCCGTTGATCCGACCAACGAAGCGGTAGCCCTTGCGGGCGACGGTGCGTACCAGGCGCTGCTCTTCACCGGTATCACCGATGGCCTTGCGCACCGCATTGATGTGACTGGTGATCGTCGATTCCGAAACGATCCGGCCGCTCCACACTGAATTGAGCAATTCGTCCTTGCTGAGGACTCGATCGGGATTGTTGACGAACAGCAGCAACAGGTCGAAGACCTGCGGTCCGACGGCCACGACCTGCCCACGCAGGGTCAGCTCCCGGCGCTCCTGATCGAGTACGTAGTCTTCAAACGTGAATGGCAAATTGAGCATCCCCTGGCGAAGCGCCCTCAACTCCGTGTCCCAGGCGGCTGGCGGTTGGTAACTGAGGCAGATGATACGGCAGCTCGGCACCTGCTGCACCGTCTGCGGCGAGGGCTGCTGGACGAACATCATCGGCTTTGGACATAAATCCAAGCGCTCGCCAAGGTAAACCCAAGCCCGGCGCAAGGACTTGCCTGGTGCGCGCAGGCAATCTCTCTACACCGACGCAATGGTTGCAGTCGACAAGTGGAGAAAAGTCATGAAGATCGTCGTCATCGGAGGCTCCGGCCTCATCGGATCGAAACTTGTGAACACCCTTCGCGAGCGCGGCCATGATGCGCTCGCCGCCAGCCCCAGCTCGGGCGTGAACAGCATCACCCGCGAAGGCCTGGCCGAAGCGATGGACGGTGCTGATGTGGTGGTCGACGTGGCGAACGCGCCGTCGTGGGAAGACCAGGCCGTTCTCGATTTTTTTGAAACGTCGAGCCGTAACCTGCTGGCCGCCGAAGCCGCTGCCGGGGTTGGTCATCATGTTGCCCTGTCGATTGTCGGCAGCGAACGGCTTCCCGATACCGGCTATTTCCGCGCCAAGGTCGCGCAGGAAGCCCTTATCAAGGCGTCCGGCATGCCTTACACCATTGTGCGTGCCACGCAGTTCTCCGAGTTTGCCGGCGGCATTGTCCAGTCGTTCGCCGTTGGCGAGGAAATTCATGCTTCGCCGGCGCTGATCCAGCCGATAGCGTCCGACGACGTGGTAGCGGCGCTGGCCGATGTCGTGCTGGCAGCACCGGTCAATGGCACGGTGGAAGTCGGCGGCCCGGAAACCATGCCGATCGACGAACTGGCCAGGCGTTATCTGAGAGCGACCCAGGACAACCGCAAAGTCGTGCCGGACGTGCATGCGCGTTACTTCGGTGCCGTGCTCAACGATCAATCGCTGGTCACCGGCAAAAACGCACGCCTGGGCGCGATCCGCTTCGACGACTGGCTGGCCCGGTCGACAGCGCAGTAACGGACCGCACCCTCACATTTCCCTACGAATCCAGGAGAAGTCCCATGGTTACCCGATTGCTAATGGCCGCTGTCTTCGCAGTGCTTTCGATCAGCGCAGCGTCGGCCGCCGAGCCACCCCCCGGCAAGGTGACGGTGGTGTTCGACCGTCCCATTCCCAACATCCCTGGCAAGAGCATGAGAGGCGTGGTCGTCGAGTATGGGCCGGGTGCCGCGTCACCGTCCCACACCCATCCGAAAACGGCTTTCATCTATGCAACGGTGCTGGAGGGATCGTTTCGCATCCAGGTCAAAGGCCAGCCGGAAAAGATCTACAACGTCGGCGAAAACTTCGTAGAGGAGCCGGGTTCCGTGCACTTGGTCAGCGCCAACGCCAGCGACACCCAGCCGGCACGCCTGTTGGCGGTGTTCGTCCTCGACACCGAGGAAAAGGTGCTCGTGACACCGATCAAACAGTGAGCCGATCAACTCGCTCATGAAGGCTCGACAGCCGGGCGGCAGACCATGCCGCCCAGTGGCTGCTTTTGTTCTTGGCACTGAACAGGAAATGAAAAAATGAACTTGCTCCAGGACAAGGCCGCCATTGCCACCAGCGCAAGCATCGGAACGCCTGTGGTCGTGGTGCGGCGCAGCAAGCGCAAGACCATCGGCATAATGCTGTGCGTCGCTGCCTTGATGGTCGTGGCGGTTTGGGGAGTCATGGCGTTTTCCAGTGGCGTGACCTCGACCGACAACGCGTATGTCCGCGGGGACGTCACCTCGCTGGCCGCCAAGGTCGCCGGCTATGTCACGGCGGTCGAGGTCGAGGACAACCAGGCCGTGCACGCGGGTGATGTGCTGTTTCGTATCGATGACCGCGACTATCGCGCCAAACTCGCGCAAGCCGAAGCCAATGTCAGCGCCGCCCAGGCGCGCCTGACCCATGTCGATGCACAGGTCCAGCTTCAGCATGCACTGATCCGGCAGGCCGAAGCGCAAAGACGCTCGGCCTCCGCCGACATGAGCCTGGCGACCAAGACCCATGACCGCAGCCGCAAACTGATCGTCAGCAATGCGGTCAGCCAGGCCCTGGTCGATGAAACCGGCACGGCGCAATCCAGAGCCGCGGCGTCGGTATCGGCCGCTTCGGCAACGGTCGAGGCGCAACAGCAAAACATCGCCGTGCTTGTGGCCGAGCGCGAGGCTGCGGTGGCGGCTGTGACCCAGGCACAGGCCGCGCGGGAACTCGCCCAGATCGATCTCGACCACACCGTGGTGCACGCGCCGGTGGATGGCGTGGTCGGTAACCGTCAGGTTCGCCTCGGCCGCTTTGTCACGCCGGGCGTCTCCCTGCTCGATATCGTGCCGGTCAACGATGTGTGGGTCGTGGCGAACTTCAAGGAAACCCAGCTCGAACATATTCGCCCCGGTCAGCACGTGCGCGTCACGGTCGATGGCTACCCCGATGCGGCACTCGATGGCGTGGTCGACAGTTTTGCCCCGGGCAGTGGCTCGGCGTTCAGCCTGCTGCCGCCCGACAACGCCACCGGGAACTTTGTGCGTGTCGTGCAGCGCGTTCCGGTGAAGATCCGCCTGGCTGACAATCCGCTGCCGGGGCGCATCGTGCCGGGCCTGTCCGCGCGGGTGGAGGTTGCGCAAGGGGCCGGTTCATGAGCAGCGTTGCCTGCGCCACGCCGAGCCGCGTCAGGACCAGGACCGGCGTCCTGCTCATGGTGGGCATCGTGCTGGCCACGTTGACAGAAGCGATCGCCAGTACCGTGCTCGCCCTCGGCCGCGGCGACATCATCGGCGACACCTATGCCACGCCTGACGAGTTCGCCTGGCTGGATGTCGGCTACATCGCGTTCAAGCTGCTCGGGTTCATGCTCGCCCCTTGGCTGATGCAGCGGTTTTCTGCGCGCAACGTGATCATCGGCGCCACCCTGGTCATGGGCCTGGCGTGCTGCGTGGCTGCCGTTACCGCCTCGCTGGAGCTGCTGATCGCACTGCGTATCCTGCAAGGCTTCGCCGGCGGTACTTTACTGGTGGCGGGTCAGGCGCTCATTTTTCGCGGCTATCCACGCGCCCTTCAGCCGATCCTGCAAGCCCTGTTCGCCATGGCGGCCGTAGTCGCGTCTGCGACCCTCGCACCGGCCCTGCAAGGGTGGTTGATCGACAGCCAGTCCTGGACCTGGATTTTCTTCAGCGTGGTGCCGCTGGCCCTGGCAGCGATCGGCCTCTTGCTCATCGCCGACCACCCCATGCCCGCCAGGGTCCGGCAACGTACGTTTGACTGGCTCGGCTGTGCACTGATCGGTGCCGCGCTGTTCTGTTTCACCTACGTGCTCAGTCAGGGCAGTCGCTGGGACTGGTTCGAGGAACCGCGCATCTTAGTTATGACGGTGATCGGCGGCGCCGCGCTGCTGGCCTTTCTCGGCCAACAGGTTTTGGCCAAAGGCCAGGGGCTGCTCGACTTCAGCCTGTTCAAATCAAGCGATTTCACCTTTGCCTTTATCGTCAGTTTCGTCGCCGGCGCCGCCCTGTTCGGCAGCGCGTACCTGATCCCGGCGTTCGCCCTGTCGGTACTCGCCTTCACACCGACCGATGCCGGCCTGCTCCTGTTGCCCAGTGGCGGGTTTTTTGTCGGTTCGCTGCTCATCGCCGCCTGGCTGTTCAACGTGCGCCGCGTGCCGCCGGTGGCGACCGTGCCCTTGGGCATCCTGCTGATCATGGGGGCGATGTGGATGCTGTCCGGCTCCACCAGCGAAAGCGGCAGCGATGACATGATGGTGGCCATCCTGTTGCGCGGCCTGGGCCTTGGCTTGCTGTTTCTGTCGATCACCCTGATCGCCTTCACCCACCTCAACAGCCGCAACCTGGCCAGCGGCATCGGCCTGTTCAACACAGGGCGCCAGTTGGGTGGCTTGATGGGCGTCGCCGGGCTGCAGACCTTGATCGATCATCAGGTTGTCAGCAATGGCGTGGTCCTCGGCGCCAACGTCACCCCGGGGGGACACGCGGTCATCGAACGGCTGATGACCACAACCGCAATGCTGGCAGGGAAGGGCATGGATCAGGTGGCCGCTGGCCGGGCAGCCACCAGCCTGCTGGGCAAAGCGGTGTCAGGTCAGGCCACGGTGATTGCCTTCGATACGGCGTTCTTCGCCGTGGCCCTGCTGTTCGTCTTCGCCGCGCCCATCCTGGTCGGCATCAAGATTGGCCTGGCTCGATATGCGAAAGCGCATGAACAACATACGCATGGATGACCCGCACGAAAAAGCCCGGCTGATTAGGCCGGGCTTTTCGTTGAGTCCTGCGGTCAAGCACTGCATTCAGACAGCGCGGCTTTCGATCAGGCGGTCCGAGCCACCTTCGGCAACGCGGTTTTGCAGGAGCTTGTCGGAACCGCCTTCGGCGACGCGGTTTTGCAGGAGCTTGTCGGAACCGCCTTCAGCGACACGGTTTTGCAGCAGTTTGTCGGAGCCACCTTCGGCAACACGTTTTTCCAGCAAGCGATCCGAACCACCTTCGGCGACGCGATTCTCGATCAAGCGATCGGAACCACCCTCGGCCACACGGCTTTCAATCAGACGATCCGAGCCGCCTTCAGCGACCACAGGTTGAGCAGAGGTAGCGGCGAAAGCGTTAACTGCGAAAACCGAGAAAGCGATGCTGAGGAGGGTCTGGCGTTTCATGATGGTGTGCTCCGGGGTGCTGATGGGTTGGTATGGAGCAGATGTTACGCCGGGGATTTTTTAAGAGAACTTCATTGAATCAATGGTGACTATCGACGCAGTCAATGGATCGCAGATCCCTGTGGGAGCGAGCTTGCTCCGGGCGGCGTTCCGACGATGGCAGTTTCACATTCAACATATGTGTCGATTGACACACAGCAATCGCGAGCAAGCTCGCTCCCACAGGTTTTCATGTGCCTGACAACGGGGCTTAAGCCTCACTGATCTGACTGACACTGGTGATCTGCCCGTTCCACACCATCTCGTAATGTGCCGCTTGAATGATTGAAGAGACCGGCCTTGGCGTCATCAACGCCCAGCAATGACTGCCTGGCATGCGTACCGAGTGATAACGCAGTCCAGGGCAACCTGTCTTGCGAACATCCAGGCCAAGGCGCCGGGCGTCGGTGTAATCGTCCGGCGCATACATCGGATCGGTCAGCGGCAGGGCGGTGGCGTCCTTCATCCCGCCATCGCCAAAGGCACAGGCCAACCCACGAAACACAAACCGCTCATAGTTCAGGCTCGGCACCTTCGACCAATACAGAGCCTGGTGATGCCGCACCTCGGCCAACGCTGCTTCCAACGAATCCGCCAGGTACAACACGCCAAAACTGCCGTCACTGAAGCGCGAACCCGCCGGATTAACGTGGGTAAACGGCGCAATAGCATAAGAGCAACCCGCAATCCCGAACGGAATCTCGTTGCGCGCAATCAACTCCAGCTGACCCAGCTCATTCTTCAAGCGCGGATTGGTCAGCGCCTGAATCTCGAACAACAGCTCAAACTCATCTGCGTCCGCCACGTCATCAAACAACGCAATCGGCGGAAACTTCGAATTGACCAGGCGATACGCCTGCAGCGACTGACCGGCAAACACCGCCAGCTCACTCGCCATCACCATTGCGCACCCCGCAGCATGTCGATGCGGCGGAAGGTTTCATACAGCGCAATCATGTCGCCCTGCGCCATGATCTCCAGCGGCGAGCGCCCGTTGAAAAACTCGTTGTCATTGGTCATCGAGGCAAAGCCATACACATTGTTCGGGTTGTCGAACACCAGCCGCAATGTGGCGTGAATGTTCAGCACAAAGCTGATGCGCTGCATCTGGTCCGCATCCAGCGCCACCGCCCAATCCGGGTCACGCTGACGGGCGCGGGTATAGGTGCTGCGTGAGATGCGCAGGATGCGACAGGCCTGATCACTGGTGGCTTTCCACTTTTCCAGAATGCTCACGGCGGCGCGCAGGCCGGTGACGCACTGGTTTTTGCTGAAGGATTGGGGTTGCAGGGGGACGGCCATGTCTGTGTCCTTTGGTTGCATCTATAGATTCAAATGTAGATTTATTGAGTCTATAGAGCAATGTTGGTGCGACGGGCGGGCCTGATGTGGCAATGCAATAGGGCCGCGATCTTGCTGAAGCTATGTGTTACTGAAACCGACGATGCAGGTCTGGAAAGACATCTTGGGCAAACCAGGCGGGCAGGCCGGGGGGCACGATTCTGGATTTTGGCGTCCGGCTTTCTACCAGGCCGACTTTTATAAGCCTGGATAACTCGTTATCAATGATTGATGGAGGCAACGACTCCGGGGGGAACCGGGTCCAGCCAGGATTTCGAGGTGAATAAGGACATTGCAGTTTGTATCGTCAGAATTCTCTTCACATTTTATTTCATATAGATAATCGTTTAAAAAGCCTTATTTTGTTGGTTTTTATATGGCATTGCGGAGCTTTTTAACTGAGCTGCCTTCACGTTTTATTTCACAATTCTATTTAAAAAACTCCAGGGTTCTGGAATGCCAATCGCCAGCAAATACAAATCAGGCGCCTGTATTCAATTACTTCGCTGCGACGCCCTCAAGTAGCGCCTGCATTTGCCTGGCCTGCGGGTTGCCCGCCGTTTCCTCATTGAGGATAAACGCGCGCCCACGGCTGCATCACTGATGAAACGTCCGCCCCAACGCATCCACCGCGAACCGCCGATGGCGCGATACAACAGCGTCAACAACACGCTGGTGCCACCGCCCACCAACAACGCCTGCTTGAACGTGTCGTGCCAGAACGCCAGACCCACCGCGAAGACGAACATCAGCCAGATCAGGCCCAGCATGATGCGGTCGGCTTTGCGGTAGTGGTCGAGGAAACGAGGGGGGGAAGGGCATGTACGCTTGCTCCATGTAATCGAACCGGGAAGAAGCTGGGGTAGGACTGGTACCGGAAGAAAAGCCTGACGCTGAACCTGCGGCGAGGTGTATTTGAGAAGCCGTGGAGGGCGTAGCCATTGGCCAACATTCCAGGCGGGTACGACGTTTCCTGTGGAAAAACAATGTCCGATATAGAGGCAAGTAATGCCGAAGTGACGGGGAGTACGACAGGCTCCATTGCAAAGCCTGCCATACACCCAAGGCAATTACGATTTCTTCGGCGGATAGTTGCTGCGCAAGCGACCGGACTTGTTGCCGGTTTTGCTCGGCAGGTTCGGTACCAACGGACGGGATCTGGGCTGGGGGTTGGAGCGGCTTTGGGGTTGAGGTTGTTTGCTCATGGTTCGCCTCCTGAATTTTCAGGGTTTCGCGAAATGGTTTACTGATGAAGTTTAGCTAATCGACTGTGAGCAGGGTCCTTTGGCACTTGGGACGTGTGTTGTGAGCGATCGGCTTTTCTTTTTTGGCCCCATTGGTAGGACCCCCTTACGCAATCCTCGGATTTTGCCTACGACTTTGGCAGGAATAACCCGCTATTCCAAAGATGAAAAACGGGAAATATTGACGGCGCAGAAAGGGGGGGATCACCGGCCGTTCGGGGAGAACCTGTTGAACAGCAAGCCCGAAGGGATGATCCATGCTACAAAACGACCGCGACAATCTGGAACTCGATAAACTGCAACTCGAAATCCGAAGGTCCATGGCCGAAACCCGAAAACTCACGGCAGAAGAACGCAAGTTCAGGCAAGAGACCTTCTGGTACCCGATCGCGGTGGGGGCTGGTATGGTGACCGCTATCGTCGCCGCTGTCAGCCTATGGGCTAAGTTTTGAGCATTCGTACCCGCCACAGCAGACACGACTCGTGACCCACACAGGAAGTAGCAGCATGTCCACGCAACCTACGAATCAAGCTAGCATTGAACAACTGCACCGCGACGTTGCAGCTTTTGTCGAGGAGATGCGTAGTCCCGCCCCGAATGCCATCCGCTCTGCTGTGGTGCCGTTCAGCATCGGTGCCGCGCTGGCACTGGCAATCTTTGTTGTCGCCGCCATCGTTGTCCGACTGCTCTAGTCCTTTGCCCTCCCGCCGTCCTCAGCTGTCGTTGAGGACAGACAAAAAGAAGAACACAGACGCCTTCGACACCCAAATGTAGTCACTCTCCCACCTGCGCCCGCAACTGCCGTCCATCATCTTTCGTGCGCGACGTATGCAGTAAATATTGAAGTATTGAAATTACTACGTTGTTGCGACATAACTTTTGTTCTGTCTATTTTATGGAATTAATATTGTTGCATGGAGTGCTATATGCAAAAACCAGTTGCTCATCATTCACCTTTAATGACGTCTGAGTCTCGGCCGGTTCAAGCTACGGAAGCCTGGGCTTTTCCTTCAAGCTTCGAAAGTATTTTGTTTTGGGATGGGACTGTCCCGGCAGTTACTACGCCCCATAGTATTGAGAGTACCAAAAACCCCAGTAACGCATACCAAAAGTTGGAGGCGATAGGGCTTTCGGTGCACGATCAGATAACGAGTGTTTTTTCTGGTGCTACACCGAATGTTCGAGATTATCTAGAAAAACGCATAGTCGCAGCCATTGACGGGCAGGGGTTCAATGCGTTGGAAGCTGCCTTAAAAAAGAAAGCGATCATTGTAGAACTTCTGCAAAGGGCCAGAATCCATAGATGTTGGCTCGATGCACTACTATATAATGGTTTAGACGCATTATCGCTAGACAGAGAAATGAGTGCTGTAGTATTTGCATCGAATGCGGATGCAGAAGACGATATGGCAGTGCGACAAAGCTTTTATGAAGAATACCTATTATCGCTAACTGCCGCCTACGTTAAACGAATCCTTGTCGAAGCTATCTCCATTCTGGAGGATGCTTCCACAACTGAAGACGCTGCAATCCATCGCGCCTTGGCTAGGGGCGAAGTCGCTTACACCTACAGGTTACACATTGGTAATGGCATAGAAGCGGGCACTGTGGCGGGTGCCATTGCCATCCATTTCGCCGAAGGTTGGACCTTCGGGGCAGTGATCCATGGAGGCATTAAGTTGTTGTCAGGGTTGGGGGAGGCACTTATCAGTCGAGCCACTGCTGTTGGGATCGGGGCCTTGTTCTATTCACCTGCTCTTGCTAACGGCGAACGCTTTCCTCAAACAGTTCTCACACTATCCGGTAGCACTTTTTTGCCGAAGCTGCCGTCAAACCTGAATGAAATCGCTGCTACCGAAGGGACCATTGACCTTCCTTATCGGATTTATGGCGACCTTAACCAATATACACTTGTTGCAACCCCGGCTGGAGGGAGTGTTTCGGCAAAAGTGCCAGTGCGAGCATTGGCATTCGATCCAACGACCAGCAGCTACAGTTTCACGTCAAACGATACACCGCCAATTATCCTCAGTTTTCCAATAATTCACTTGGGAAACGGCTCGACAACTTCTCCTGCCCGACCTGCGCAAGTACCGACTTACACTGGGGTTACGCTGTCGCCATTGCTTGTGCAGCCTGAAACCTTACCCGCGTTCGAATTGCCTGATTTCAGGGATTGCATTTACTGCTTTCCGATTGAAAGCGGTCTGCCGCCAATCTACGTTGTTTTTAATAGTCCTTATGAAGGAGCAACCACAAGGGGGAAATACAGCGGTCGATTTTTCAATCCCGCCAAAGCCGGAGGCCCAATCCTCGATCTCGATTGGACAAGTGCTGCTGTGACCCAAACGGGTATTGACCTGGTCAAATTACATACGGGACGTTTCAGGTCTTCGGATGCCAATGCCATCATGATTGATCGCTTGAAAAAAATTCTGCTGGGTGAATTGGTCATCACAGATGTGGACAAACGCTTCTATACTCATGAAATCAGAGAGCTCGAACGTTTCAGAGCATTAGGTGTAGCTGACGGTGTAAACTCGGATGACGGTGTTATTTGGAACAATACTCACGCCGCGACGCTGGAGGACTACAAAGTCAAAGATGCTTTTGAACTGCTCTATACGCCTGATGCTATAGAAGCGGATCGAAAACAAAGTGAACGAGAGTACAAGGAACTTGGAGGGGTAAAATAATGAGCGTCATTGCAACCATCGTACTTAACGAAAAACCTGAAGAGGTAATTCTATTTCTTACCAAAAATGAATTAGGCATCTCCTTTCCTCGGCTTGATGGCCTTTATAATCTGGCTAACTGGGCGCATGTGGAGAACAACATAGGGTTATTGAACCTTGTCCATAAAATGTGTGATGCCGGTTTTATAAAATATAGTGGGGGCGGAGTTGTGAGAGGGCCCAACTGGAGAGAGCCGGCATTCATGCTCGAAGGCAAATATACCTTTGATTGACAGCACCAAGTGCCTGAACGCAGGTGCCAGAGAACGGTGACAGTAGCCATCATTTCGTGGTCATCCGGTTCCCTTGTCCAGTTGTTTAAATCATCGAAGGTTTCCCAGGTTGAGCCGCTGTCGCAGCGGCTCTTCTCTTTGTTACGGGCATATTGCTACTCCGCAGCCTGCGCCCGCAACCTCCGCCCAATCACATCCATCAAATCACACCCATCCCGCAACGGAATGACCAGCAGCTTGGAAAAGTCCTCCAGCACCACGGTGTCGCAACCAAGTTCGGATCGGTAGGCGATGTTTTCCAGCACCTGCGTGACTGTCCGAATTCGGTAGTCGGCCATGGCTTGCAGAACGTCGAGTGGGGCTTGGGTGTCGATGAGCAGGGAAGCCGGAACCAGATCAATTCCGGTGAGGGGCATATATCGATTCATATTGAATGATCTCTGTTTGATGGGCTCAAGGCCGTCAGTTGGTCATTCTCTATTGTCAGGTCGCCAAACCCGAATCGCCATTCTGGGCGACGGCACCGACTATAAGCCGCATGGGATCAGCGCGGGAAGGTGAGGCATTCCGAGCTTCATGTAGGACCCGTGACGATGAAACTTCAGACCTTTCACATCACGTCGCTGGAAATATAAACACAGACCTGAGATGTTCACCGCCCCTTGGTTTCAGCCACCAACGCTATCCTCAATCATCGCTCCCGCCGTCGAGATGGATCTTCGCCCATGCAAACCCCAACCCCCCAACGCCCCCTCTGGAAAACCTACCTGTTTTTCCTCGCCCCGATGGTCCTGTCGAACTTCCTGCAATCCATGTCCGGCACCGTCAACAGTATCTACATCGGCCAGATGCTCGGCACTCAAGCCTTGGCGGCGGTGTCGGGCATGTTCCCCATCGTGTTTTTCTTCATCGCCCTGGTGATCGGCCTCGGCGCGGGCGCGGGTGTGTTGATCGGGCAGGCGTGGGGCGCGCGGGAGATGCATCTGGTGAAGGCCATCGCCGGGGCGACGTTGTTGTTGGGGGTGTTGATCGGGTTGGTGGCGGCGGTGGTGGGGAGTGTGTTTGCGCGGTCGGCGTTGGTGGGGTTGGGGACGCCGGCGGATGTGCTGGATGATGCGGTGGCGTATGCCCATGTGATGTTGTGGATCATGCCGTCGCTGTTGGTGTTTGTGTTGTTCACGCAGTTGCTGCGCGGGGTGAGTGATACGTTGTCGCCGCTGTTGGCGCTGGTGGTGTCGACCATTGTCGGGCTGGCGCTGACGCCGGCGTTGATTCGCGGGTGGGTCGGGTTGCCGCCGATGGGGATTCAGAGTGCGGCGTTCGCCGGGTTGGTGGGTAACCTGGTGGCGATGGGGTTGCTGGCGTGGCGCTTGATTGGCAAGGGCCATCCACTGGCGCCGGACCGTGAGTTCTTTGCGGCGATGAAGCTGGACATGGCGATTCTTGGCAAGGTGCTGCGCATCGGTTTGCCCACCGGGTTGCAGATGGTGGTGTTGTCGTTGTCGGAGCTGGTGATTCTGGCGCTGGTGAACCAGCACGGTTCCCAGGCGACGGCGGCGTATGGTGCGGTGACGCAGATCGTCAATTACGTACAGTTCCCGGCGTTGTCGATTGCGATCACGGCGTCGATCCTTGGGGCGCAGGCGATCGGGGCGGGGCGCATCGAGCGCATTGGGCCGATCCTGAAGACCGGGCTGATGATCAACGTGTGTTTGACCGGTGGTCTGGTGGTGCTCGGGTATCTGTTGTCGAGCTGGTTGCTGGCGTCGTTCCTCACCGAAGAGGCAACGCGGACCATGGCCCAGCACCTGTTGCACATCATGCTCTGGAGCCTGTTGGTGTTTGGCTTCCAGGCGATCATCGGCGGCATCATGCGCGCCAGCGGTACGGTGATGGTGCCGGTGGCGATTTCCATTGTTTGCGTGGTTGGGATTCAGTTGCCGGCGGCGTATCTGCTGGATGCGAGGTTCGGGCTGCAAGGGGTGTGGATGGCGTTTCCGGTGGCGTATCTGGGGATGCTGGTGTTGCAGACGCTGTATTACAAACTGGTGTGGCAGCATCAGAAGATTGAGCGGTTGGTGTAGGCCTGGGCCTTAGCGCTTGATGTCGGCCTGCATGAGGTCGACAATTTGGGGGCTGTGAGCCGACAGGTGCAATTGCCTGGGGAGGTTTCCGATGAGCCCCTTGTCCCATTCCATTCTGCAAGACCGAGCGGCGGCCGGGCGGCGTTTGATCGAGCCGCTGCTGCCTTACGCCAATCGCCCCGATGTCATCGTTCTGGCCTTGCCCCGTGGCGGCGTGCCGGTGGCTTATGAGGTGGCCACGGCGCTGAAGGTTCGCCTGGACCTGATGCTGGTGCGCAAGCTTGGCGTGCCGTCCCACCCGGAGTACGCCATGGGCGCGATTGCCAGTGGCGGTATCCAGATTCGTAATGAAGAGGCACTGCGGGTGCACCCGATTGATCGCGCCGCGTTCGACGCTGTGGTCGAACGGGAAACCCGCGAGTTGCTGCGCCGCGAGAAGGTCTACCGCGGCACGCGGCCGCCGGTGCAGCTCAAGGATCAGGTGGTGATCCTGATCGACGACGGCCTGGCCACCGGTGCTTCGATGAGGGCGGCGATCCAGGCCCTGCGGGTGCAGGCGCCTTCGCGCATCGTGGTGGCCGTGCCGGTGGCGCCGATCGAGACGGCGCAGGCGCTGCGCGGCGAGGTGGATGAACTGGTCTGCCCGCTGCTGCCCGAGTGGTTCACTTCGATTGGTCATTGGTACATGGATTTTACCCAGACCTCGGATGCCGAGGTGATCGAGCTGTTGCAGCGGGCGTGGCAACGCGGGGAGTGCGGGTAGCGCTGGCGGCCATCGGCAGGTGGTCGCAAATCAACGCGTGAGGTGGAATAAACGCCGGTTGTTTGCTTAAGTCATTTGATGCCACCCGACCTGTGCGGCACGCCAACTCAAGACGGGAACCCTCCCGGAGAGTGCCATGAACCTTCGATCCGCGCGTTGCGTCGCTCTGGCCGGCACGTTGGTGTTCGGCCCGGTGCAGTTCAGCCTGGCGCCGTTCGCCGAAGCCGTGGAATACAAGGATGTGAACGCCAGGGCCAGCACCTTGAGTTTCACCTATGAGCAGATGGGTTCGAGAGCCTACGGCACCTTTGGCAAGTTCAAGGCCAAACTGGACTTCGACACCGATAACCCCAGCGCCGCCCATGCCGCGCTGACCATCTACCTGAAGAGCATCGACGCCGGCAGCAGCGACGCCAACACCGAGCTGCAAAAACCGGCGTGGTTCGACACCGCGACTTATCCAGTGGCGACGTTCGAGTCGACGTCCATCAAGGCCCTGGGCAATAACCGCTACACCATCACCGGCAAGCTTTCCCTGCGGGGGCTTACTCGGGAAGTGAGTGTACCGGTGCTGCTGAAATCGGAGAGCGCCATCGGCATCTTCGAGGGCCAACTGGTGCTCAAGCGTGACGACTTCAAGATCGGCGAGGGCGAGTGGGCGGACAGTGTGGTGTCCAACGAGATCAATATCCGCTTTCGGATGGTTGCGCCACAGCGGTGACCGTCAGCGCAAATGCCAGACGCTTTGCGGATAGAGCCGATAGTCAGTAAACCCCACCTCGGCACCACCGTACGATCCGCAAAAAAAAAGCGCCCGATCCACATTGCATGGACCGGGCGCCGATCAACCCGCTCTACTGCGCCACTATTGGCACCGTCACGGTTTTGCCGAAGGCTGATTTGATAGTCGCCGTTGGGCTAGGCGACGGGCCACTGCCGACGGTCGTCACCGCTATATTCCAGCGCGCGCCTGTCGGCGTAAGCGTCAGGGTGGCGGTGCCAAGGTTCACCGTACCGGTTGTGGTCGTGGCAGTCGCCGTGATGGTATTGCCCGTGCCACGCGAGGTGGTGCCGGACAGGACCCAATACCAGCGGCTATTGCTGCGGGCGGTGACGGTAGCGCTGGTGACGATCAGGCTCTCGTTGACCGCTGCCGAGACCGCTACGGATACCGTCGCCGATGCCGACTCCGCACCCTTGGCGTCGGCGGCCTTATAGGTAAAGGTCGCGGTGAACGGCGCGGGGACCGTGGCCGGTGGTGTGTAGGTCACGCGCGTACCATCGGTGCTGACCGTGCCCTTGCCGGAGTCCGGTTGCTCCAGACCCACCACTTTAAGTGGCACGTTACCGTCAGGGTCGCTGTCGTTGGCCAGGACGTTGATGGTCAGCGGTTGGCCGTTGTTGCTGACGGCGCTGTCGGGGTTGGCGATCGGTTTTTGGTTATCGCCATCGTTGACACGGGTATCGCCAGTGCGGAAGGTTGGCAGCGCGGCGGAGTTGACGTAGGTGACGCCGTCCCAGCCGGGTATGGGCGCTGGCATCAACTGGAACTGGCCCGGATGCTCGATATCCCAGCGCAGCAACATGGACGTGTCCTCGTGCTGGGTGTTGTGGCAGTGCTCCATGTAGGTCCCGGCGAATTCACGGAAGCGGATCGCCATTTCCACATCCACCGAGCTGTCGATGCCCTCGCCGATGCGATAGACGTCCTTGCGCGCCCATTTTTCCCATTCCGGCGGTGGGTTGCCATCGCGGTGGAGGACGATCCCCTCTTCGAAGTGCACGTGCACCGGGTGGTTCCAGCCGTTGCCGCCGCTCTTGATTTTCCACACCTCAAGGGTGCCGTCGCCGGAGAACCCGGCAGGGGTCGGGCCGTTGGCCAGTTGCGGAGCGGCGCTGATGATTCGAGTGTCCATTTGGAAGCCTAAACCGCCGTCGGTCTTGATGGTCCAGGGTGCTTCGTCGGTACCGTCGGAGCGGCCGAAGATGAACTCGCGATGCCGCGCCACCTTGAGCTTGGCCTGCATCGTTGGGTCATCGCGGTTGATGGTCAGCGGGATCATGGACTTGCCGGCCGGTTTACCCGGTTTGGCGGGTTCGTAGTCGGCGGGGTTCATGCTCACGTCCTGGCCAGTATAAGGCTGGACCACCATCTGCATGAACTTGCCCACCGCTGGGTCGCCGCCGTCCCACTCCAGCCCTTTGCTGCCCAGTTTGAGCACCGCCTTGTACTTCCCGGACAGCACGTCGGCCAGGCTCAGCAGTGTAGCCTCCGGCCCCTTGCCGTCGTGGTGCTCCATCAGGTTGACGAAGTACAGCTTGTCGCCGGTGTTGATCCCGTTTTTCGCGAAGTTGACGATGATGTCGTAACGCTCGGCCATGCCCATGGTGGGCAGGATGGCGTTGTGGTTCTGCATGTCACCGTTACCTTCCAGGTCCATGCTGCCGTCGAACGGCACAGCATGTTCCATAAGGTTGCCGTCGTTGGCGATCAAGTGGAACGGCACACGGGTATAAGACAGGCCGGAACCGGCCGGGCCGGGGAATTCGCCGCCGGTACCGACGACTTCACGCACCAGCGCGAACCTGAAGTAGCGCGACACCGAGCCATTGAGGATGCGGAAGCGATAGCTGCGCGCCCGCACATTCAGGCGCGGCTGGTACTGCCAGTTGACCAGGACCTGATCGCCGAGGAAACCGTCGGTGTTGAACGGGTTGAACCACAATTGGCCGTTTGCATCCCAGGCCTTGTCGGCAATCATCAGGTTCACATCGTAGTCGCGGTTACCCCAGGGCAATGCCGAACCGCTGGGCAGGCGCAGGTTGACGCCGTCTTCGAAGGCTTCGTTACCGCGATCCAGGGCGCTGTAGTAATTCATCATCACCGCGTTGCCCTTGTAGACGTTCTGCGCGGTGAAATCGACCATGTGGTCATGGAACCAGTGGGTGCTCATGGTTTCGCGCCAGTCGCCACGGATCTTGATGCTGCCGTTGTTGCAGGTTTTGAGGCCCGGAGTGGCATCGTTGACGAACAGGGTTTCGCCCGGGGCGCAGGGGAACGCTGCACGCGGATCCTGAGCGCTGGTGTTGATGGTGTCGTAACCGGCCAACTGGATCGGCCAGCGATAGTCGTAGTACTGCCCCGGAAAGAAAAACGCACCGGAAAAGCCATCGCTTTCGGCCGGGGAATGGCCGTTGTGTTCGTGGGTGGTGAGGGTGTGCAGGCCAAAACCCATGTTGGCCGCCGGATCGATCGGCAGGGCGTTGTAGTGGCGCATCAGCGCGGCTTGACCGTAACGCACCATCAACAGTTTTGGCGGAAAGGTGCCGTCGAAGGTCCAGAGCGCCTTGTGGTTCTGAATCGGCATGTTGGGGTGAAAACGAACACTTATGCCTTTGGTGGTGCCCGCAATGACCGGGGTGTTCGAGGTCTGGTTGTAGAGCCCGCCAGGCCCGAACTCACCGACGGCGTAGTTGTGCAACTGTCGGCGGTCGCGCATGCCGCTGTTGGGCTGGGCGCCCGCTTGAGCGGTTTTGAAGCCGACCTGTGGGTAAAACTCGTTCCAGCGCTGGTGCGACCAGCCTTTTCCTGGCGGACGACCTTCGGCCGGCGAGCCGACCGGATGGCGGTTGAGGAAGGCTTCGATCTGCGCTTTCCACGGGTTGCGGTCCAGCACGTTGGAATACTGCGACGGAAACGGGTACAGCCCCGGCTGGCGCATGAAGGCTACCAGCGCCGTGGGCGAAGGGCCGCTGCGGGCGATGTTGTTCGGGTCCTGCGTGGGCGCCGGGCCGACGAGCGGAACCGGGAAGGTCAGGGGCGGTGCCGGCAGTGTCGGGTCGAGTTTTTCCGTGCCGAATTCTTCGAGCAGCAGTAGTTGCTGAGTGTACGGCTGGGCTCCGAACAACGGGCTGGGCTTGCCGTTGGTGGGAATTTTGAATGATGTCTGCAGGGCTGGAGGCAGCACGTTGTCGGTCGTTGGCGTGGTGAGGCGGGTACCAAAAGCGCCATTGGGCAGGGCGATGGCACCCTGGTTGACGGGTGGCATGGCCCGTATGGCAGCCGCCGCGGCATCGAGGTCGGCCGGCGGGTCGGTAAACGCCGAGGGGTCCGTCGGTGGGGGCGGGCCGAAATCATCCAGCGGTACAGCATTGGCGGTGCCGAGGCTGATGTTGATCAGCATCACAGCGGCGATGCTCGATTTTCGGAAAAAGCCGAGTGACTTGGGGTCAGGTGGGTTGTTCATCTTGTTTCCCTCGGGGCGCGCCGGTGTGGCTGACGTTCGCAATTCGCTCGATGCAAGAGGTGCGCCAATCGCGGGGGATCCGTGGGGAGACAAATAGCTGTTTGATATCAGACGCTTGATGGGTTGGACTTTGGTCGTAGTGGCACAGTGGGCGGGAATCCTCAAAGTTGGGGGGCTTCACCCACCCATTCCCCCCCACTCACACCACAGGCCGGTGTGATGGTGGGCGCTTTCGCGAGCAGGCTCGCTCCCACAGAAAAACGAGTTGTGGGCAAAACCGCTGTCCCTCTGTGGGGACGAGCCGGCTCGCGAAGAGCCCAGTTAGTCCAGCACAAAGTGTGCCGGACTCTGCTGTCAGCCTTGAAAATGCAACGCCTCCAGCCATAAAGCAAACGCCGGCGATGCACATCGCGCATGAATGGGGAATGTCTGTCCATCACCCTTCGGACCGCACATGTCAGGCGCGCTATGATAGGCGGCCCTTGCCTCCCGGAGACCGTCACCGCAATGCCCCTGATCAGCCACTTCAAGACCCCGTGCCCCGAGCACATCAATAGCCAGATCCTGCAGATGGTGGTCGACAACCTGACCGACATCAGCATGGTCGCGATCCCGCCCAGCAACCTGCTGTACAACCTCTATCAATACGCGATCGGCTATGAGGTGCACCTGTATCTGGAGGCGCTGAACGGTGAAAAAGGCATTGCCGTGGAGTTGATCGTTGCCACCGACGAAGACGACCCGGAAAAGGTGATGGGCTTTGTGCTGTACCTGCCGGTGCAGGACGACCCCGAGGCGTGCGGTGTGGCGTACATGGCGGTGCAGGCCGAGTACCGGCGCCAGGGCGTGGCCCGGCGGATGCTGCGGGAAATGGTCGGCCGCTATCCCCATGCCGAGCTGACCTGCGCGGTGGCCAAGGTGCCGTACTTCGAGGCGATGGGCTTTCAGGTGCTGGGCGTGCGTGCGACCCAGGTGTTGATGAACACCTGCGACCACGCCACCGATGGCTTGATGGCGCTGCTGGATGTGGCATCGATCTACAGCTCGCTGGAGGTGCGGCAGATTCATACCTACCTGCTGCAAAAGCATGGCAAGCGGGCCATGACCGATGCGGAAAAACAGCGCGACCGGCATCTGGACCAGTTGACGCGCAAGGCCAATGAATTTGTGCGGGGGCGGTTGGGAGACGATGCGGTGCCGGCGAGTGGTCCTCGGTTGCGCCTGGTCTGACCGCACTCTCCTAAACACCACAAATCCCCTGTGGGAGCGAGCTTGCTCGCGATGGCGTCGTATCAGTCACAATCAATGCTGACTGAACCACCGCTATCGCGAGCAAGCTCGCTCCCACATTTAACTGCGGTCAGTCTTCAGGCCAGCTTCACATTCATGGTAATCCGCGCCGTGAACACCTTCTTGCCCTCGGCATCGTGAATGTCCACCGGCACGATCTTGTCGCCTTCGCTGCTCCAGTCCACTGCATCCCCCTCCGCTACCGCCGTCACATCACTCTTGGCCTTGGCCAGGTATTCGACGGTCATGCCTTTGGGAATCCAGCGTGCGCCGGCGGGAATGGAAACGTCGGTCATCATCCCGGCCGCCAGCTCGGCGGCGTTGCACATGGCAATCGCATGCACCGTACCCAAATGATTGGTGATCTCCCGGGCAAACGGCACGTGCACGGTGGCGGAGCCTTTGCGCAAATCCTTGACCAATGGGTTGATGGTGGAGAAGTAGGGCGCCACCTGGCAGGCCATTTTGCTGAACGCTTGCGGGCCTGCGCTGCTGAACATGCTGAGGAACTGACTCATTTTGATGCCTCTTGAGGATGACGGTTTGCAGAACAATATTCCGCAACAGAACAATGTTCTGTTGCGGAACAGTATTCTGTCGATGAGAAATCTGTCAACCTGTTACGACTTGCCCGTTGGCATCCGTCAGCCTCCCCATGACTTTTCTGGACTTTTTTTCAGCATGGAAACCGCCGATTTACTTGAACGCTGCTACCCCGGACGACGCGCCGAACTCAAGCGCGACATCTTCAGAAAGGCCCTTGGCCTGTTCAACGAACAGGGGATCGAGGCCACCACCATCGAAATGATCCGTGCTGAGTGCGACACCAGTGTCGGCGCGATCTATCACCATTTCGGCAACAAGGAAGGCCTGGTGGCGGCGCTGTTTTTTACCGCTCTCGATGATCAGGCCCGTTTGCGCGACAGCTATCTCGCTGAGGCCCGAACCACTCAAGCAGGTGTGCATGCGCTGGTGCACAGCTATGTGGATTGGGTCGATAGCCAGCCGGAGTGGGCGCGGTTCCAGTACCACGCGCGGTTTGCCGTCACCAAAGGGCCGTTCAAGGACGAACTCGCCACCCGCAACAAGACGCGCAACAAGCAGTTGCTGACATGGCTGGGTGCACACGGCGATGAACTGGGGAGTTTTCCGGGGGAGTTGATACTGTCGTTGATCATCGGCCAGGCAGACAGCTACTGCCGCGCCTGGTTGTCGGGCCGGGTCAAGGGCAGCCCGAAGGCGTATCGGGACATGCTGGCGGAGGCGGCGTGGCGGTCGCTGTGCGCCGCCGAATCACAATGACCCCCCCCACAATGAATAGTGATGTTTTTCACAGGCAAAAAAAGAGCCTCAAAGCTCTTTGATGGGGAGGAAGTAGAGCCGAGAGGCTCAAGATGCGCATGAAGCAGGCGGTGAGCTTGGTAGGGGTTCAGTTCACTCACCACCTACGCAGCGGTTTGCGCAAGCAAGCGGCTGCGTAAGTTCATCCTAAAAAGACCGAGTGTTTCACTCAAGTACCGCTAGTCGCATCCCCCGGCCAGCCGGCGCGACGCAACGCCTTGAGCAACGTTTCGGCATCCAGCCCCTGCACCCCATGCCCGTTGCCTTCGGCCGTTTCGGCGGCGAGCAGGGCGTTGATGATGGCTTCTTCCACGGCTTCGGTGGCGGCCAGGAACAGCTCGCTGATGTGGTCGTTGTTGACCATGCTCAGGTTGTCGGTGATCGGTGCTTTTTTGCTCTCGTACGCAGCCGGCGGTACGTGTTCGTTACCGGTGGCGAAGGCGATGAAGATGTCGCCGCTGTGGTCTTCATTGCCGCCGCCGGTGCGGGCCAGGCCGAGGCTGGCGCGCTGGGCCAGGCGGGTGCACTGGTGCGGCAGCAACGGCGCATCGGTGGCCAGGCAGACCACGATCGAACCCATGCCCGGATGCGGAAGCGAGGCCTTGAGGAATGGCGAATCGATCTGTTCCATGTAGCGCCCGACCGGATACCCATCAACGCGCAGTTCATTGCGAATGCCATGGTTGGCCTGGACAATCGCGCCGACTGTCCAGCCACCCTGGGCGCTGTTCAAGCGGCGCGACGCGGTGCCGATGCCGCCCTTGAATTCGTGGCAGATCATGCCGCTGCCACCGCCAACGTTGCCTTCGGCCACCGGACCGCCCGCCGCCGAACGCACGGCCTGGGCCACGTGTTCCGGCTTCACGTGAAAGCCGTTGATGTCGTTGAGCAGGCCGTCGAAGGTTTCCAGTACCACTGGCATGTTCCAGTAGAGGCGCCCGTCATCCGGCTGCTGCTCGCGGTCGAGCACGATCAGCGCATCACGCACCACGCCCAGGCTGTGGGTGTTGGTGAAGGCGATGGGGCTGGTCAGCAAGCCGGCCTCGCGAATCCATTCCAGACCCGTGGCATCGCCGTTGCCGTTGAGCACATGCACACCGGCAAAGCACGGTTGCTGGCTGGTGGACCCGGCGCGCGGTTCGATGACGGTGACGCCGGTGAGGATGTCGCGGCCGCTGGCAGTGCGTCCTCGTACATCGCTGTGGCCGACGCGTACGCCGGGGACGTCAGTGATGGCGTTGAGCGGGCCGGGTTGCAGTTGGCCGATAGGGATATTGAGGTCGCGGGCGCGTGGTTTCATGGTTTTCTCATTTTCAATTTTTGGCAGAAAAAGATCGCTGACCCTGTGTAGGAGCTGCCGAAGGCTGCGATCTTTTGATTTTTGTCAGCTGCTGAGGACCAGGATCAAAAGATCGCAGCCTTCGGCAGCTCCTACTGACCGTTTTTGACCTTGCTCCAGATCCGCGTGCGCACGCGCTCGGTAGCCGGCGGCAGTGGCTGAAGGGTGAACAGGGTGGCCATGGCTTGCGCGGACGGGTAGACGGCCGGGTTGTTGCGGGTCGCTTCGGCCACCAGCGTGGTCGCGCTGCGGTTGCCGTTGGGGTAGTTGAGGTGGTCGCTGACCGGGGCGATGACTTCGGGTCGCATCAGGTAGTCGATGAAGGCCATCCCTTGTTCCGGGTGCGGGGCGTCCTTGAGCAGCACCAGCGTGTCGAACCACACCGGCGCGCCTTCCTTGGGCAAGCTGTAGGCGATCTTCACCCCATTACCGGCCTGCTCGGCGGTGGTCTTGGCTTCGAGCATCGCGCCGGACCAGCCGACCGCCACGCAGATGTTGCCGTTGGACAGGTCGCTGATGAACTTCGACGAGTTGAAGTAGGCAATGTGCGGACGCAGTTTGAGCAGCAACGCTTCGGCTTTCTTGTAGTCCTCGGGGTTGGTGCTGTTGGGCGGCAGGCCAAGGTAGTGCAGGGCAACCGGCAGCATCTCTGACGGCGAGTCGAGCATGGCCACGCCGCATTCGCCGAGCCTGGCCAGGTTCTCTTCCTTGAGCACCAGGTCCCAGGAATCCACCGGCGCCTTGTCGCCCAGCGCCGCGCGCACTTTGTCGACGTTGTAGCCGATGCCGTTGGTGCCCCACAGGTAAGGCACGGCGTACTGGTTGCCCGGATCGTTGTTGGCCAGTTTCGCCAGCAGTTCGGCGTCCATGTTCTTGAAGTCCGGCATCTGCGCACGGGGTAGGGGCGCCAGGGCACCGGCCTTGATCAGCGTGGGCAAACTGAAGTTGCTGGCCACCACCACGTCGTAGCCGCTGCGGCTGGTGAGCAGTTTGCCTTCGAGCACTTCGGCGCTGTCGAAGGTGTCGTAGACCGGCGCAATCCCGGTGTCACGCTTGAAATCCTGCAGGGTGGTGGGGCCGATGTAGTCGTACCAGTTGTACACGTGCACCGTCGGGGCTTCGACCGCAAAAGCCGACAACGACACCGCCAGGCAGGCGCCAAACCCCAGATTGAAATACAAGCGGTGACGACTCATGATGCGGCACTCCTGGCCTGTTGCGGCCGGTGGTAATCAGGAGTTTGTAGCGTATCGACCGGGGTGGCCTTCACCCATTCCCATCATGGGTTACTCAAAAGGGGTAGTGCGTGGACGCGTTGTTGAAAGAGTTGCCGGTGCACCAGGGGCTGGCGCGGGTGTTCACGGCGGTGGGGCGGGACAGCTTCTGGCGTGCGCTGGTCGATACCTTGCGCTTGCTGGTGCCGCTGGACAACGCGCTGGTAGCGCTAATGCGCCCGGGCCATGTGCCGCGCCTGATGATTGATTTCGATGCCAAGGGCAACGCTGATGAGCAGGAAGAACTGGCGGATTACCGCGCCGGCATGTACCTGCTCGATCCGTTCTATCAAGCCGCTTGCGCGGGCATCGCCGACGGCTTGCACAGCCTCGAATCGGTGGCCCCCGACCAGTTCCAGCACAGCGAGTACTACCTGAGTTACTTCAGCACCGTGGTCGGTGGCGACGAGTTGCAGTTCATGGTCAACGTCGACGGCGCCGTGCTCGGTTTGTCCCTGGGGCGCTCGACGCGCTTCAGCCTGGAAGAACAGGGCCGTCTGCTGTGCGTGCGTGACTGGGTGCTGGCAGCGATGCGCCGACATGTGGATTTGCTGCCACCGGAAGGACCGATCGCCGAACCGCCGGCCGGCGATCTGGCGACCTTGCTCGATCGCTTCGACGCACGCCTGACGCTGCGGGAAATCGAAACCGCGCGCCTGATTCTCCAGGGCTTCTCCAGCAAGGCCATCGCCCAGCAAATGGGCATTTCCCCGGAGACGGTGAAAGTGCATCGGCGCAACCTCTATCACAAGCTCAACGTCAATGGGCATGGCGAGTTGTTTGCCCTGGTGTTGCAGCCGCGTTGAGCCGTCATGCCGCGTGCTGTTGCCAATGCGCCTTGAGGTATTCGATGAACACTTTCACCTTGCGCGTATTGCGCCGGTGCGCCAGGTACAGCACGTAGATCCACGGCCCGAACGCGCTGGGTTCACGCCAGTACTGCGGCATCAACTCGACCAGCTCGCCGCGCGCCAGATAGGGCGCGGCGCTCCATTGCGGGATGAACTGCAAGCCCTGTCCATCGAGCAGGCAGGCCAGGAGAAAGTCGTAGTTATCGCTGGCCAGCCGGGGCGTCGGTTGGGTCAGGCGTATCCGTTGCTCACCCTGCTTGACCCACCAGAAGTGCCGATTGAGCAGTGGGTGACGGAAGATCAGCCAGTCGTGCTGCTGATAGTTTTCCAGTGAAACCTCCTCGCCCTTGCGTGCCAGGTACGCCGGGCTGGCGCACAGCAACATCTGGTTTTCCACCAGCGGCTGCGCGATCACGCCGGGCAGGTCGATAGGACCGTCGCGCAGGGCGAGGTCGTAGCCGCCGTCCACCGGGTCTTCGAAGTTATCGCTCAGGTCCACTTCCAGTTTGACCTGCGGATGCGCGGTCAAGAAGCGACAGCACACCTGATTGAGAAACGCCGGCGCGAACGAGGGCGGGGCGGTGATCCGCAAGTCGCCGCGCAGTTCATGCTGCAACTGCTCCACGTCTTCGGTGGCCAATTGCAGTTGCATCAGCGCCTGGCGTGCACCTTCCAGATAGATGCGGCCCGCTTCGGTCAGCGCCATGCGCCGGGTGGTGCGGTCGAACAGGCGCGTGCCGAGTTCTTCCTCCAGTTGGGCCACGGCCTTGGTCAGGGCCGAAGGGGTTTTGCCGAGCAGCTCGGCGGCGCGGCTGAAATTACCGTGTTCGGCGGTGGCGACGAACATGGTCAGGGCACTCATTTTGTCCATTGATCTATTCCTGATGGGCACAGAAGTTGTGCGGGAGCAGGCATTCAGTTCTCGATTCGGCTTGGATAGTCTTGGCTACAGCCCAACAAAAATAAAGAGCCACCCCATGAAACAGATTCTGACCTTGGCCGCGTCGCTTGCTCTGGCCTGTTCCTCGATGGAAAGTATGGCCGCTGTCGATCTCATCCTGCACAACGCCAGGGTGTACACCGCCGAACCCGGCCAGCCGTTGCAGCAGGCCATTGCGGTCGAGAACGGCAAGGTCTCGGCGGTGGGTTCCGATGCTCAAGTGCTGCGGCTCAAGCAGCCGGGCACGCGCCTCATCGACCTGGGCGGCAAGGTGCTGATGCCAGGGTTTATCGACTCGCACTCGCACACCGTGAAGGGCGGCCTGCAATTGCGCCAAGCCAACCTGGACGGCGAGTTGCTGCCCCTCGACGAGCTGGAAAAGCGCCTGCGTCAGTGGCGCGAAGACGGCAAGGCCAAACGCGGTGACGTCCTCAGTGTCGGCGGCTTGCCCTCGACTTACTGGAGCCAGATCGAAGCCCTTGAGCAGCGCTTCAATCAGGGCGAATGGGCGGACACCCCGATTCTGTTTCTGGGCTGGGACCTGCACACGGGGTGGGCCAATCAGGCCATGCTCCAGCGCGCCGGCGTCGATGCCGCGCGGGTCAAGGCACTGAAAGATGAAGAGCAGGCCACGATCGGTCATCACGCCGATGGGCGTCCGAATGGCTTCCTGGTCGATGCCGGTCTGTATCCGGTGCAGGCTCTGCTTCCACCCCCGACCACCGAGGAATTGATGGCGGGAGCGCGCGAAGCGCTCGACTACTACAAGAGCCTGGGCATCACCGGCTGGATGGACCCGATTGCCAATGAAATCCCCGGCGGCGATGTGAACAATCAGTCGGTGGGGGTGCTGCCGATCTACAAGGCGCTGGCCGAGCGTGGCGAGCTGACCGCCCATGTGGCCGCGCTGCTGATGGCCGACTCGAAAGCCACGCCAGCCGATCTCGATGAACTGGACAAGGTCCGCCAGCAGTTTCTCGGCGTGCCCAATCTGACCCTGCCAGGCATCAAGGTGTTTGCCGACGGTGTGGCGGAAGTCCCGGCACAAAGCGCCGCCATGCTTGAGCCTTACAAAAATTCGAAAAAATCCGGCGAGCTGCTGATCGACCCGGCGCACTTTGGCCAACTGGTCAGTGCTGCCGACGCCCGTGGCTGGCTGGTGCACATCCACGCGATAGGCGACCGCGCGGTGCGCGAATCGCTCAACGGCATCGAGCAGGCGCGCAAGGACCGACAAAGTGGCATCCCGCACTCCATCACGCACCTGCAAATGGTCAATCCGAAGGAGTTCGCCCGGTTCAAAACCCTTAACGTGATTGCCTCGATGCAGCTGTATTGGGCCATGGCCGATGAGTCGAGCATGGACCTGGTCAAACCCTATGTCAGCGCGATGGCCTTCATGTATTCGTACCCGGCCCGCTCACTGCTCAAGAACGGCGCGACCATTGCCGGTGCCAGCGACTGGCCGATCACCACGCCGGATCCGTGGAAGGCGATCTACCAGGCGGTCAGCCGCACAGGCCCGAAAGGCGTGCTCAATGCGGGCGAAGACATCGACCGCCAGACCATGTTCCAGGCCTACACGCTCAACGCGGCCCGCACCCTGCGCCTCGAGGAGCAGATCGGTTCGCTCAAGCCGGGTAAACAGGCCGACATGATCGTCCTCGACCGCGATGTCTTCGCCGTCAAAGCCGAGGCCCTGCGCGATACCCGGGTGCTGCAAACCTGGTTCGCCGGGCGCGAGATTTTTGCCCGCAATCCCTGAACCCGATACTCAACAAAACCTGTGGCAACAAACCTGTGGGAGCGAGCTTGCTCGCGATTGGGCCAGCACATCCAACAATGATGTCGACTGAAACACCGCTATCGCGAGCAAGCTCGCTCCCACAGGTTGGATATCAACGTTAAAACAAGGAATTCTTCCGTGAAACTGCATTGCTTCGTCACCGACACCCACAACCCACAGATTCGAGGCCAGCAAATCGGCGAAACCTGGGCGGCTCAAATCGGCAAGACGGTGGCGCTCTATCTCGATTTCTTCAAGCAGGTCGGTGTTACCCCCGAGCAGGTGCGCTCAATCGGCGAAGCCAGCCTGCAAGCACTCTCAGACTGGAGCCCGAGCCTGGCCCAGGAGCTGGCGGCCACGGCCGGAGGCGCCGGGATTCCCCTGTGGCAACTGGCGAGCCTGAACGCGCGCACGGAAATCCTCGCGGTGATGCCGGCATCGCTAGAAGGCGAATGCTCGACGGCGGTCTTCGCGCCGGCGGGGATGGTTGCGCCCAGGACCATCCAGACCTGGGACTGGCACGATTCGCTGGTGCCCCACGGCATGCTGCTGCAACTCACGGCCAGCTCCGGCATCACCGTCAAACTGTTCACCGAGTTCGGCATGCTTGGCAAGATCGGCGTGAACAGCGCAGGCGTCGGGCTGCATTTCAACATCCTCCACCACGCCAGCGACAACGCGGTTGCTGGCGTGCCGGTGCACGCGATTGCCCGGCGGATCCTGGAGGAGGCCACCAGCGTTGAAGAGGCCATTGCCCTGGCGCGGTCGGCGCGGGTCAGTGCCTCGACGGTGCTGACGGTGTTCTCGCGCAGTGATGCAGCGCCACGCGCGGCGAGCATTGAAATGTCCGCCGCCGGCACCGCCGTGGTCCTGCCCGGCGAAGACGGCTGGATCACCCACACCAATCACTTCCTCGACGCGGCACTGAGCCTTGGCGAGCGGACGCCGGACGCATCGACCACCTATGCACGCCTGGCCCATGTCAACGCCGCGCGGGCCGACATGATCCATGGCGACCTGAACCGTCGGGCGGCGGCGATGTGCGGTGCCGCCGGTGACGAGGCGCCGATCTGTTTCCATCCGGACCTGAGCATGCCGGCCACCGAGCGCTGGGAAACCCTGTTGACCATCGGCATCGACAGCGAACACGGCGTGCTCGAATACGCCGCCGGCAACCCGATGCTGCTGGCCCGCGACGGCTTTCAGCGCTTCTGAACCGACGTCCTCCATAACAACAAAAAGAGCACTCGATATGGCTAGTTACGGTCATTCCACGGCGGGTTCGCAATCCGCCCTCAGAACCTTCTTCGTCTCCGGCATGGGCACCGCGCTGGAGTTCTATGACTTCGTCATCTACGGCACGGCGGCGGCGCTGGTGTTTCCCAAGGTGTTCTTCCCGCAGATGGACCCGCTGACCGCCACGCTGTTTGCCTTCGGCGCCTTTGGTGCGGGCTTTTTTGCGCGGCCCTTGGGTGGCATGGTCTTCGGGCACTACGGCGACAGGATCGGTCGGCAGAAAGTGCTGGTGATCACCCTGTTGCTGATGGGCCTGAGCACGCTGTTGATCGGTTGCTTGCCCGGTTACTCATCGATAGGGCTGGCGGCCCCGGCATTGCTGGTGCTGTTGCGGTTGATACAAGGCTTCGCCGCCGGCGGTGAGTGGGGTGGGGCGGCGCTGTTCGGCATCGAATCGGCGCCCCCCGGTCGACGAGGGCTGTGGGGCAGTTTCACCAGCATGGGCATCGGCATTGGCGGCATTCTCGGCGCGGCAGTGTTCGGTATCGTCAGTGTCGCCTCGAACGATAACCTCGCCGATTTCGCCTGGCGCATTCCATTCTGGCTGGGCGGTGTGTTGGTGTTGATCGGGCTCTATGCGCGGCTGCAAAAACCGGTTGCACAGCAGGTCCAACCGCAAGCGCAGGCGCGCATTCCCCTGGCCGCAGCACTGCGGGCGCGCCCGAAGGAAATGCTGCTGTGCACCGGGATCGCGTTTGGCTACGTGACCATCGCCTACATCGGCAGCACGTTCTTTTTGTCCTACGCCACGCAACTCGGCTACGGCAGCACGGACGCACTGATCTTCGACTTTTCGTTGTCCGTGGCCATCGTGGTGACCGCGCCGCTGTTTGCCCTGCTGTCTGACCGGATCGGCCGACGCAAAGTCATGATCCTCGGCGCAATCATCATGGCCATCGGGTTCTTTGCCTTCTTCCCGTTGGTCGGTATGAAAAGCCTGCTGGTGTCGACCCTGGCGTACATCGCGGTCGGTGCGTTCATGGGCGCGACCCAGGGACCGATCCCGGCGTTTCTGGCGGAACAGTTCCCCAGGGAAATGCGCTACTCGGGAATGTCCGCCGCCTACCAGATCGGGGCGGCACTGGGCGGCGGTACGGCGTCGAGCGTGGCGACGGCAATTTTGATTGCGACCAACCACAATGCGCTTGGAGTCGCGGTGTATGGTTCTGTCGCGTTGGCTATCGTCGCCGTGTGCTCGTTCTTCTTGAGGGAAACCGCGCACTTGAGCATGGCGCAGATTGATGAAGCGCCGAAGGTTGACGGCGTGCCTTCGGCAATGACGGTCAGTCGGTCAGGTGCTGCCTGAACACCAACGCCTTCAACCCACACTCGACATCGGCATCGGGAAACTCCGGTGGGTTCTCCAGACGCTGCTCGAACCGAAGGCTCGGCGCTTCGCGGGTGACGCCGTCGATGAGGAAGTCGGCACCGAATGCCGGGTCGTTCATGCACGCCAGCACGGTACCTTCAGGGCTGAGCAATTCGGGCAACCGGCGCAGCACGCGCTGGTAGTCCTTGGTCAGCAAGAAGCTGCCTTTCTGGAACGACGGCGGGTCGATGATCACCAGGTCGTACGGGCCTTTGCCGATCACCTTGCCCCAGGACTTGAACAGGTCGTGACCAAGAAAGCTCACCTTGCTCAGGTCGTGGCCGTTGAGCCGGTGGTTGTCGCGGCCACGGCTCAGGGCCGGGCTCGACATGTCTAGGTTGACCACGTGGCTCGCGCCGCCCTCGATGGCGGCCACCGAGAAACCGCAGGTGTAGGCGAACAGGTTCAATACCCGTTTTCCCTCGGCATTGGCGCGGACCCAATCGCGGCCGTAGCGCATGTCGAGGAACAGCCCGGTGTTCTGTTTGCGGCCCAAATCCACTCGGTACTTCAGACCACCCTCGGTGATGGTCATTTCCTCGATGACTTCCCCGAGCAGCCACTCGGTGGTGCTTTGCAGCAGGTAGCGGTGTTGCAACAGCAGCGTGTGGGCGCCGGATTGGGCCCATTGCGCTGACCGTGTGATTGCCATCAGCAACTGCTTCAAGTCTTGCAGTTGCTCAGCTTCCGGCTCCTTGAACAGCGCCACCAGCACTACGCCTTGCAGCCAGTCCACGGTCACTTGCTCCAGCCCCGGCCAGCAGCGGCCACGGCCGTGGAACAGGCGGCGGGTTTCGGCAGGGGCGGCCACCAGGGCGGTCAGCACCTGTTGGTTGAGGGTGGCGAGGGCTTCAGGGTTCATCGGGGTCGGGTCGGTCATTTGTGGGGGGGCGGCATTTAATCATAATTGCGCCATGGGCGGGTCAGCACAAAACAGAGTGAGTGCTTGCCCGCGAAGGCGGCCTGACAGCCGACCTGTCTTTTGTTGACTGTGTACATATCCGTTGCTGCGGTAACGGCGGCTTATGGTTTCGCCCTTACGGCGACTCACTTTTTTTAACAAGCGCCTCAAAAAAAGTAAGCAAAAAAAGCGCTCGCCCCGAACGTCCGGCCCCTCGCTAAGGCTCGGGGTTCCTTCGCTCCGGCATTCATCCGGGGGCATTGCCCTCCGGTCTGCTTCGCGACGACCTACATGCAATGAGTTCGACTGCGTCGAACGGCGCTGCGCGCCAGTCCCCGGATGAACGCCTCCACTCAGCCTTCCGAGGGGGCGGGTGGATCAAGATCAAGAGCTGCAGGCGAGCTAACGCTCGGCCTGTTGAGTGGTGAAGAGCGTGGGGGTACGCCGATCTGCCTTTGCTTTTTTGTGGGAGCGGGCTTGCCCGCGAAGGCGGCCTACCGGCCGACCTGATTTTGCTGCTGCACACGGTCCAATTGTGGGAGCGAGCTTGCTCGCGATGACGGCCTGCCAGCCGACTCAATTCTCACAGGCGAACGAACCCCGCGATCAGGCCGGCCGGTAGGCCGCCTCGCTTTTGCTTTGGCTTTTGATCTTCTTGCCCCTTCGTGAGGCCGGGCCCACGGAGCAGGACCGGAGCGAGGGCACCCTGAGCCTAAGCGAAGGGCGAACGTCAGGGGCAGAGCGTTTTGGTTACTTTGGCGCTCTTCCAAAGTGACCCGCCGTAAGGGCAGAACCCTAAGCCGCCGTTACCGCAAAAACGGATATGTACACCCTCAAAACAAATACCGCCTGCCCCGCAGCCACCCCCGATGATTATTTTTTGTCGGCCATCGCTTGCGTGTCGCGGCCGATAGTTGGGCACCGTGTCCGGGCTGAGCAAATCTGACCGGAGCCTAATAATGATAAAAAAAAGCTCGGCCACAGCCGGAGTCCGCCGACGACTTCACCGGCTTGGCCACACCCGCCCGCAACCCCTTGCGCTGGCGATTCTTGCTGTACTCACGGGGCCGACCTGCGCCACCACATTTGACCTCAACGAAGACTGGAGCCTGTCGACCAAGACCAGCCTGAGCCTGGGCAGCAGTTGGTCGACGCAAAACCCCGACAAAAGCCTGATGACCCGGGCCAACGCCTTGCAGGCCCAGGGCGTGAATGCCAATGGCAGCAGCGTCAGCGCCGACGACAACCGGCTGAACTTCGAAAAGGGCGACCCCATCTCGCAGCTCTTCAAGGGCCTCACCGATTTCAGCCTCGATGGCCAGGGCCAGGGCGCGTTCATTCGCTTCAAATACTGGTACGACCACGCCTATGAAACCGGCAATGGCCGCTTTAAGGATTTCGACGATTCGGGCTGGGACGATCTGGCCAAGTTCAAGGGCTTCCAGGTGCTCGATGCCTACGTCTGGAAAGACTTCCAGGTGGCCGAGCATCCGCTGAGCGTGAAGGTCGGTAACCAGGTGTTGTCCTGGGGCGAGGCGCTGCTGATCCAGAACGGCATCAACGTGATCAACCCTCTGGATATCTCGGCGTTCAACCGTCCCGGCGTGGAGATCAAGGAAGGCCAGTTGCCGGTGGAGATGGTCTCCTTCAGCTTCGGCCTGACCGACAGCACCAACCTCGAAGGTTTCTACCAGTACAACTGGCGCCCCAGCGTCCTCGACGGTTGCGGCACTTTCTTCGCCAGCAGCGATGTGATCCAGCCGGGTTGCGGGCCGCTGTTTCTGAGCCAGGTACAGACCGATCAACAGATGCAGGCTGCGGGTTTGTTCGCCACGTCCCGGGGCAACGAATCGCCGTCCGACAACGGCCAGTTCGGCTTTGCCCTGCGCCAGATGATCCCGGCGCTCAACGATGCGGAAGCGGCGATCTACTACATCAACTATCACTCGCGGTTGCCGTATTTCACTATCAATGCCAGGAACACTGCCTCGCCCGGCACCTTTCCCGGTGGCATCCAGGGGCCGAGCTATGCGGCGGCCTTCCCGGAAAACATTCACCTGTACGGCATCAGTCTCAACGGCATCGAGCCAGTCACCGGGATTTCCCTGGCCGGTGAGCTGAGCTACCGGCCGAACATGCCGATCGCGATCAACGCGCCCGACGTCAACGTCGCGGTGATTTCCGGGCCGGGGGGCAGTTCCTGGGTGCAGTTGCCGCCCGGCTTCAACACCACCAATGGCAGCCAGTTTGATGCGTGGGAACGCAAGGGCGTCTGGCAACTGACCGGTTCGGCCACCCAGGCCATCGACAACGTGCTGGGCGCCACGCGCCTGAGCCTGTTCGGTGAAGCCGGTGTGGTGCACATCGAAGATCTCGGCGACGAGCGCCTGGGCCGTAACGCCGCGTTCGGTCGCAGCGCTCCGCGTAACGGCACGCTGTGCAACACAGTGGCTTCCGGTGTGACCAACCAATACTGCACCGACAAGGGCTTTGCCACCGATTGGTCGTGGGGTTATCGCCTGCGCGCCAGCCTCGAATACAGCGATGTGTTGCCGGGCATCAACCTGATTCCGGCGGTCAACTGGCGGCATGACATCTCGGGCTATTCCTACGATCCGCAAGGGCCGTTCCAGGAAGGCCAGCAAGCGCTGGGCGTGAGCCTGACCGGCGTCTACATGAACGATTACAGCGTGGAACTGGCCTACAACGCGTTCTTCGGTTCCAACGATTACAGCACCCTCGACGACCGCGATTTCGCATCCGTCAGCTTCAAGGCAGACTTCTAAGGAGAACCATTATGCGTATGCAATTGTGCGTGCTGGCCCTGGCCTGCACCGTCGGCCTGGCCCAGGCCAAAGGCACCGATTCGGCGGCACTGGGCAAGACCCTCACCCCCATGGGCTCGGAAATGGCAGCCAATGCCGACGGCAGCATTCCGGCCTGGACCGGTGGCCTGGCGAGCAACGCCGGTACCGTCGACAGCAAGGGCGGCTACAGCGATCCGTATGCCGCTGAAAAACCGTTGTTCACCGTCACGGCGAAGAACGTGGCGCAGTACGAGAAGTTTCTCAGTCCGGGGCAAGTCGCGTTGTTCAAGCGCTTTCCCGACACTTACAAGATGAACATCTACCCGACCCATCGCAGCGCCAACCTGCCCAAGGATGTGCTGGCGGCGAGCCGCGACAACGTGGCCAAAACCAGCATGGCCGACGGCGGCAACGGTCTGCACGATTACGCCAGGGGCATTCCGTTTCCGCTGCCCACCGAAGGTCTGGAGGTGATGTGGAACCACATGACCCGTTACCGCGGCGGCAGTTACGAGCGCATCAGCAGCTCGGCGCTGGTGCGCGAAAACGGCGCCACCAGCTACGTGCGCAACCAGTCGCTGATCAACTTCGCCGACACCGTGGGCGGACTGGAACCGGGCTCGAACATCCTGTTCATGTTCAAGAGCCGGGTCCTGGAACCGGCGCGTCTGTCCGGCGAAGCAGTGCTGGTGCATGAGCCGATCGACCAGGTCGCCGAGCCTCGTTCGGCCTGGCAATACCTGCCGGGGCAACGTCGTGTGCGTCGTGCGCCGATGATCGCCTACGACAACAGCGCCCGATACAGCAACGGCCTGATCACCGCCGACAACATCGACGGCTATAACGGAGCGCCGGATCGCTTCGACTGGAAACTGGTGGGCAAGCAAGAGCTGTTCATCCCTTACAACAGCTACAAGATCGGCAGCCGCGACCTCAAGTACGACGCCGTGATCCAGCCCAACCACGTCAACCAGGACCTGGCTCGCTACGAGAAGCACCGGGTGTGGGTGGTGGAGGCGACCCTCAAGCCTGATGCGCGGCATATCTATGCAAAGCGCCGGTTCTATGTGGACGAGGACAGTTGGCAGATCGCCCAGTCGGACCAGTACGACAGCCGCGGTGAGCTGTGGCGCAGCGGTGAACTGCACGCGATCCAGCAGTACGACCACGGCTTTACCTACAACGTGCTGGAAACCTCCTATGACCTGATCTCCGGACGCTACTACGCCGGCGGCCTGGCCAACGAAGAGACCGAGCCGATGCGCGTGGGCTTCGCCGCCAAGACCGACGACTACACCCCGTCGGACCTGCGGCGCTGGGCCAAGTAAACCGGACACCGTAAATCCCCTGTGGGAGCGAGCTTGCTCGCGATGGCGGCGTATCAGACGACATCAATGTTGGCTGTACCGGCTTCATCGCGAGCAAGCTCGCTCCCACAGGGATCTGTGTGTGCTGATGTTTTTGCTAAAGGAGATCTGCCGTGCGCTACTGGATATCCGCTCTGGCCCTGGGCGCGAGCCTGGGCACTGTTCACGCCGCAACCCTCGACCGACAGCAGGCGAAAGCCCTGGCGCAGGAGGCCTACGTGTTCGCCTACGCCACGGTCGAACACGACAAAGTGCTCAGCGCCATTGCCGCCAGGCTGCCGTTCAACCGCCTCTACAGCGAGCCGCGCCTGCTCGGCCCGCAAGACAACAAAGTGGTGTCGCCGAACAACGACACCTTCTATTCGCGCGCCTTGCTTGATTTGCGCAGCGAACCAATGGTGCTGGACGTGCCGGCCGTGCAAAGTCGCTACTACAGTTTCCAACTGGTGGACATGCGCACCGACAACCTCGACTACATCGGCACCCGCGCCACGGGCGATCAGGCCGGGCGCTACCTGATCGCCGGGCCGGACTGGAAAGGGCCAATGCCATCGGGTTTCAACGCTGTGATTCGCTCGCCGAGCCGGTTGGTATTCCTGTTGGGACGGACCGAGGTCAAGGGCGAAGCGGATCAGAAAGACGCCGCGCAAGTGCTGAAGGGCTACGCCTTGCAACCGCTGTCCAAAGCAAGTGGCGGCGCGACGCCTGAACCGGTGGCACCGCTGCAACTGCCAGCGTATACAGACACCAAACAAGGGCCGGCGCAGGCGCTGTTCAGCACCTTCAACGCGTTGGCGCCGCTGCACCAATGGACCGCCAGCGAGCAGAAAAAACTCGCCCGTTTCGCCGCCATCGGCGTGAACCCGGGCGTCGCATTCCAGGCCCCGGCGGACTTGAGCGAAGCCGTCGCCCAGGGTGCCGAAGCCGGCCGCGAGCAGGTGCGCGCAGCGTCCAGCCAGCTCTCGGTGGAGCAGCAGGGCTGGTTGCCGTCGCCGTCCAACGTCGGCAAGTTTGGCGACGATGACCTGACCCGTGCCGCGGTCGCCTGGCGCTACATCTACGCCAACAACGCGCAGGAAGCGCTGTACCCGATGGCGCTGCACGATGCCGAGGGGCAGGCGCTCACCGGTCAACACGCCTATCGCCTGCATTTTCCCGCCGGGCAATTGCCACCGGTGAATGCGTTCTGGTCGCTGACCCTGTATGACGGCAAAACCCAGTTGCTGGTGGCCAACCCGATCCAGCGTTATGCCCTGGGCGACCGCAGCCCTGGTCTACAATACGATGCCGACGGCGGCTTGACCCTGATCCTGCAAGCCGATGCGCCCAAGGCTGCACCGCAGGGCAACTGGCTGCCGACGCCGCAAGGTCCGTTCAACCTGCTGTTGCGCCTGTACCTGCCCAAGGGCAGGGCGTTGGACGGGAGTTATCAGTTGCCGACGATAACGAGGATCGAATCATGAACCTGATTTTCAGTCGCCGCCGGGTGCTGGGTGGCATGGGGGTATTGGGCGGCAGCCTGATGTTTCCACGCTGGTTGCTGGCCGCCGATTCCGATGACCTGCGGCAGATTGCCAAAGAGGCGTGGATTTACGCCTACCCCATGCTCATGCATTACCAGACCATGGAAAAACAGGCGCTCAACCCGACCGCACCGGAGTACGTCGGCGGCTTCAACCGCTTTCGTCATTACAGCGAGTTGTTTACCCCGAACAACCGCGACATTGTCACGCCGAACAACGACACGCCGTACTCCTGGGCCTGGCTCGACCTGCGCAGCGAACCGCAGGTGTTGAGCGTGCCGGCGGTCGATGACGACCGCTATTACGTGCTTCAACTGGTCGACCAGTACACCCACAACTTTGCCTATGTCGGCGTGCTCAGCACCGGTCGCGAAGCGGGAAACTACCTGATCGCCGGACCGGGCTGGCAAGGCCCGACACCGGACGGCGTCAAGGCCGTGCTGCGCAGTGAAACCGAAATCGTCATGGTGCTGGGGCGCACGGGCCTGAAAAACGCCGGGGACTTGCCGGCGGTGCGTGCATTGCAGAAGGAATACGGTTTACGTTCGTTGCACGAATACATCGGCGGTGCACCGCCCGTGGCTGCGCCGGCGATTGTCTGGCAACCCTGGGACAGCAAGACCGGGTTGGGGCTGGAGTTTATCCCGGCGCTGAACCAGATCCTCAGCCTGTGCCCCACGCAACCGTCCGAACAAGCCTTGCGCGCACGCTTTGCCCGGATCGGCATCGTGCCCGGTCAGGGTTTCGACGTGGTGGCTCTGCCGGCCGATGTGCGCCAGGCACTGCTCGCCGGGATTCAGGACGCCCAGGCGCAACTGCAAACCGCAGTGAGCCAGGTACGCACCACCCTCGGCCTGTTCGGCACTCGCGAAGCGATGAACGGCAATTACCTCAACCGCGCTGTGGCGGCGAATGTCGGCATCTACGGCAACAGCGTGGAAGAGGCCTTCTACACCGGCACTCGCCTGGATAATCAGGGTCAACCCTTGCAGGGCGGGCGAAGCTATCGCCTGCGTTTCGCACCGGGGCAATTGCCGCCGGCCAGCGAGTTCTGGTCGCTGACGTTGTATGACTTGCCGGACCGGCAACTGGTGGCCAACCCGATCAATCGTTACTGCCTGAGCAGCCGGGATCAGTTGCAAAAAGATGCGGACGGCGGGTTGACGTTGATCCTGCAGAACGCCGCTCCGCCTGCGCAGAGCAACTGGTTGCCGACGCCAGCGAGCGGGGCATTCAGCCTGGTCCTGCGCCTGTATGGACCCGGGCAGCAGGTGGTCAATCAACGCTGGCAAATGCCAGCGATTGAAGTGGTTACTGCCTAAGCCGCCTCGCTTTTGCTTTTGCGTTTGCTTTTGACCTTCTTGCCCCCTCGAGAGGCCGAGCGCAGGTTCTGCGCAGTGGGCAACCCGGCATGGATGCCGGGTTAGCCGCCCCCGGCCATGGATGGCCGATGGCGGCGGGCCCACGGAGCAGGACCGGAGCGAGGGGATGCCGAGCCTAGGCGAGGCACCGAACGTAAGGGGCAAGAGCCCTTGGTTACTTGGGGCTTTTCCAAGTAACTCGCTGTAAGAGCGAAACCGCCAGAGGCCGTTACCGCAGCAATGGATATGTACACCCACAAAACAATCATCGCCTGACACATAGCCATCGCGAGCAAGCTCGCTCCCACAGTGGATCTGTGTCGTTCACAAATGCTGTGAGCTGCATGGATTCCAGTGGGAGCGAGCCTGCTCGCGAAGGCGATATCAAGGCGTAACGATATTGAACTGCGGCGCAAAGGTATCGAGGCTGCTCATCAACTCCCCAAGCTTCTTGCCATTGCCTTGCAACTTGATCAGGCCTTTCTGGATCGCCGTCGGGATATCCAGTTGCTTGAGGCTGATCTGTTCCAGGGTGGCCTTGCTCATGCTCACGCCGGCATCCGCCTGGGGATTGAGCCCGGCACGGTGGGTCAGCACGCCATTGCGCAGGGTCAGGTTGAAGTCCTTGTTCTGATCCTCGAAGGTCCAGTTCAGGGTCAGGTCATGGCCGACGGCCTTTTCACTGTCCAGGCGCACCGCCAGGAAGTCGAAGAACATCTGCGGGCTCATCGCCCGCACCATGTCCACCGATACCGAAGTGCCGGCATTGGGTGGTACGCCGTTGCGCAGTTCCATGGCACCGGTCAGGTACATGTTGCGCCAGGTGGCGTTTTCACTTTGATAGCCCATTTGCTCCAGCGCCTGGGCCTGGGCTTTGCGCGCATCGCCGTTGTCCGGGTTGGCGAACAGCAACTGATTGCCCAGTTGCGCGGCCCAGCGGTATTCGCCTTTGGCCATTGCCGCCTGCATTTTCCCCAGCACCGCCGCATCGCCGCCCATGGCTTCGACCGAACGCTTGGCCGTTTCTACCGGTGGCAACGGATTGAGGTTGGCCGGGTTACCGTCATAGAAACCCATGTAGCGCTGATACACCGCGCGGGTGTTGAAACTCAGTGAGCCGTAGTAGCCACGGGTGTACCACTTCTGGTCCAGGTTGCCGGGCAGTTTCTTGATCGAGTCGGCGATTTCCAGCGGCGTCAGGCCCTGGTTCAGCAGGTGCAGGGTGCGGTCATTGAGGAAGGCGTACATGTCGCGCTGGTCGGCGAGGAAGGTGCGGATGCGTTCGCCGCCCCAGGTCGGCCAGTTGTGCTGGGCGAACAACACGTCGCTCTTGTCGCCGTAACGCGCCAGGCTGCCGTCCAGGTACTCGGCCCAGGCTTTGGCGTCACGCACTTGCGCGCCGCGGGGGGTGAGGATGTTGTGCATCATTTGCGTGGCGTTTTCCGCCATGCACAAGGCGCGCAACTGCGGCAGGTACAGGTTCATCTCCGCTGGCGCCTCGGTGCCCGGGGTCAACTGGAATTCCACATCGAGGCCGGCGATGGTGCGGGTTTGCAGTTCCTTGTCGATCAGGTCGGTGGGCGGGATCAGGGTGACGGTGCCGCCGCTCGGCGTGCTCTTGCCCAGGCCGGCGTCGACCTGGCCTTTTTCGCCACGGGGCAGCAGGCTGCCGAACTGGAACTGCGCGCGGCGGCTCATGGCGTTGCCGGCGTAGACGTTCTCGCTCATCACGTGTTCCATGAACCCGGCGGGAGCGAACACCTTGACTTTGCCGGCCTTGACGTCGGCTTCGTCGATGACCCCGCGCACGCCGCCGAAGTGGTCGACGTGGGTGTGGCTGTAGATCACCGCCACCACCGGTTTGTGCGGACGGTTCTGGTAGTACAGGTCCAGTGCTGCCTTGGCAGTTTCGGCCATGGTCAGCGGGTCGATGATGATCAGCCCGTCGTCGCCTTCGATGATGGTCATGTTGGCCAGGTCAAGGCCGCGCACCTGATACAGCCGAGGGCTGACTTCGAACAATCCGGCATGGGCGCTGAGCTGGGCCAGGCGCCAGAGACTCGGGTTGACCGACTCCGGGGCCTGGTCTTTGGCGAGGAAGTCATAGGCCTGGATATCCCAGATGACCTTGCCCGAGGCGTCCTTGACCTGGCCCTTGAACGGCGCGATCAAACCCTTGGTGACCGACTCGTAGTCGGTGCGGTCGGTGAAGGGCAGTTGTTGCAGCACGGCGGCGTTACTGGCCGTGGTTTGCGGGCTGGCCGCGACCGGTCCGTCGGCGGCGACCACCGATTGCGCAAGGCAGGCAGTGATCAGGCAAGCGAGCAGCCCACGAGGGCTCAAGGTGAAACGAGGCATGGCGTCTCCGTTTTTTATCGTTATGGTCAGACCAGCTTCGAGGGTAGGGCGGGGTTCGGGCAGGGCGATCATCAGCAACGGACAAAAAGCATTCAGGGCCGCTATCCTTGGGCCATGCATATCCAGCAGGTTGACCCATGCTTGAAGTCCATGGCGTTTTCAAAAGCTACGCCACACCGCAGGGGCCGCTGCCGGTGCTGCAAGGCGTCGACCTGACGCTCAGGCCCGGCAGCAGCCTGGCTCTGATGGGCGAGTCGGGCAGTGGCAAAAGCACCTTGCTGCACCTGATCGCCGGGCTGGACAGGATCGATCGCGGCAGCATCCGCAGTGGCGAACATCATCTGGAACAGATGAATGAAGGGCAACTGGCGAACTGGCGCCGTACGGAAATCGGCCTGGTGTTCCAGCAATTCAACCTGATCGGCAGCCTGCGGGTCGAAGACAACCTGGCGATTCAGGCGCGTCTGGCCGGGCGCCATGACCCACGCTGGCAGGCGCATCTGGTGCGGCGCCTGGGCTTGGGCGAGCTGCTGCGGCGCTACCCGGAGCAACTGTCCGGCGGCCAGCAGCAACGGGTCGCACTGGGCCGGGCGCTGGCGTCGCGCCCGCAACTGCTGCTGGCCGACGAGCCCACCGGCAGCCTCGATGAAACCACCGGCGCCGAGGTGTTGCAGTTGCTGCTGGAATTGCTCGACGACAGTCCCACCAGCCTGTTGATGGTCACCCACAGTCCCGGCGTGGCGGCGCGGCTGGCGGAAAAAGCCTTGCTGTGCGGTGGTCGTCTAGCCAGTGCGGGCGAGCGCTGACATGCGCATCTTTGGCGAAACCCTGCGCGCCCTGCTCAGCCACTGGCGGCAGCACCCGGTGCAGTTTTTCAGTGTGCTGACCGGGTTGTGGCTGGCCACCGGTCTGCTAACCGGCGTCCAGGCACTCAACAGCCAGGCCCGCGACAGCTATGCCCGCGCCAGTCAGTTGATCGGCGGCGAACCCCAGGCCAGCCTCAGTGCGCCCGGTGGCGGGACGTTCCCGCAACAATGGTTTATCGATCTGCGCCGCGCCGGGTGGCCCGTGTCACCGGTGCTGCAAGGGCGGGTCACGCTCAAGGGGCACGGAGAGCAGCGCTTGCAGTTGATGGGTATCGAGCCGGTGTCGCTGCCGGCGGGCGCGGCGGTGGCCGGGCAGGCCCTGGCGATTGAACAGGTCGTCGATTTTTTCAGTCCGCCGGGCAGTACCTGGATATCGTCGCAGACCTTGCAGGCACTGGGTTTGCGCGAGGGTGACCGGCCACTGAACCTGGCGGGCGCGGCACTGCCGCCGCTGCATGTGCAGGCCGACATGGCGCCCGGTGTGTTGCTGGTGGACATCGGTTTTGCCCAGCAGATTCTGGGGTTGCCGGAGCAACTGTCGCGGCTGCTGTTACCGAAGGACTTCACCGCGCCGCTGCCGGAGCCGCTCAAGGGCCAGCTGCAACTCAAGCGCGCCGGCGAAGAAAACAACCTGACGCGCCTGACCGAAAGCTTTCACCTGAACCTCGATGCCCTGGGGGTGCTGTCGTTCGTGGTTGGTCTGTTCATCGTGCACGCGGCCATCGGGTTGGCACTGGAGCAACGGCGAGGCTTGCTCCGGACCTTGCGTGCCTGCGGTGTGAGTGCGCGGATGCTGATCGCTTGTCTCGCCGTCGAATTGGGTGGACTGGCCCTGATCGGCGGTGTGGCCGGGGTGATCAGCGGCTACCTGCTGGCCGGCGTGCTGTTGCCGGATGTCGCCGCCAGCCTGCGTGGCTTGTACGGCGCCGAAGTGGCGGGGCAGTTGAGCCTCAGCCTGTTGTGGTGGTTCAGCGGTATCGGCCTGAGCCTGATCGGCGCGTTGCTGGCCGGGGCCAGCAGCCTGCTGCGGGCGGCGCGCTTGCCCTTGCTTGCCCTGGCCGACCCGCAAGCCTGGCATCAGGCCCATGCCCGCTGGTTGCGACGCCAGGGTGGGGTGGCGGCAATGGCCGGGATGATCGCGCTGCTGGCGCTGATCTTCGGCGACAGCCTGGTCAGTGGCTTCGTGTTGATGGCGGCGCTGTTGATCGGTGCCGCGCTGGCGTTGCCGGTGGTGCTCAGTTCGCTGCTCAGTTTCGGTTCGCAGCGCAGTCGCTCGGTGCTTGGCCAATGGTTTGTCGCCGATTGTCGCCAGCAACTGCCGGCCCTGAGTCTGGCGTTGATGGCGCTGCTGTTGGCCATGGCGGCGAACATCGGAGCCGGCAGCATGACCGCGGGGTTCCGCCAGACCTTCAGCGACTGGCTCGAACAACGGCTGACGGCCGAGCTTTATCTCAATCCACAGAACCCGGCTCAGGCCAGGGAGCTGCACAGCTGGCTCAACCAGCAGCCGCAACTGGCGGCGGTGCTGCCCAACTGGCAGGTTTCGATCCAGTTGCAGGGCTGGCCGACCGATCTGTCCGGGATCATCGACCACCCGACCTATCGCCAGCACTGGCCGCTGCTCGAAGCCTTGGGCGACAATCCTTGGGAACGACTGGCCAAGGACGATACGGTGATGCTCAGCGAACAACTGGCCCGGCGGCTGCACGTGCAACTGGGCGATCACCTGACGC